>DASWFO010000331.1:0-45351 GCA_036394195.1 Alphaproteobacteria bacterium | reverse complement strand
CAACCTCCTAAACATGGAGAGCGCGCGTATCCACTATCTTCTCCGGCGCGAGGAACTCGAAGATGAGGTTGAGTTTATCGCGGACGAACTGGATCTGATCGCGATGTATCTGAAGAACGGTTTTGTGGGACTAAAGGGACGCGAACGTGAAAAACGCGTCTGCGCCATCTACGGCCTTTCCGACCTTCTGAGGTTTTATCAGAAAGGTGAGTTTTGCTATGACCCGACCGTCGCACTTCCGAAGCGAACATCCGCGTTTTGGGACCGTCTTATTGAACATGTTGAAAAACGCCGTCCTCAAGGTTGGACGGCAATAGTTTACGACCTCCTCAACGTTCCCTTGGATGGGCAGTTGAGATTCGAGAAGGACATTTTGAGCGGCTGTCGGACAATTCGCGGACACGGCCGCGCGAGATCGGGGTTTATGTTCGCGACGATGGAAGTGCCACATCAACGTTACCCGAGCGTGCTCGTGTGCGCTGTGACGGGTAAAGGGTCTCCCAACGTAAAAAATGAAGCGCTGAAAAACTTCTTCTCTGAGCTGCGGGAGAATCATCCAGAGAAACGCACCCTCTTTTTTGTTCGAGATGGGTTAGATTTCCGCAGCGAAACAGAACTGTGGGACTATGCGACAAGCGGGTGGGCATCGGAACCACGATTGTGAGGAACCTCAGGTTCATTCGGCCTTTGAGCCGCCCTGTTTCGCCAGATCACGACTGGACCGCGCTCTACTGGGACTTCGCCGCCCACGTTTGGGCTTTAGGCAAAGAATGAGTTCATCAGCTTGGTGGCGTGCTGCCCTGCCGTTCTCAGCACTTCTTCCGCCCAGCGTACTGAACTTGCTGTCGACCGTTAGATGGCGAACATCGAAATACAGGCTGCCAATCTCGCGGACGAGTTCACCAGAAAGTCCATTCGAACAGTCGTGATCAGGAAAAGTCAAAATTGCCGTGGCGCCCATAGCTGCTACGGACTCCAGTAGATCATCTAAAGCCGTAGGCGCTTCTGACTTCACGCTGTACTGAGACCAGGGGCGGCGGTCGCGATGCGGATAACGTCCCACCCCGGATACTTCGCCCGCCTGACCGAGCGCGATTGTTTCGAGCACATGGTAAAAACGGCTGTAGTGAACGCCCGAATAAGGGGGGTCGATAAAAACTAGGTCGGTGTCCGTCAAGTCCTCAACGGCAACATTTGCGTCCTTGACCTCAGCATGACCCTCGCGCAAAGCAAATTTATCAGCGATGCTCGGCAAAATATTTTTGACACAGATCTCAATGTTTTTCGCCCAAGCTTCCCCCAGATGGGGCTTGGCGGTTCGCGTTGGCTGAAAGGGCTGTGCAGTATGTCCCGGTGCTGCTGCGCATCTGCTGGCCGCTTGGATTAAGGAAGCGAGCGCTACCGTATGCTCCGGTTCTGCGCTAGGCAGGCAGCGTCGAAATGCATCGAGCCAGACCGATTGTTGGGGGCTAAAGTAATGACCGCCATATGCGCGAGTGATCGGTAGATCACCGCGATCCTCACACCATGCGCGCCATTCGGAGACGACTTGTCGTGTGAGATTGCGCGACGGTGGAACGCTGTATTTGGCAACTTCTTTCGCGGCTCTGGACGCCCATGTCGACAAAAAGCTGCAATCGAGTTCGCCCCTTCGACCGAGGACCGATTGGGTCAAGCAAACGCTATAGTGCTGAAGATCAAAAGCAAGGACTTTGACCTTGAACCGCCGCGCCACATGAACTGCTACCGCACCGGAGCCAGCAAACACGTCGACGAACCTCTTGTGGCCGTTTATCTCCGTAGCAAGAGTCTCTCCTAGTCCGTTTTGGAGCATCGCTGCTTTGGAGCCCATGTACTTCATGGGATCAGGCCCCAAATGCCGGCAAGCTCAATACCACCGAAATCGTCAAGAACAGCAGCATGAGTTCGTCGCCAAGTGCGTATTGAAGCGGTCGCGGCGCCGGGGCTGTTCCGCCAAGCATGGGCCGCATCCAGGCTAGGCTCTATATCCGCCCAGAGCTCAAGCGGATCGGCCGGACTTTGCGCATCATCCCAAAGTCCACGTCTTTGGCCGTGCTGCCTCCACCAGAACTGAATTGTATTTCGGTCGTACGTTGCCTCTGTGAGGAGGCGACGAGCGGCGCCGGTAGCGACGTACAAGAGGAGTGCGGCGCGGGAAATAATTTGCAGATGACATCTGGGATCATCAACGGAACCAGGCTGTTCGGCGAGATCGAACAGCTTCGGGTCGTCGTGATTAGCCAAGAACGCTTCCCACTGCGCGGCCAGTGCGCTGTCGATGCCTAAAGTTTCAATCTGAGCCTGCGTTGGGTTCGCAGCTCCGAGCTTCCGAAGGGTCCGCCGTAGCAACAAACGTTCGAGTGTCTGGAACCTAGAGCCAATGCTGGGTTCAAAAGCGCGCCATAACTCCTCTACGAATTCCACGACCTCAACGGCATCGAGGGGAGGAGAACGACGAAATTCGAACGGTCGATAGCTGGCGAGGTTCCGACTATTGTGATCGTCGTCGAGAACGCTGAGGTCCAGTCCCCAGGTCGTCAACCACGTCTGCGCTATCGCTCGGCTCGGAACCTTTCTGCCGCATGCTGTCGCCCAATCGCTGACGGACACACCTGCCGGAAAAATTAACTCATCGAGAAGCTCCGACGCAGACTTCAACGACGCCCAATGTTTCAGCGCAAGCCACACCGCTAGGTGAGTGGCCGCGGGTTCTGAACCGCCGAATTGGCCAGTAGTTCGGTTTCGCTTTTGAACTTTGATCCCTGGCGAAGTCCTGCCGGTCTTTTGAACAATCGGGTGGTGCCGGCTGAAGATTCCAATGCCCTCGCAGGCAAGAAGTGCTACAGCGGCACGAAGTTCCGCATAGTACGCAAAATGGACGGCGCTATAGTTGTCCCCACGTAATGCTGCTTCAACAGCGCGAGACAAGCTGCTCCAGGCATCGATTACATGAGTTGGTCCGGAACCCGCCACATAGGCGATGAGATCAGAGTCGTTGACCGTATTGTTCCGGAGGTCATCCTCGTACGTTTTGATGCACGATATGCGATAACGATTTCCCGCGCGGATCCACCTCTGCTGCCGCGCCGCGGGCGTCAAGCCAGCAAAGTACGCTTCGATTTCGCTTCGGGCAGCAGCGCGAAGAAGGGCTTTGGCGGCGCTTGTAATACGGACGTTCGCCATTAATCCGCCAATGCTTCAAGTGTATCACGGGCCACTCTCGAAACCGGTCCCTTGCGCCGCGCAAGGTGCTGAAGCAGTCCAAGCCGCATTTCTTTATAGCCGCTGCTGCCGCGAAACACCGCCTGTCTAAGCCGTACGTCATCGGGTAAATCGGGCGTCGCCGATGTACGCCAATCGTATTCGGCTAGATCATGCGCAATGTGATCTATGAACGCAGCAGCTTGAGTCTTTGAGAACGACTTCAATGCCAGCGAGACTGTTTCCTCTTCCGTCGCTGTGGGCGACGTCCCCACTTTCTTCTTGTCTGATTTGCTGGGAACCGCCTTCACAACGTCATCCCAGCGCCACTCAGATAGCTCCAGCTCTCGGCTATTAATAACGAGCAAATCGTTCAGAATGAAAAGCAAACCTCTTACGCCCTGATCCGTGCTGAGCAACGAATACTCACCGTAGAATGCCGGGTCATCATCATCAAAGAGATCGGGATGCTCGAACTTTCTGAGGTACTTCGCCCAAGGAGCCGTCGTTTCTGCGACATTCCTTCTGACCGAATCGCCTGCATGGATCAGGACGGCTGCCTGCATTGGACGATTCCACGGCAACACCGGTTCGTCGAAAGATCGCGGGGCTCCAAATAGTCCGCCGAGCTTTCTGTCTTGGCCCTCCCAATGCTTCACAAGCGTATGGAACAGTGATCGCACCCACGCAGCTTGCGTGACCATTGGACCTTTGTATTCTCGGACCTTCTTTGCTTCGCCAAGCATGTTTATGCGGCCGTGCCACGGACTCTCTGGGTGTGACCACAGAGCCTCCACGAGCTCTTGGCATCTGGTTTCCCGATAAATGGAGTGCCCCGCAAACTTGTCTAACCACGTCTGCTGACGAAGAAGGGGATACAAGTCAAACGCGAGCGAACGGTTGATTTTTTTTGGCGTTATATTGATCGACCAGAAGAGATATGCCTGCCATCCACGATCCAAGCCGTAGAAGGCTACGACCGGTAGTTCGAATTCATCGTGTAAGTTGATGCCGTCAAAGGCCCATAGTCGATGTTGGCCATCAATTACTTCCAAAGGGAAAACTTTTTCCGGCTGCCAGCCGAACCCAGAAAATCCTTTTGGCAGCTTAAGAACCGCGCTTGCACCATTGTCTTCCACGCTGACCAAATCGTCCTCAGGGATTTCAATCCCGTTACGTTTCGACTTCGGCGGGAGAATGTTGACGATTATTGCGGTGGGTAACCATCCTGGTTTGCGTAGATCATCGGCGCCTGACGCACTGCGCTTTGCTTCTGACATTTCGCACCATGGAAAGCCGAATTGGACGAACTCACGTATCATGTCGGAACGTGGTTCTTCGTGACCGCGTTGCACGTTGGGGTCTAGGGCCCGCGGTCCACTCGCCGCTGAGCGGCGATAAACACCGGTGAGCGCCTTAAGATGGCTCGCTCTGATCGAGAACAGATAGAAGTGTTTCTTTCCAGGTTGGGCCTGGAAAATTTTAGGATCGAAGATAACTTCGTCCCATTTGGGGATCCATTGGTGGACCTTCATGGCCGGCAGGGAATGAGCTGGCTTTTCCGGTTTGCTTTTCATTCTTAACACCATGACCGCTTGCGTTGGGTCGATTGATCGTCTGGAGGCGGCGATATGCTCCGTTGTCAGGAGCAGATGCATCCTCCGGTTGATGCCTAATTGGTTTTCGATTCCCCCTAAGCCGCAGCAGTATAGTTAAAAGTTCCCTCAACGCTAAGCCGGTGCGCTTGTTCTCAGTGTGGCGCGGCTCGGCGCTGCCCCCATCTCCGGTGCGCCGCTTGCTACGCCCGTTTCTCCGCCCGGGCCTGCGCACTGGGTTCGCTGCGCATTTCCGCCTCGATATTCCCGACGGCGGGCAGCAGGTTGAGATCGTCGCGCATGTACTCCACAGGAAGGAGCCGGCACGGCCGTCCCCGCCCGCCGCCGAGATCGACGGCGAGGCCGAGCTCCTTCGCCTTGGCGGCGCGGCGTTGCGCGGTCGCTTTGTCGACGTTCATCAGGGCTGCGAGCTCGGTGAGGTCGAGCCCGTGCGGTTCGCCGTCCTTGCCCGTGTCATCGGGGCCTCCCGGCGGCGCCTGGTCGCGCAGGTGGTCCACCAGCTCGCGCACACCCGGGGGCGCCGCGGCGGCGGCCGCGTCGGCGAGCGGCTGCTCCAGCATGCGCCGCGCGTGCGCGTAATCGTCCAGGGTCGCGATCACCCGGCCGAACTCGTCCGCCCCGTCCCCCTCATCGGAGGCTTCGTGCTCCCGCGTGAACTGGTGGAGGAGAGCCGAGGTCGCCACCGCCGTCAGCAGCTGCTCGAACCAGGACCGGGCGCGCGCGGTGCGCGCGGGGAACAGCCGGCCGAGGGCCGCCGCGAACGGGATGATCGCCTCGCGCGAGCAGCTCTCCAGCACCTCCTGGAAGGCCTGCCAGGGGGCGAGCTCGGCCGCATCCGCCGGCGGCCCCCCGGCAAAGCGCCGGCCGATCTCGGCCATCGCGGCGTCGGTGTCCGCGCGCGTGTCCCGGGTCACGATCGGCAGCAGATGCGCCGTCTCGTCCTCATGGCCGAAGCTGTCCTTCGTCGTCATCAGCACCAGCGCCATCGGCCCCTCGCGCGTCACCTCGTCGGTGTAGCAGCGCGTCCCCTCGCACCGCGCCACCTCCCACCGGATCTGCCGCTCCGCCATCAGGCTCCGCATCAGCATGTCGCCGTCGCGGCCGCTGAGCCCGCCCGCCTCCTTCACGAGCAGGACCTTGTGGCGCAGGTTTGGCCCGCCATAAGCGATCGCCTTCGCCGAAAAGCCGCTTCTCACCTCGACCTGGTCGGCGGTGAACATCTCGAGCGTGCGGTCGAGCAGCGGCGGATTGGCGGCCGCTGACCGCACCTTGATCAGGGCATTCATCGGCTGCGCCAGCAGGCGCGAGGTGAAGACGGTGTAGAGCAGCTCCGCCTGCCGCGCGTCGCCGGCAAAGCCGCGCCGCCGCATCGCCTCGACCACCGCGGCATAGACGTTGGCGCTCTCCGCGATCGGCCGCGCCGCGTCCAGATAGGCGATCCGGCGCGCCTCGCGCTCCGCCGCGTCCTCCTCGGAGCCGGTCAGCCGGCGAATCAGCGCGTCGCGAAACGGGTGTTGATCGTCATCATCATCCATGAACAGCCCTCGTCCCAGTTGCCCAGACAACGACTAACTCGAGGAATGGATGCATCCGAACCGAGGATTGGTCGTTGTTCAGGCGTCAGACCAGCAGAAGAGGAGCAACAATTGCATGCGCGTTTTCGCCGGGTGCAATTCTCGGACATCACTTTTCGCCAACCGCATCAGGGCTTTGCGAAAACAATTGCAGTATTGCACCGGTTTGAGGGGGACGCCCCCAGCCGCTCCGGCTGCTCTTCGGAGCCTGCCCTCGGACTTGATCCGAGGGTCATCCTCGGGCGAACAGCGGCGCAAGCCGCTGCCGAGACCCGAGGATCCACGGTTCACGTTGCTGTCAGGCCAGCAGAAGAGGAGCAAACAATTGCATGCGCGCTTTCGCCGGGTGCAATTCTCGGACATCACTTTTCGCCAGCCGCATCAGGGCCTTGCGAAAACAATTGCAGTATTGCACCGTTTTCAGGGGGCGCCCCCAAACGACAGTCCGACGCCTCGTCGGACCTCAGATCACGGCTGCGACTGCAGCCGCGCGCCCTTATGGGCACGGGAGCTCACGACAACAGGCAACCCGCTTCGGGTGTCTTCTCCGTCATGCCCGGGCGAACGGCCGCGCAAGCGGCCGCCGAGACCCGGGCACCCATCTTCAGTCTTCGAGCAATGAAGCGGCGGCGCGATGGATCCCCGCTTTCAGGGGATGACCGGCTGATGATCAGCCGGTCACTTCCAGTTCAACAAACTCCCCGGCTGCCGGCCGCGCGCCGCGGCGAGGGCGGCGGCCGCGCGGGCCGGCAACGTCTTCGACAGCGGGGTCCGCGGGACCACGGCCAGCTCCGGCGCCGGCTTGCCGAACAGGTAGCCCTGGCCGAAGCCGACGCCGAGCTCGGTGATGAGCCTTGCCTGCGCCTCGGTCTCGATCATCTCGGCGATGGTCGCCGTGCCCAGGTCCTGGCACAGCGACGCCATCGCCTTCAGGAAGGCGCGGTCGCGGCTGGAGTCGAGCGCGTTGCGCACGTATTTGCCGTCGATCTTCACGAAGTCGACCGCGAACGAATTCAGGTAGTGGAACGACGCCGAGCCGGCGCCGAAATCGTCGAGGCAGATGCGAAAGCCGCGCTGGCGCAGGCTGTTCACCAGGGCCTGCACCTCGGTCATGCGCGTGATCAGCATCGATTCGGTGATCTCGAACATCAGCCGCGGCGCCAGGTCCGTATGCGCCTTCAGCAGCGCGTCGAGCTCGCCGGCGAAGATCTCGCTTTCCAGCGACCGGCCCGAGAAATTCACCGCCAGGATCGGGCGGGCCTCCGCCCCCTTCGCGTCCCACCGGGCTTCGGTCAGCACCTTGATCGCCCGCTCGCACACCGCGAGGTCGAACTCGGCGACCACGCCGAGCTGCTCGGCGAAATGCACCATCTCGGCCGGGCCGCCGCCGGTGAAGCGCGACAGCACCTCGAAATGGTGCAGCTTGCGGGTGTGGAGCGCCACGATCGGCTGGAAGACGATCGAGAATTCCTTGGCGTCGAGCGTGCCGCGCAGGCCGCGCACCCGCGCCGCCGTCTCGGCCACCAGCTGCTTGAACCCGTCGCCGAGCGAGGCCAGCGTGAACTCGCCGCGCTTGGCGGTGGAGAACTTGTTGAACGCGTAGAGCAGGGTGCGCGCCGCGTCGGTCTCGCTGAGCGTGCCCTGGGACAGCTCGACGTCGTTGGCGTCGACCGTGACGCCGTCGATGTCGGCGGCGGCCGCGAGGTCGGCGATCTGGCGCTCGAAGGTACTGGCATCGAAGCCGCCGTCGTGGATGACGCCGAACTTCCCCTCGCCGAGCCGCCCCGCCGTATCGCCGTCCGCCGATTGCTGGCGCAGATGCCGTCCGACCGCGGCGACGAAGCCCGCGGCCAGCTCCTGGTCGACGTCTTCGCGCAGCCGCTCCAGGCCGCCGACCTCGACCAGCGACAGCCGGAACGGGCCAGGCTGGCGCAGCTTCTCCTCGGCCACCCGGGCGAACTCGTCCTTGGCCAAGAGGCCGGTCGCCGGATCGCGCGGCCCCGGCCGCTCTTCGACCGCGAGGCGCGCCGGCAGCACGGTCATCGTGATCTGGTGGCTCTGGTACTCGGGCGGACGGCAGCCGCCCAGCACCACGTTCAGCGACGTCGGCGGGGCCAGCTTCACCAGCATCGGCGACAGCCGGCCGCCGTCCTTCAGCGAGGCCAGCAGCACCTTGGCCAGCGCCCGGTCGGAATCGCAGAGCAGCTCGGTGAACGCGCGGCCGGTCAGGGACGCCGCGTCGTGATGGGTGAGGCTCTTCAGCGCCCCGGCGGCGTAGCCGATGCGCCCCTCCGCGTCGACCTCGAGCAAGAGGTCGGCGGCGGCAAAGGCGAAGGCAACGAAGCGGTCGCGCTCCTGGCGAATCCCAGGGGCGGAGTCGGAGTGTCCGGCGTCGGGCATGTCGCGGGACCGTACGCGCTCACGCTTAACGACCAGTTACCGCCGCCTACCTGTGTCTGCACAATCCCTAGGGAATTTTACGTAGTTGCCCCGCATCCTGAGGAGGCTGTCGGCGTTCTTCGCCGACAGCCTCCTCCTAAAAAAAGTGACCTCGTCCTGAGGAGGTCGTTCCGACGACCGTCTCGAAGGATGAGGAGCGAAGCGTCTCGAAGGACGAAACGCTCGCCTTCGCTTCGCTCAGGCCCGCTCCTCAGGATGAGGACTCTTTTAATTCGGCCGAAGAAAAAACCCCTCGTCCTGAGGAGGCTGTCGGCGTTCCTCGCCGACAGCCGTCTCGAAGGACGTGCCCGCGTCGGGCCTTTCCCTTCTCCGTCAAGCCCGCACTCGTTGACACTCGTTCCGGGCATCCACGGCAGGAGAAAAGTCCGCCGCCCTTTCTTCCCCGTCATGCCCCGGCTTGTCCGGGCTTGTCCGGGGCATCCACGGCAGAGTTCACCACGGAGACACGGAGGGCACGGAGTTCGGACAAGTCTCTTTCAGTCCTCCGTGTTCTCCGCGTCTCCGTGGTTAATCCACCTTCCGCTCTTGACGGAAGCGGCGGCGCGGTCAATTATACGTGTACGAACGATCTCCTGATCGGGGGCCCGGTGGCTAGCTACTTGCGGCCGACGCAACTGACCGATGCCCTGGCGGCGCTGGCCGCCGGGCCGCGCGTGGTCCTGGCCGGCGGCACCGATTTCTATCCCGCGCGGGTCGGCCGCCCGCAGGACGACGACATCCTCGACATCACCGCCCTGTCCGGGCTCCGGCGCATCGCCGAGCCGTCCGCCCACTGGCGCATCCCCGCGCTGATGACCTGGACCGACCTCATCGAGGCCGACCTGCCGCCGCTGTTCGACGGGCTGAAGCTCGCCGCGCGCGAAATCGGCGGGGTGCAGATCCAGAACGCCGGCACAATCTGCGGCAATCTCTGCAACGCCTCGCCCGCCGCCGACGGCGTGCCGAACCTCCTGGCCCTCGACGCCGAGGTGGAGCTGGCCTCTGCCCGCGATTCGCGCGTGGTGAAGGTGGGCGACTTCGTCACCGGCAACCGCCGCACAATCCGCCGCCCCGACGAGCTGGTGCTGGCCTTGCGGATCCCCAAGCCGCGTCAGCCCGCGCGCTCCACCTTCCTGAAGCTGGGGGCGCGCAAATACCTGGTGATCTCCATCGCCATGGTCGGCGCCGTGGTCGAGATCGCCGACGGCAGGATCGCCGCGGCCCGAATCGCCGTCGGCGCCTGCTCGGCGGTGGCGCAGCGCCTCCCGGCACTCGAGCGCGACCTCGTCGGCCGCGCCCTCGATCCCAGCCTCGCCGAGCTCGTGTCCCCGCGCCACCTCGACGCGCTGACCCCGATCGACGACGTCCGCGGCACCGCCACCTACCGCCGCGACGCTGCCCTGACCGTGGTCCGAAGGACACTACTCTCCCTCTCCGCCCCCAGGGGCGGAGAGGGCGGGGTGAGGTGGGGGAGCAGCGGATGATGCGCAGAAGTGGCCCTAATCAACTCTCCCTCTCCGCCCCAGGGGGCGGAGAGGGCCGGGGTGAGGTGGGGGAGCGGCGAATGACGTTCCTTTCTCGTCATCCCGGACAAGCGGCCTCGTCCTTCGAGACACCCCGCGCCCTCATGCTGAGGAGCGTCCTTCGACTCCGCGCCCTCATCCTGAGGAACGAAGTGTCTCGAAGGGTGAGGGCGCGGCTCAGGATGGGAGCGTCTCGAAGCATGCGAATGCGCGGGGTTCCTCAGGACGAGGGACTCTTCGAATGACGTTTTTCACTCGTCATCCCGGACAAGCTGCGAAGCAGCGCGATCCGGGATCCATCTCGCCGCTGGCACGATGGATCCCGGCTCTCGCCCCTGCGGGGCTCGGCCGGGATGACGATGGGGCTTGGTGGCGATGACGTCCCCCATCTCCTTCACCTTGAACGGCGCCGCCGTCGCCGTCGCGGTCGACCCGGCGCGGCGGCTCGCCGACACGTTGCGCGAGGACCTGCGCCTCACCGGCACCAAGATCGGCTGCAACGCCGGCGATTGCGGCGCCTGCACCGTGCGCCTCGACGGCCGCCAGGTCTGCGCCTGTCTGGTCGCCACCGCGCAGGTCGCCGGCCGCGCCGTCGTCACCGTCGAAGGCCTCGGCCGCGACGGCCGCCTCACCCAACTGCAGCGCGCCTTCCATGCCCACGGTGCGGCCCAGTGCGGCATCTGCACGCCGGGCATGCTGATGGCCGCCGACGATCTGCTGGCGCGCAACCGCAAGCCCACCGAAGCCCAGGTCCTCGACGCGCTGGGCGGCGTGCTCTGCCGCTGCACCGGTTATCGGAAGATCGTCGAGGCCGTGCTCGCCGTCGGCGCATCCGCCGAGACCACCGCGCCGCCGGCCGGCCACGCCGTCGGCGCCCGCCTGCCGAAGACCGACGGCCTCGCCAAGCTCACCGGCAGCGAGAAGTTCGGCGCCGACGCCTGGCCGGCCGACGCGCTGGTGCTGCGCGCCGTGCGCTCGCCGCATCATCGTGCCCGCTTTTCCTTCGGCGACTTCGCAGCGTTGCACCAGAAATATCCCGGCCTGGTGAAGATCCTCACCTGGAAGGACATCCCGGGCCAGAACCTCTATGGCATCTATCCCACCGGCAAGGACCAGCCCGCCCTCGCCGAAGGCCTGGTGCGCCATCGCGGCGAGGCGGTCGCGGCGCTGGTCGGCGACGAGCCGACGATCGTCGCGATCCGCGACGAAGAACTGCCGATCGAGTGGCAGCCTTTGCCGCCGCTCAGCTTCGACGACGCGATGCGTCCCGGCGCCCCGGCGCTCCACGACGCGAAGCCCGATAACGTGCTGGTGAAGGGCCGCGTCGTGCGCGGCGATCCGCCAGTCGCCATGGCCAAGGCGGCAGCCGTCGCCGAGGGCCGCTTCGAGACCGCGTTCGTCGAGCACGCCTATATCGAGCCGGAAGCCGGCTTCGCGCGCCGGGTCGGCGACCGCATCGAGATCACCGCCTGCACCCAGACGCCGTACATGGACCGCGACGAGATGGCGCTGATCATGGGGCTCAGGCCGGACCAGGTGCGGATCATCCCGACCGCGGTCGGCGGCGGCTTCGGCGGCAAGCTCGACCTGTCCTTGCAGCCCTTGATCGCCACCGCCGCCTGGATCCTGAAGCGCCCCGTCCGCTGCACCTACACAAGGCCGGAAAGCATGGCGTCGACGCCGAAGCGCCATCCGGCCCGCATCGACGCCAGGTTTGCCTGCGATGCGAAGGGCAAGCTGCTCGCGGTCGAGTTCCACGGCGACTTCAACACCGGCGCCTACGCGTCGTGGGGCCCGACCGTCGCCAACCGTGTCCCGGTGCATGCGATGGGCCCCTACGAAGTGCCTGAGGTGAAGTGCACGACGCGCGCCATCTACACCAGCGACACGCCGGCCGGCGCCTTCCGCGGCTTCGGCGTGCCGCAGGCGGCGATCGCGCACGAAGCGCTGATGGACGAGCTGGCACTCTCGCTCGGCATCGACGAGCTGGAATTCCGCGCCATCAACGCGCTGCGCCACGGCTCGGTCACCGCCACCGGGCAGACGCTCGAGGCCAGCGCCGGCCTGCCGCTCTGCCTCGACGCGCTGCGCCCGCACTGGAAACGGCTGCGCGCCGACTCCGAAGCCTTCAGCCGCACCGGCGGTGTCACGCGTCGCGGCGTCGGCGTCGGCTGCATGTGGTACGGCATCGGCAACACGTCGCTGTCCAACCCGTCGACCATGAAGGTCGGCATCGCGGCCGACGGCGCGCTCACGCTCTACAGCGGCGCCGTCGACATCGGCCAGGGCTCCAACACCATCATGGTGCAGATCTGCGCCGATGCGCTGGGTGTGCCCGTATCGAGCGTCCGCCTCGTCACCGGCGACACCGACCTCACCGAGGATGCCGGCAAGACCTCGGCCTCGCGTCAGACCTTCGTCTCCGGCAACGCCGTGCGTCTCGCCGGCGAGGACCTGCGAAAGCAGATCCTCCGCCTCGGCAATGTCGGCGAGGGCGCCACGCTCGCACTCGGTCCCGGCAAGATCACCTTGCGCGACGGCGCCGCCACTCGCGTCATCGAGCTCGCGACGTTGGCAGCGAACGATCGCGGCGACGTGCTCACCGGGACCGGCACGTTCGATCCGCCGACCACGCCGCTCGACGACGACGGGCAGGGCGTGCCGTACGCGACGTACGGCTTCGCGGCGCAGATCGCCCAGGTCGAAGTCGATACCGAAACCGGCACGGTCAAGGTGCTGAAGGTCGTCGCGGCGCACGATGTCGGCCGCGCCATCAACCCGACCCAGGTCGAGGGCCAGATCCACGGCGGCGTCGCGCAAGGCCTCGGCCTGGCGCTGATGGAAGAGTACCTGCCCGGCCGCACCGAGAACCTGCACGACTACCTGATCCCGACCTTCGGCGACGTGCCGGAGATCGAGTGCCTGCTCATCGAGGACCGCGAGCCGCTTGGCCCCTACGGCGCCAAGGGCATCGGCGAGCCGGCCTTGATTCCGACCGCGCCGGCCATCCTCGCCGCCATCCGCCACGCCACCGGTGTGCGCCTCCGCCGCGTCCCCGCCACCCCCGACCGCGTCCGCGCCGCGATTTTAAATGCCTCCCCCCTTGCGGGGGAGGCCGGGACGAAGTCCCGGGTGGGGGGTGCCACGTGACCGGCCTTCTTCTCTTCGTCATGCCCGCGAACGCGGGCATCCCGTCTCGTCTTCCCTGGATTCCCGCGTTCGCGGGAATGACGGAAAAAGAACTACGGCGGACCTGTCCGCCGAAGCTCCGTCTTCGGAGCGTAGGCGGATGACACACACCCGTCATCGCGAGGAGCGCAGCGACAAAGCGATCCAGACTCTGGATTGCTTCGCTTCGCTCGCAATGACAGGAGGGTAGGCGGATGACCGGCCTTCTTCTCTTCGTCATGCCCGCGAAAGCGGGCATCCAGTCTCGTCTTCTCTGGATTCCCGCGTTCGCGGGAATGACGGAAAAAGAACCACGGCGGACCTGTCCGCCGAAGCTCCGTCTTCGGAGCGTAGGCGGATGACCACCACCAAAGCCAGCACCGACACCCCGGCGCCCGAGGCGCTCGACGCCGCCACCGCCAAGACCACCGATGGCGGCATCGTCACCTGCGACGCCTGTCCGGTGCTGTGCCGCATCCGGCCGGGCAAGACCGGCGCCTGCGACCGCTACGGCAACGTCGCCGGACGCCTGACCCGCATGGATCCTGTCGTCGTGACGCGGCGCCTCGCCGATGAGTCCGGCCGGCTGGTCCCCTTTCTCAAGGCGCCGACCTGGGACGGTTCGCTGATCTCGGGTGCCGACACGTTCGTCACCGGGATCGGCGCCGGCACCACCTATCCCGACTACAAGCCCGCCCCGTTCATCGTGTCGAGCGAGGTCGACGGCGTCGACATGGTCACCGTCGTGACCGAAGGCGTGTTCAGCTATTGCGGCATCAAGGTGAAGATCGATACCGACCGCTATCTCGGCCCCGAATGCGCGCCCGTGCGCAGCAAGGGCGAACAGGTCGGCCACATGACCACCGCCGAATACGGCTCGCAGATGCTGTCCTTGGGCGGCGTCCACCATCTCACCGGCGGCAGCAAGAAAGAGGGTGTCGCCACCTGCGACGCCATGCTCGCCTTGTGCAACAAGCAGGCGGTCGAGCTCACCATCGACGGCGGCTCGAGCGTGGTGGTGCAGGCCGGCCAGCCGCCGGTCGTCAACGGCGTGCGCGAGGAGCGCATGCGGGTCGGCTGCGGCTCGGCGACCATCGGCATGTTCGCCCAGCAATGGCGCGACCACGCCGACGAGGTCATCGTCGTCGACGACCACATCACCGGCGTGCTCACCGAGCACCAGGCGGGCCGCTTCCTCGACATGCGCCCGGCCGGTGTGCGCGTGCGCGGCCGCAAGTCCACGCCGGGCCGCTACTTCCAGGTGGCGAACCCGGGGACGGGTTGGGGCGGCACCGACATCACCGAGCCCTTGTCGATCATCGAGAAGATCGATCCGAAGACGGCGTGGCCCGGCATGCGGGTACTCATGGTCAGCACCACCGGCGAGCATGCGGCATGGTTCGTGCTTGATCAGGACCTGAAGCCTCTGGCACAGCCCATGCCCCAACCGATCCAGGCCATCGTCGAGCGTATCGGCGAGAACTGCGAGCCCGCGTTGTGCTCGGTGCTGTTCATGGCCGGCGCCGGCGGCTCCTTGCGCGCCGGTGTCACCGAAAATCCGGTGCGGCTCACGCGCTCCGTCCGCGCCGCGCTCACCCGCGTCACCTCGGGCGGCGCACCGGTCCATGTCTGGCCCGGCGGCGGCATCACCTACATGGTCGACGTCACCACCATGCCCGACGGCGCGTTCGGCTATGTGCCCACACCCGCGATCGTGGCGCCGATCGAGTTCACCTTGCGCCTCGACGACTACCGGGCCCTCGGCGGCTACGCCGATCGCGTGCGGCCGCTGGAGAGCTTGAAGGACGTCGAGCGCGTGAAGCTCGAGCCCTGGCGCGAGGGCAATCCGTGGCCCTTGGAGCGCCCATGACCGCGCAAGCCCATAGGCTCGGCCGCCGCCTGCACCTGAACCACGGCCCGATCGACCTCATCATCGAAGCCTTCGGCGCCCCCGCCGAAATCGCCGCCGCCTACCGCCAAGCCACATCCGCCTTCCCCGACGTGCTGCCGACGCTGGTCCAAGAGCTGAAGCTGCTGCGCACACCGCTTTCCCTTCGTCATTCCCGCGAAAGCGGGAATCCAGGGTTCAGCGGCACGATGCCCGCCGGAGCCTGCCCCCGCGCAGGCGGGGGCGGGCATGACGATGAAAAGAGCGCTCAAAATTTTTTCCCCTCTCCACCCATTCCGATGGGGGGAGAGGCGCGAGGACGATCAGCGAACGCTCCAGTGGAGCGTTCGCCGTCCGAGCGGGTGAGGGGGGCGGCGACGCACGAGCCAGCGGAGCAAGACCCTCACCCTCCCACCGCTTCGCCCAAATCTTTCTTCGCGCCCGCCGGCGCTTCGCGGCGGCGCAGCGCAGGGGCCCCTCCCTCTCCCGCTGTGCGGGCGAGGGGCTTTGAAGCGAGCGAGCCTCAAAAAAATTGCCCCTCTCCACCCATTCTGATGGGGGGAGAGGGTAGGGTGAGGGGGGCGGTCGCCACACGCATGATCTCCGCCTGCACCCCATTCGCCGCCGACTTCATCACCCCGATGGCCGCGGTCGCCGGCGCCGTCGCCGATCACATGCTGGAACAAATGCTCGCCGGCCGCACCTTAGACCGCGCTTACGTGAACGACGGCGGCGACATCGCGTTCTATCTCGCACCCGGCCAAACCCTGACCTGCGGCGTGGTCGCGGATCTCGCCGCCCCCGCGATCGACGGCACCATCGTGCTCACCTCGGACATGCCGGTGCGCGGCATCGCGACCTCCGGGCGCGCGACCAAGGGGCAGGGCGGCCGCAGCTTCTCGTTGGGCATCGCCGACGCGGTGACCGTGCTGGCGCGCGACGCCGCCGCCGCCGACGCCGCGGCGACGATCATCGCCAACGCGGTCGACCTGCCCGGCCATCCGGCGGTGCGCCGCGGCCCCGCCAGCGACATCGATCCCGACAGCGATCTCGGCGAGCGGCTGGTCACCCTCGATGTGGGCCCTTTATCGGACGCGGAGATCCGCACAGCGCTGCAGGGTGGCGTCGAGCTCGCGCAGGCGTTGCGACGGTCTGGACTCATCCATGGCGCGGTGCTGGTATTGAAGCGCCGGTTTGCCACCGTCGGCGCCGGCGTGCCACGCCTCGCCGCCGCCTGACGATTTGATGTAGAGGACGCACATGGCTGTCCAGATCCGCAAGCTCATCACCGTCGTCGAGGAAATCCGCCGCGAGGCCGAGCGCGCCATCACGCCGCCGACGCGCAAGGCGGCGGCCATCGCGGTGATCGCCAATCCGTTTGCCGGCGCGTATGTCGAGGATCTCGAGCCGTTGATGGCGATCGGCGAGGAGCTGGGCGAGCTGCTCGGCCGCCAGGCGGTCGCGGCGCTGGGCATCAAGCCCGGCGAGGCGGAGAGCTACGGCAAGGCGGCGATCGTCGGCGAGGACGGCGAGCTGGAGCACGCCGGCGCCATCCTCCATCCGCGCCTCGGCAAGCCGCTGCGCGAAGCGGTCGAGAAGGGGGCTGCCCTGGTGCCATCGGCGAAGAAGCGCGGCGGGCCCGGCACGCCGATCGACGTGCCGCTCGGCCACAAGGACGCCGCCTTCGTGCGCAGCCATTTCGACGCCATGGAGATCCGCGTGGTCGACGCGCCGCGCGCCAAGGAGATCGTGGTCGCGGTCGTCGTCACCGACAGCGGCCGGCCGCTGCCGCGTATCGGCGGCCTCACGGTCGACCAGGTCGAAGGCAAAGACGGATTGCGCTGAACGGACAACGAACCCTCGAAACGGAATCAAATCAGGAGGCCATAATGAAAATCAGACGTCGCGAATTTCTTGCCGGCACGGCGGCGGCCGTCGCGGTCACGGGCGCCCCGGCGATCGTCCGCGGACAGGGCGCCACGATCAAGATCGGCGAGATCAACAGCTACACCGCGCAGCCGGCCTTCCTGAACCCGTACCGCAACGGCTGGAACATGGCGGTGGATGAGGTGAACGCCGCCGGCGGACTCATGGGCCGCAAGCTCGAGACGATCTTCCGCGACGACGGCGGCAAGCCGGAGGACGCGGTGCGGCTCGCCGGCGAATTGCTGAACAACGAGAAGGTCGACGTGCTCGCCGGCGGCTTCCTGTCGAATATCGGCCTGGCGCTGGGCGGCTTCGCCAAGCAGAACAAGAAGATCTACGTCGCGGGCGAGCCGCTCACCGACGCCATGGTGTGGTCGCAGGGCAACCGCTACACGTTCCGCCTGCGCCCCTCCACCTACATGCAGGCGGCGATGCTGGTTGAGGAAGCGGCGAAGCTTCCGGCCAAGCGCTGGGCCGCGGTGTCGCCCAACTACGAATACGGCCAGTCGGCGGTGAAGTGGTTCAAGGAGCTGCTCTCGCGCAAGCGCCCCGACGTGCAGTTCGTGGTCGAGCAGTACCCCGCGCTGGGCCGCATCGACGCCGGCGCCACGGTGCAGGCGATCGCGGCGGCGAATCCGGAGGCGATCTACAACGTCACCTTCGGCACCGACCTCACCAACTTCGTCCGCCAGGGCAACACGCGCGGCCTGTTCGAGAAGCGTGCGGTCGTCAGCGTGCTCACCGGCGAGCCGGAATATCTCGATCCGCTCAAGGACGAGACGCCGGAGGGCTGGATCGTCACCGGCTATCCATGGGACCAGATCAACACGCCCGAGCACGTGAAGTTTCGCGACGCCTATCAGAAGAAGTACAACGACTATCCCCGCCTGGGCTCGGTGGTCGGCTACGACACGATGAACGCCACCATCAACGCGATCCGCAAGGCGCAGTCGCTCGACAGCGAGAAGCTGGTCGCGGCGATGGAGGGCCTCAAGTTCGGCGGCCCGTTCGGCCCGGTCGAGTTCCGCAAGATCGACCACCAGTCGACCCTCGGCTGCTTCGTCGGCAAGACGGCGCTGAAGAACGGCAAGGGCGTGATGGTCGACTGGAAATACTACGACGGCGCCAAGTATCTCCCGCCCGATTCCGAGGTCCGCGAAATGCGCCCGAAGGACGCCTGAGCGAATGTGCCTCATCCTGAGGGCCGCTCTGAGCTTGGCTCAGAGCTGATGAATGCGCCTCATCCTGAGGAGCTGCTCTGAGCTCCTGCTCAGAGCAGCGTCTCGAAGGATGAGGCTCCGCTGATCTTCGTCGTCCTTCGAGACGGTCGCCCTTCGAAGCGAAGGGCGACCTCCTCAGGACGAGGAGTTATCTCTAATCACCGGCGCGCCGCTTGGATTTCCTGATCGTCCAGTTCCTGAACGGGCTCGCCAGCGCGTCGTCGCTGTTCCTCGTCGCCTCGGGCCTGTCGATCATCTTCGGCGTCAGCCGGATCGTGAATTTCGCGCACGGCTCCTTCTACATGCTGGGCGCCTATGTCGCGTGGTCGATCGTCACGCGTCTGCCCTACGGACCCTTCGGATTCTGGGGCGGCATCGTGCTCGCGGCGCTGGTCATCGGCGTCGTCGGCGTCGCGGTCGAGATCCTGCTTCTCCGGCGGATCTACGCCGCACCCGAGCTCTTCCAGCTGCTCGCCACCTTCGGCGTCGTGCTGGTCATCCAGGACGCGGCCTTGGCGATCTGGGGACCCGAGGACCTGCTGGGGCCGCGCGCGCCCGGCCTGCGCGGCGCGCTCTTCATCTTCGGTCAGCGCTTTCCCCAATATGAGCTGCTGCTGATCGCGATCGGGCCGGCGGTGCTCGGCGCCTTGTGGCTTCTCTTTCATCGCACGCGCTGGGGCACCCTGGTGCGCGCGGCGACCCTCGACCGTGAGATGGTGGCGGCGCTCGGCGTCGACCAGAAGCTGCTCTTCACCTCGGTGTTCTTCCTCGGCACGTTCCTGGCCGCTCTCGGCGGCGGCCTGCAGCTGCCGCGCCAGCCGCTGGCGTTGAACATGGACCTGCCGACGATCTCGGATGCGTTCGTCGTGGTCGTGGTCGGCGGCATGGGCAGCCTCACCGGCGCTTATCTCGCCGCGTTCCTGATCGCCGAGCTCCAGGCCTTTCTCCTGCTGGCGCCGGCGTTCCAGGTCTTCGGCATGAACGTGTCGCTCTCCGAGATGACCCTGGTTCCCGGCTTCTTCGTCATGGCGGTGGTTCTCATCGTCCGCCCCTACGGCCTCCTCGGACGGAAGCCGGCGATCGCCACCGGTGCCGGTACCGTCGAGCCGGTGGTGCGCGCCGCCCCGAAGGAGCTGAAATATCTCGGTGTCGCCGCCCTGCTTCTGATCATCGCGGCACCGGCCCTGGTCGGCGATTACGCGCTGTCGGTGCTGACCGAAATCGCGATCTTTGTGCTCGTCGCCGCCAGCCTGCACTTCATCATGGGACCGGGCGGCATGGCGTCGTTCGGCCACGCCGCCTATTTCGGGCTCGGCGCGTATGGTGCTGCGTTCGCCGCCAAATACGCCGCGGCGCCTCTGGCGGTGGGCCTGGTCGCAGCCCCGGTGCTGGCGGGACTCGCTGGCCTGATCTTCGGCTGGTTCTGCGTGCGCCTGTCCGGCGTCTATCTCGCGATGCTGACGCTGGCGTTTGCGCAGATCGCGTGGTCGATCGCCTTCCAATGGGTGGCGGTCACCGGCGGCGATAACGGGATCCTCGGGGTGTGGCCGGATGCGTGGGCCTCCGGCAAGACCGTCTACTACTACCTCGCGGCGGCTTTGTGCGCGATCGGCGTGCTGTTCCTGCGCCGGGTCATCTATGCGCCGTTCGGCTATGCGTTGCGCGCCGCCCGCGATTCTCCCCTGCGCGCCGAGGCGATCGGCATCGACGTGATGCGGGTCCAGTGGGCCGCCTTCGTCCTCGCCGCGGTCGTGGCCGGCGTCGCCGGCGGCCTGTTCGCCTATTTCAAGGGCAGCGTGTTCCCGACTTATGTCGCGATCTCGAAATCGGTCGACGCGCTGATGATGGTTCTTCTGGGCGGCGTGCAGACGATCAGCGGACCGATCGTCGGTGCCATCGTCTACTCGGCGCTGCAGGAGCAGCTGGTGCGGCTCACCGAATATTGGCGCGCCGTGCTGGGCCTCGCGATCATCCTGCTGGTGCTGGCGTTCCCCGAAGGTATCGCCGGCTTTGTCGCGAGGCTGTGGGCGCGGCGGCACGGGGCGAAGCCATGACCGAGGTGCTCGCCGTCCGCGATCTGCACAAGAGCTTCGGCGGCGTACAGGCGGTCGGCGGAGTCAGCTTTGGCGTCGATGCCGGACAGATGCTGGCGCTGATCGGCCCGAACGGTGCTGGCAAGACGACCTGCTTCAATATGCTGAACGGTCAGCTTCGTCCCGACGCCGGTCGTGTCGAGTTCGAGGGCCGCGACATCACGGGAATGGCGCCGCGGCTTGTGTGGCGGCTTGGGGTGGGGCGCACCTTCCAGATCACCGCGACCTTCGCGTCGATGACCGTGGTCGAGAACGTGCAGATGGCGCTGTTGTCGCATCATCGCCGGCTGGCCGATCCGTGGACTCCGGCGGTGCAACTCCACGCGACGGACGCGCTCGAGCTTCTGGAGCAGGTGGGCATGGCCGACCAGGCGTCGCGCGCCTGCGGGGTGCTCGCGTATGGCGACCTGAAGCGGGTCGAACTCGCGGTGGCGCTGGCCAACCAGCCGCGGCTCCTGCTGATGGACGAGCCCACCGCCGGCATGGCGCCCAAGGAGCGCATCGCGCTGATGGAGCTCACGGCGCGCATCGCGCGGGCGCGCAACATCGCGGTGCTGTTCACCGAGCACGACATGGATGTCGTGTTCGCGCATGCCGACCGGATCATCGTGCTGAGCCGCGGCCGCCTGATCGCCGAAGGCTCGCCACAGCAGGTGCGCGCCGACAAGGCGGTGCAGGACGTCTATCTCGGCTCCGGCGCGATGTTCGGGAGCCATTGAATGGACGGCGAGCTGCTCTTGGTCCAAGGCCTCAACGCCTATTACGGCCGGGCGCATATCCTGGCCGACGTGTCGCTCGGCGTGCGGCGCGGCGAGACGGTGGTGCTGCTCGGCCGCAATGGCGCCGGCAAGTCGACCACCATGAAGAGCATCATGGGCCTCGTGCGCCCGGCATCCGGCACGGTGCGGTTCGACAGGGCGGACATCACCGCCCGTCCCTCGCACGTCATCGCGCGCGCGGGGCTCGGCTACGTGCCCGAGGACCGGCGGATCTTCGGCGAGCTCAGCGTGCTGGAGAACCTCGAAGTCGGACGCCAGGCGCCGCGCGCCGGCGCACCGGTGTGGACGCCCGAGCGGCTGTTCGAGATTTTTCCCAACCTCGCCGAGATGCGTGACCGCCCCGCGGCACGTATGAGCGGCGGCGAGCAGCAGATGCTCACGATCGCGCGCACCCTCATGGGCAATCCCAGCACCATCCTGCTCGACGAGCCGTCGGAGGGGCTCGCACCCCGCATCGTCGAGCAGATGGCGACCACGATCCGGGGCCTGAAGAGCGAAGGCCTGACCGTCGTGCTCTCCGAGCAGAACCTCTATTTCGCCGGCCTGGTGTCGGACCGCGCCTATATCATCGAGAAAGGCCGCATCCGCTATTCGGGGACCATGGCCGAGCTTGCTGGCAACGAGGCGGTGCGAGCACAGTACCTGTCGGTGTGAACCTTCGGCGTCATTCCCGCGCCGGTGTCGCGTTTCGCGAGCACCTGGCGGGCGATAGATACCCGCTTTCGCGGGCATGACGAATTGGAGATAGTCAGTTTACTTGCCTGCGGCCGGGATCGCGATTGGCTATGAATCGTTGAATGGGCGAGAGGGAGGATGCGATGAGCTCACCGATCAAGATCCGCGCCGTCCACACCCGGCCGGTTGTGGCCCCCCTCCGCGCGCCGCTCACCACCGCGTCGGGGGCGTTGACCGAAGCGCCGCTGCTGCTGATCGACGTCCAGACCGACCAGGGCATCGTCGGCCGCGCCTATCTGGTCGCCTATCAGCGCTTTGCGCTGAAGCCCCTGGATGCGCTGGTCCGCAGCCTGGCCGAGGCGCTGGTCGGCGAAGCGCTGGTGCCGGCCGACATCGAGAAGAAGCTGCGCGCCCGCTTCACGCTGCTCGGCGGGACGCGCGGGCTCGCCGGCATCGCGATCTCGGGCCTCGACATGGCGGTATGGGACGCGCTCGCCTGCAGCCGCAACGTGCCGCTGGCGGTGCTGCTCGGCGGCAGCTGCCGGCCGATCCGCGCCTATAACAGCCTCGGCATGATCGCGGCGGCGCAAGCACCCGCCGAAGCCGCCAAGGCGCTTGAGAGCGGCTTCAAGGCGATCAAGATCAAGATCGGCTGGCCGACCCTGGCCGAGGACGTGGCCGCGATCCGCGCGTTCCGCAAGGCGATCCCTGATGATGTGGCGCTGATGGCCGATTTCAACCAGAGCCTCGGCGTGGCCGAGGCGATCCGCCGCGGCCAGGCGCTCGACGGTGAAGAGCTCACCTGGCTGGAGGAGCCGGTGCGCTGCGACGATTTCGCCGGCTGCGCCAAGGTCGCCGCTGCGCTCAGGACCCCGGTGCAGATCGGCGAGAACTTCTCGGGCCCGTTCGACATGGAGGCGGCGCTTGCCGCCGGGGCCTCAGACTACGTGATGCCCGATCCGCAGCAGATCGGCGGCGTCTCCGGCTGGCTGCGCGCCGCGGCCCTGGCCCAGGCGGCGGGCAAGGACTGCTCCAGCCACATCTTCGTCGAGATCAGCGCCCATCTGCTGCCGGTGACGCCGACCTGCCACTACCTCGAATATCTCGATCTCGCCTCGGGCGTGCTCGCCGAGCCGGCCAAGGTG
Source organism: Alphaproteobacteria bacterium (assembly GCA_036394195.1). GTDB lineage: Bacteria > Pseudomonadota > Alphaproteobacteria > CACIAM-22H2 > CACIAM-22H2 > DATJPD01. The sequence goes on along the minus strand of DASWFO010000331.1, from coordinate 22,083 downwards.
GTTGCCGGCGCCGTCGCGGCCCCCGAGCGGCCCGGCATCGGCATTGCCTGGGACGAAGCGGCGGTGAAGCGTTACGGTCTGAGCTGAACCATGACTAACGGAATCGATCGCGAGCAGGTCGCGGCGACCTTGCGCGTCATCCGCCCGTATATTCGGCAGACGCCGGTGGTCGGAGCCGACGGCGCCGATTTCGGCCTGGCGCCCCTGCGGCTCTGCTTCAAGCTTGAGCTGATGCAGCATTCCGGCTCGTTCAAGGCACGCGGCGCCTTCACCAACCTGCTGCAGCGGAAGGTACCAGCCGCCGGTGTCGCCGCGGCGTCCGGCGGCAACCACGGGGCCGCCGTCGCCTATGCGGCCAAGCGGCTCGGCGTGGCCGCCAAAATCTTCGTGCCGCGCATCTCCTCGCCGGCCAAGATCCAGCGCATCCGGGATTACGGGGCCGAGCTCGTCGTCGAGGGCGAACGCTATGCCGACGCGCTGGCCGCCAGCGAGCGCTGGGTCGCCCAATCCGGCGCCTTGCCGGTGCACGCCTTCGATCAGCGCGAGACCTTGCTCGGCCAGGCGACGCTCGGCCTCGAGTTCGAAGAGCAAGCACCCGATCTCGATTCATTGCTGGTCGGTGTCGGCGGCGGGGGGCTGATCGGCGGCATCGCGGCCTGGTATCAAGGCCGCGTCGACGTGATCGGCGTCGAGCCCGAGGCGGCACCCACGCTCACCCGGGCGCTTGCCGCCGGAAAGCCGGTCGACGCCGAGGCGGGCGGGATTGCGGCAGACTCGCTCGCCCCAAAGCGGGTCGGCGAGCTGGTATTCCCGATCGCCCGGCAGCATGTCGCCGGCGTGATCCTGGTCAGCGACGACGCGATCCGCGCCTCGCAGGCGGCGTTGTGGAACACCTTGCGCATCGTCGCCGAGCCCGGCGGAGCCGCGGCCTTCGCGGCCCTATTGTCCGGGCGTTATCAGCCGAAGCCCGGCGCGCGCGTCGGCGTGGTTGTCAGCGGCGGCAATACGGTCGCGGTCGACTTCAGCCGCCAAGCAGCTTGATCAGGGGCGCGTACCCGTCGTCTTTCAGCATCTGGCCGCGGCGCTGGTAGACGCTGTCATTGCCATGAACGCCATGGCCGTCGAGCAGCCGGTTCATGAAATTGAACAGGCAGCAGACGCTGCACGCGTCGTGCAGCGCCTTCTCCGTCCAGCCGGCGGCGTAGACGGCCTTCGCATCCGCCTCCGTCATGCGGGCCGGCGTCAAGGTCAGCTTGCGCGCATAGGCGAGCAGCGGCTTCAGCTTCGGGTCGACATCGGCCGTCTCGGGATCGTCGAGGAGGCTTTTCATCAGCGTCGCCGGAATGCCGAACGCCTCGGCGGTGACCGCGTGGACGCCGTGGCAGTAGTGGCAGCCGTTCAGACCCGAGACATAGGCGGCGATCAGCTCGCGCTCTGCCACCGACAGCGGCGACGGTCCGCGCAGCACCACCTCGTGATACTCGATCAGCGCCCGGCCGGCGGCCGGGTTCATCGCCAGGATGTCGCGCACCCCGCTGTCTTCTGTCAGCCCAGAGAAGAACGGCATTAATGCACGATCTCCGGCACGCGGTCGGCGGGCGGGGTGTTGCGCGAGCGGCCGATGCGCACGACGCCGTCGATGACCACCATGCCGACGCCGGGCAGGTCGCCCTTGCGCACGGAATCGAGCAGGTCCGTGCCGCTCGAATGCTGGGCGCGGTCGAGGAAGACGAAATCGGCGGCTCGGCCGATTTCGATCAGACCGCCGTCGAGGTTGCGCAGCCGCGCGGTGTTGCCGGTCGCAAAACAGAACGCCTGCTCGGCCGGGATTTCGCCGACGCCCGACAGCAGCGCGATCATCCGCAGGATGCCGAGCGGCTGGACGCCCGAGCCAGCCGGCGAATCCGTGCCGAGGATCACGCGGTTCAGCTGCTTGAGCTCCTTGGCGATGCGGAGCGCATGCAGGCCCGCGAGCTCGTTGCCGTTGTGCACGATCTCGATCGCGCGCTCGCAGCGCTCGCAGAGGCAGGTGATCTGCGCCAGCGGCAGTGCGGTGTGGCCGCCGTTGATGTGGCCGATCACGTCGGCATCGGCCTCGAGCACCACGTCCTTGTCGATATAGCCCGAGCCCGGCACCGACGGCCCGCCGGTGTGGATCGTCGATTGGAGACCGTGCTTGCGCGCCCACGCCACCATCTGCCTAGCTTCGTCGCCGGCCTTGACGCTGCCAAGCCCGATCTCGCCGATCAGCTTCACGCCGGCCTTCGCCAGCTCCGCAAAGTCGCTTTCGACCATGCCTTTTTCCAGGAGCGGCGCTCCGGCATGAATTTTCACGCCGCTGGGTCGGAACGCATCGAAGGTGCGCTGGGCGGTGATCGCCAGCGCCTTGACGCCGGTCACGTCCTTCGGCCGGCCGGGCAGATGGACCTCGCCGGCCGACACCATGGTGGTGACGCCGCCATGCAGGAACGAGTCGATCCAGCCGAGCTGGTTCTGTCGCGGCGTCCAGTCGCCGAACACCGGATGGACATGACTGTCGATGAGCCCCGGCGCCAGCGCCGAGCCCTTGGCGTCGATCGTCGTCGCGGCCCCAGCGGCGTCGAGGTCCTTCGCCTTGCCGAAGCCGGCGATCTTCCCGTTCAGGGCGACCACCGTGTCGGCGTCGAGGATCGGCCGGGCGAGATCGCCCGACAGCATCAGCCCGATATTCTTGATGACAAGTTTGCCGGCTGGCCCGCCGGTGCTCGCCGCTTCGGCCATACTGGTACTCCGCCCAGGATTGAGGGCGAAGCTTCGGTCACTTCCGCGACTAAGGTCAAGCCGCGGGGGTCAAGTCGCGGATGGGCGCCGCGGCGTCAAGGCCGCGGAATTACGCGGCGGCTTAGTGAATGACGAACTGGCTGGCGTTGGCGCGCATCTGCGGCGGCTTGATGAGTTCGCACTGCGCGACGCGGACGCTGTGCAGCTTGCCGTCGAGGTTGGTCTCCCAGAAGCTCAGGAACTTGTGGAGCTCCGGATACTTCGGCGCCAGATCGAGCGCCTGCCAGATATAGGTCTGCAGCAGGGTCGGATGATCCGGCATGTGATAGAGGATCTCGGCTGTCGTCAGTCGGTAGTCTCGCAACTGTAATGCTAGAGCCATAGCGGTTCTGCCCCCAGCGTTGTTGAGCCTCACGAATCGAACGAATCGACAGCCTCAATTGTTCCCCGAACACGGCTAATGAATCAATAAAAACAAACGGTTAGCAGCGTGCTCTTGAGAGTGCTGCTGGATATTTTGCGGGCGTTTGCGGCGACATTTTTGGGCAGCCCCCCGTTAAGCTTTTGAAACCCTCTAATCTAAGTCCTTCTAAATGCTTGCCCCTTGACTCATTCGGGGTAAACCCCTATCTCCCCAGCACTCCTCGAGGGTGAGTGCTAACGCGCCGCCCCAGGAGTTCACCAAATCCATCCAGTAGGAGGAGGATTCAATATGAAGTTCAAGCCATTGCATGACCGCGTGGTGGTTCGCCGCATCGATGAGGAAGCCAAGACGACCGGCGGCATCATCATTCCGGACACGGCCAAGGAAAAGCCCCAGCAGGGCGAAGTCATCGCGGTCGGTCCCGGTGCGCGAAATGAGAAGGGCGAGCTGGTCACCCTCGACGTCAAGGCCGGCGACCGCATCCTGTTCGGCAAGTGGTCGGGCACGGAAGTGAAGATCGACGGCGAGGAGCTCCTGATCATGAAGGAGTCCGACATCCTCGGCATTCTCGAGGGCGGTGCCGCGGCCAAGAAGAAAGCCGCCTGACCGTCCTGAACGAATTTCAAAGGAGATAGAAACATGGCAGCCAAAGAAGTCCGGTTCAGCGCCGACGCCCGTCAGCGCATGCTGCGCGGCGTCGACATCCTGGCCGACGCGGTGAAGGTCACCCTCGGCCCCAAGGGCCGCAACGTCGTGCTCGACAAGTCGTTCGGGGCTCCCCGGATCACCAAGGACGGCGTGACCGTCGCCAAGGAGATCGAGCTTTCCGACAAGTTCGAGAACATGGGCGCCCAGATGGTGCGCGAGGTCGCGGTGAAGACCAGCGACCAGGCCGGTGACGGCACGACCACCGCGACGGTGCTGGCGCAAGCCATCGTCCGCGAGGGTGCGAAGGCCGTGGCCGCGGGCATGAACCCGATGGACCTGAAGCGCGGCATCGACAAGGCCGTCGAGGCCGTGGTCGAGGACCTCAAGAAGCGCTCGAAGAAGGTCTCGACGACGGACGAGGTTGCCCAGGTGGGCACGATCTCGGCCAACGGCGAAAAGGACATCGGCGACATGATCGCCAAGGCGATGGAAAAGGTCGGCAAGGAAGGCGTGATCACGGTCGAGGAGGCGAAGAGCCTCGAGACCGAGCTGGATGTCGTCGAAGGCATGCAGTTCGACCGCGGCTATCTCTCGCCGTACTTCATCACCAACGCCGAGAAGATGACCTGCGAGCTCGAGAGCCCGTACATCCTTATCCATGAGAAGAAGCTGTCCGGTCTCCAGCCGCTGCTGCCCGTCCTCGAGGCGGTCGTGCAGTCCGGCAAGCCGCTGCTGATCATCGCGGAGGAAGTCGAAGGCGAGGCTCTGGCCACCCTGGTGGTCAACAAGCTGCGCGGCGGCCTCAAGGTCGCGGCCGTGAAGGCGCCGGGCTTCGGCGATCGCCGCAAGGCGATGCTCGAGGACATCGCGATCCTGACCAGCGGCCAGCTGATCTCCGAAGACCTCGGCATCAAGCTCGAGAACGTCACCCTCGACATGCTCGGCCGCGCCAAGAAGGTCACGATCGAGAAGGAATACACCACGATCGTCGACGGCGCCGGCAAGAAAGCCGACATCCAGGGCCGCGTGGCGCAGATCAAGGCGCAGATCGAGGAGACCACCTCGGACTACGACCGCGAGAAGCTCCAGGAGCGCCTGGCGAAGCTGGCGGGCGGCGTTGCCGTCATCCGCGTCGGCGGGGCGACCGAAGTCGAGGTGAAGGAGCGCAAGGATCGCGTGGATGACGCCATGCACGCCACCAAGGCGGCCGTCGAAGAGGGCATCGTGCCCGGCGGCGGCGTGGCTCTGCTCTACGCGACGCACGCGCTCAAGAACCTGCGCAGCGAGAACCACGACCAGCAGGTCGGCATCGACATCATCCGCAAGGCGCTGACGGCGCCCTGCCGGCAGATCGCCGAGAACGCCGGTGCGGACAGCGCCATCGTGGTCGGCAAGCTGAGCGAGCAGAAGAACGCCAACTGGGGCTTCAATGCCCAGAGCGGCGAGTACGTGGACATGATCAAGGACGGCGTCATCGACCCGACCAAGGTGGTCCGTCTGGCCATCCAGGACGCGGCCTCGGTGGCTTCGCTCCTGATCACCACCGAAGCCATGGTCGCCGAGAAGCCGGAGAAGAAGGCGGCGGCTCCCATGGGCGGGCACGACCACGGCGGCATGGGCGGGATGGACTTCTAAGTCCAGCCATCCCAGGCAAACAACGGAAGGGCGGGTCGAAAGACCCGCCCTTTTCGTTTGCGCGCCATTTTGATTTGCCTGCCGCCCGGGGCGGTCCCACAATCGAAAAAAAGTTAACGCCGCCACGGCGGAATAGCCGCAGGCGGCCAGTGTTCGCCCTATAGGCGCCGCTTTGCGGCGCAATCGGATGGGAGGCAAACCAATGCGAAAGCTCTACGTGGCCGTCTTAGCCGCAACACTCGCCGCCGGCTTGATGCTGGCCTCCGAGGCGCGCGCCGACCTCGATGCCGTCGCCCAGGCGATGGGTGCCTCGAAAGTCGACACCGTCCAGTTCCAGGGAACCGGGCTGATGTTTGGCATCGGCCAAGCCTACCGGCCGGGTCTGCCATGGCCGAAGCTGAACCTGCTCAGCTACACCCGCATCGACGACTACGCCAAGGGTGCGCAGAGCTTCGACACGACGGTAACCCGCGCCGACACGCTCGGCGGGACCGCGACGCCGCAGCGCGGCGAAGTCCGGCGCGGCGGCGGCGTCGCCGGCGATCGGGCGTGGGCCATCAACTATCCCGATACGAACCCGGTGCAGGCCGGCCCGACGCCGCTGCAGCACGATCTATGGACGGCGCCGCACGGCATCGTGAAGGCGGCGATCCAGGACAAGGCGCCGCTCGACGGCTCCAGCTTCACCATCGAGCGCCCCGGCAAGTTCAAAGCCCGCGCAACCGTCGATGCGCAGAACATGGTCACCAAGGTCGAATCCTGGATCGACAACCCGGTCCTGGGCGACATGCTCGTGGTCACGACCTACAGCGACTACAAAGACTACAACGGCGTGAAATTCCCCAGCCGCATCAACCAGTCGATGGGCGGCTTCCCGGTGCTCGAGCTGGCGGTGTCCGACGTCAAGGTCAACGGCGCGTCGGTCGACGCGCCGGCGCAGATCGGCACCGTGCCGAGCGAGGTCAAGGTGGACAAGGCGGCCGACGGGGTGTGGTTCATCTCGGGCGGCTCGCACAACAGCGCCGCGGTCGAGATGCGCGACTACATCGTCCTCATCGAGGCGCCGCTCGGCGACGGGCGGACCAATGCCGTCATCAAGGCGGTGAAGGACGCCATCCCCAACAAGCCGATCCGCTATGTGGTCGCGACGCATCACCACTTCGACCACGCCGGCGGCTTGCGCGCCGCGGCGGCGGAGGGGGCGACGATCGTCGTTCCGGAGCCCGCCAAGGCCTATTTCGAGACGGCCTATGCGACACCGCACACGCTCTCGCCGGATGCGCTCGCCAAGTCCGGCAAACCGGTGCAGTTCGAGGCTTATTCCGCCAAGCACACGATCAGCGACGGCTCGCGGATCATCGAGATCTATCCGATCGACAACAACATCCACGCCGAGGGCTTCATGATGATCTATCTGCCCAAGGAGAAGGTCTTGATGGAAGCCGACGCGTTCAGCCCGCGGGCCCCGGTGACCCAGACCCCGGCGGCGATCAACGTGTCGACCAAGAATCTGTGGGACAACATCCAGAGCCGGAAGCTGGATGTCGAAACTGTGCTGCCGATGCATGGCCGCATGGTCAAGGTGGACGAGCTGAAGCGCGAAGTCGGCGCGATGTGACCTCACCGCCAATCGCGGATAAAGGGCGGGTCGCGGGGCCCGCCCTTTTTGTTTACGATGCGGCCCCAAGATCGAGGTGCCGCCAAGGGACTCAAATGCGCCGCTATGACTGCCTGAAGGCCTTAGCACCCCGGCTCGGCGACGAGCTTGTGATCACCAATCTCGCCAACACGGCGACCGAGTGGCGCGCCGTGCATCCGAGCGAGGGCAACCTGTACTTCGTCGGGATGGGGATGGTGACGCCCTACGCGATCGGGCTGGCGCTGGCCCTGCCCGGGCGCCGCGTGCTCGCCCTCGACGGTGACGGCGGCATCCTGTTCGACCTGAGCGCGCTCGGGACCCTGGCCCAGACGGCGCCGGCAAACCTCACCGTGGTCGTCTTCGACAATGGCGGCTATGTGTCGACCGGCAAGCTCCCGGCCGCTGCTTCCCTGTCGGCGCACGGATTCGACATCGCCGGTGTCGCGCGTGCCGCCGGTGTCAGGACCGTGCACACGGTCGAAACGCCCGATGAATTCGCCAATGCCGTCGATGCCGGGCTTCGCACCGGGGTGGGTTCCAGCCTGATCGTCGCCAAGGTCGATGCGGCGCAGGCCGATATCGGCACCACGCCCATGGATTCGAAAGAGAATAAATATCGCTTCGTGCGCCACATCGAGCGGCTCGAGCGCACGACGATCCTGCGGCCATCGGCGAAAGCGCATGGTGAGCCGCCGAAGCCCGATCCCGCGTCCGCGGCGGTCAAGGACGGAGACGACTTTGCGAGGGTGCTTTACGACGGATTGCGCGAGAACAATGTCGACTTCGTCGTCGGCCTTCCGTGCAGCGGCCTGGTCAAGGCCCAATCGATGTGCATGGCGGATCCGAAGATCCGTTACGTCGGCGTTGCCAATGAAGGCACCGGGCTCGGCCTGTGCGCCGGCGCCTGGCTTGGCGGCAAACGCCCGGCCGCCCTGGTCGAGAACTTCGGCATGTTCGCCGCTGCCTACCAGCTCCTGCGCGGCCATTATTCGTACGGCATCCCGACCCTGGTCCTCGCCGAATATCGTGGCGATGCCGGCGACCAGGAGTTCTTCGCCGAGTCCGGCGACATGACTGAGGGCTTTCTCGCGGCACTCCGGATCAATCACCGCGTGATCCGCGAGCTCGGTTCGCTGAAACCCGCGATCCGCGATGGCCTGCGATGGATGGATGCAGCGCTCAGGCCCTACGCCGTGCTGCCGGCCTACAATCTCACCCGGCCGCGTCTGTAAAAGCGCGTCCCGGCTAATCGATTGGAACAGTTCTTGCTCAAAGTGGCTCCCATGACATGCGGAGCAGGAAAGGCTAAGCCATGAGCGGTCGAACAGGACCTCGCCGACCTATCCGATTGCGGCAGGTTTGCGCGATACTGGCGCTGGCAGTTGGCTCGCTCGGCGCGGTCCGCGGTCACGCCGAGGTGAGCGTGCTGCGACTCGGTGCCCAGTTCGGCCTCGGCTATCTTCCCCTTTACGTGGCGCGCGACGCCGGCCTGATCGAGCGCGAGATGCAGCAACGTGGTCTCAAGCCAGTCCCGCTGGAGCTGCAGAACGTCGCCGGGGCGCCGCAGATCAATGACGGGCTTCTGTCCCGCACGCTCGACATCGGCTGTGGTGGCATCACGGCCTTGATGGTGGCCTGGGACAAGACGCGCGGCAGCGGCGGCCAGATGATGAAGGGGGTCGCGGCGCTCTCTGCGGTTCCCTATGTGCTGATGACGGTCGATCCGGCGGTCCAGTCGCTCCGCGACTTGTCGGAGCGCAACCGGATTGGGTTGCCGGCCGTCAAGGTTTCGGTGCCGGCGATCATGCTCCAGATCGCGGCCGAGAAACTGTTCGGCCAGTTCGACAAACTGGATCGCCTCACGGTGTCGCTGGCGCAGCCGGACGGCGCCATCGCTCTCCTGGCGGGGAGCGGGTCCGTCGATTCATACGCGTTCGCGCCGCCGTTCACGCTTCAGGTGAAAGACAAGCCGAACATCCATCAGGTGTGGTCGAGCACCGAGGTGTTCGGCACGCCGACGACGGCACTCGTCGCCTGGACCACGGCGCAGTTCCGGCAGGAGAATCCGCAGACCTACGCCGCCTTTCTGGCCGCGCTCAAAGCCGCGTCCCAGCTCATCAGAGAGGATCGGGTTCGGGCCGCGCAGATCTACCTCAAGGCGGAAGCGTCGAAATTGCCGGTCGATCTGATCGTCAGCGCGTTGGAGAGCGCCGACATGCGGTTCGGTATAGCACCCGAGAACTCGGCACCCTTGGCAGGGTTCCTCGCCAGGAACAATATGCTGCGGACGGCGCCCATGGACTGGAAGGACCTGTTCTTCCCCGAGTTGCACGAGGAACAGGGCAGTTAAATAGGGTCGGCGGGCGGCGCCACGGCGCTCCAGACCGGTCCGCGCAGGGAGGATGTCGATGAGAACGAAGATTCAATGCGGCTGGCTGGTCGGCTATTCCGGCCAGGGCCACGTCCTGTGGCGCAACGCCGAGCTTGTTTATGAAGGTGAGCGCATCCTCTTCGTCGGCGAGCGCTTTGACGGGCATGTCGACAAGACTCTGGATGCGCGCCGGAACCTGGTGGGCCCGGGCTTCATCGACACGCATGTGCATTCGGGCCATCGCGCCTCGCATCGGCTCATCACCGATGTCGGCCGGGCCGATTATTTCGGCCAGCCGTTCCTGGAGATCAGCGTGGCCCGGGAGGGAACGCGGGTCGGCGGGGATGTGCGCTATGCGCGGCCGGACGATCAATCCGCCACGGAAGATGCGCGCCTCAACGCCCGCTTCACCGTGGCCGAGCTGCTGCGCAACGGAATCACCACCTTCGTCGAGTTCGGCAGCCAGCGTCGCGTTCAGGAAGCGCTGGACGAGCAGATGGGCGAGCTCGGCATTCGCGCCTACCTGGGGCCGGGCTTCGACAGCGGCCGCTGGGTGGGCGGCCCCGGCGGCAGGCTGGTCCGGGTCGTTGACGAGGCGGCCGGCGAGCGCGAATTCGCCGGCGCTCTCGACTTCATCGAGCGCCGGACGGGGGCTCACAACGACCGGCTCCGGGGCATCCTGGTGCCCCGCGAGGTCGAGACGTGCTCGATCGGCCTGATGCGCGCCGCGGCGCGCGAGGCGCGGGAGCGCAAGCTGCCCGTCGCCATTCACGCCGCCTACAACATCCACGAGTTCTTCGACATTATCCGCGAGCACCAGATGACGTCGATCGAGCTCCTGGAGCATGTCGGCCTGATGTCGAGCACGCTCAATATCGGCCACGGCAATTTCGTGGCCGAGAACCCGCTGATGAACTACTCGGGCGGGCGTGACCTGGAGATCATGGGGGCGCATCGCTGCTCGATCTCGCATTGCCCGGTCAATATCGCCAGGCGCGCCCGCTTTCTCGACTCGTGGGAGTCCTACCGCGAGGCCGGCGTCAACATCGCGCTCGGCACGGACACATATCCGCGCGACATGGTGATGCAGATGCGCATCGCGTCGTATTTCGGCAAAGTCGCCAGCCGCAACCTCAAGGCCGCGTCGGCTGCCGAGGTGTTCGCGGCGGCGACGCTCGGCGGCGCGCATTCGCTCGGCCGCGACGATCTCGGCCGACTGGCGCCCGGCGCCAAGGCGGACATCGTGATCTTCGACCTCTCGGCGGGCGATTCGCTGCGCATGGGGCCGGTGCGCGATCCGATCAAGAGCCTCGTCGAGTGCGGCATCGGCGACGACGTCGAGACCGTGATTGTGGACGGCGTGATCCGCGTCGAAGGCGGGCGGATGCCCGGCGTCGACATGGCGGCGCTTCGCGCCCAGGCGCAGGCCGCCGGCGAGCGGATCTGGGACCGCTGGAATGAATGGGACCCGCTCGGCCGCAGCGCCGACGAAATGTCCCCGTTCGCCTTTCCGCGGATGAACTGAACGCCGGATTTCAACCACAGAGACGCAGAGAGCACAGAGGGGATGAAGGAGAGTTCTGTCTCCTCCTCTTCCCCATCATCTCTGTGCGTCCGTGGTGAAATGATTCTGGATTCCCCACTGCGCTGCGTTGGCGGCCTTCAGGGCCGCCGACGGGCGCGAAGAATCTGGCGTGGGAATGACGCCGGAGAGAAACGCGCTTCTGCCTCCGCGGAACTCGCTCTAGAGCGGCGATGCGGCCAAAAACTCCCGCAGATCGGCGTTGGTGGCGTTGTATTCGCGCACCAGCGCGTCGGGGCGGCGGTCGCGGCGGAGGTTGACGTAGGCGCCGAGCTCCCGTCCGCGCGTCACGATCCAGCGGCCCAGACGGAGCTGCCGCTCCTCGTAGCGGGCGAGGCCGGCCGCAAAGTCATCGCCAGTGTCGGTGAGGCAATCCGCGAGGCTTGCGGCATCGAGTGCTGCCTTGGTCACGCCCGATCCGCCATGCGGCCGCGGCAGGAAGGCCGCGTCGCCGACCAGCGCCACCCGTCCGAACACCAGGTGCTGCGACAGCATGTCCGAGATCGGATGAAAAAACGGCCGCTCGGCGCGCGCCAGGATCTCAGCGATCTGCGAGGGCAAGCGCACCGCGGCGTCGGCTTTCATGCCCGCGATGACCTCCGGCCGGATCAGCGGCGGCGGGATCGACCCGTCATGTCGCTTCCCGGTCGCGTCGGTGCACAGATCCGCAATCTGGTCCGCGTCCGCGGGGCGATACCAGACGATGTTGTAGGCACGATGCCCGGGCCGCGTGCCGCCATCGAGGGCGGGCACCGGATAAGCGACCACCAGCTCGTTGTCAGGCAACACAAAGGTGTAGCGCTCGAAGACCGAGGCCCTGGTCGCCGCTGGCACCTCGTTCTCCGGAATGAGGGAGCGCCAGCCGATATAGCCGGCATATTCAGGCTGCACGCCCGCCAGCATCTGGGCCCGGACGGTGGAGCGGATGCCGTCGGCGCCGATGAGCAGGTCTCCGGTCATGTCCTGACCGTTCGCGAAGACGGCCGTGACGCGGCCGTCATGCTGTTCTACTCGCTCGAGTTGGCATCCGGGACGGTAGCAGGCATCGGGCAGGGCATCCCGAAGCGGGCGATAGAAGCGCGCCCAGGCGCTGGTCACCCGGCGGAGCGCGATCTCATGCAGGACGCGGCCGTCGCCGTCGATGCAGGCGCAGGAGCGGGTCTCGACCGCCATCGTCGCGTCGTCGCGCAAGCCGATGCGCTGCATCACATCATGCAGCGCATCCTGCGTGCCGATGCCGACGCCGCGGCCGGCAAGGTCGCCGGTGTTGCGCTCGAACACGAGCACCTCCCAGCCGATGCCGCGCAGCAGGTGCGCCGCGAACAGCCCGCCGACCGAGCCGCCGATGATCAATGCGCGTTTCATGCGGCACACGATATACGATACGGGCGCGCCGCCTGGAACCTATTGCGTGAGCAGATGAACAAAAACCGGGCGGTGACCCGGGCGGCTGCGTCTCCGCGGGATTTCGTTTCACTCCCGCAAACCGCTCCCCTATAGTTTTGACCAAATAGTCCATTAACAGGCGAGGGCTCGGCCATGCGCAAACAGGCGACATCCAGACGGCGGTTCCTGTACACCGCCGGGGCCGTTGCGGTCCTCCCGGCCCTGCCGGCCCGTCGCGCGCGGGCGGCCAGCCTCAAGCCGGTCAACTTTCGCCTCGATTGGATCTTTCAGGGGCCGAATGCCGGCTTCTTGATCGCCCGCGACAAGGGCTTCTACGAACAGGCCGGACTCGACGTCGACATTGGCCCGGGCAAGGGCTCCGGAAGCACGGCACAGCTCGTGGGGACCAAGGCGGCACAGATCGGATTCGCCGACGGCTTCGTCGTCGGCAACAGCGTGGCCAAGAGCCTCGGCCTCAAAATGGTTGCCAGCATCTACCGCCGCAATCCGACGGCGGTGGTGGTGCTCGCCGATTCCGACATCAAGACGCCGAAAGACCTCGAAGGGAAGACCGTCGGCATTCCGACCGGCTCCGCCCAGTTCCAGCAATGGCCGGCTTTCGTCAAAGGCTGCCGCCTGGACGGCGACAAGATCCGTGTCGTCAACGTGGATCCCGCCGGCAGTCCGCCGGCGCTGATCACCGGCAAAGTCGAGGCGATCGCGGGCTTTGCCCAGGGCTATGTGCCGAGCGTGGAGATCCGCGGCGGAAAGAAGGCGCGCATCCTGTGGTACGCCGATTGCGGCGTCACCGCCGTGAGCAATGGCATCATCGTCCATCCCGATCTCATCAAGGACGATCCGGCGCTGATCCGTTCCTTCGTCGCCGCGAGCCTCAAAGGCTTTTTGTATGCGCGGCAGCATCCGGACGAAGCGGCCGCCACGGTGAAGAAATATTCCGAGGCGACCGATCCGACGATCTCGCTGCGCGAAATGCAGCTGTCCTGGGACACCTGGGTGACGCCGAACACCGCCGGCAAGCCGCTCGGCTGGATGTCGGACAAGGACTGGGCGGCGACCGTCGAGGCGCTGAAGCAATATGGCGGCGTCACGACGCCGCTCGAGGCGGCGCAGCTGTACACGAACGAGTTCGTGCCCACCGGCGCCGAGTTCGTTCCGCCCCAGCCAGGCGCCGGGTAAAGGACATGTCCGGTCTCAAGCCGACCTCGCGCCGGGCACTCCTGCGTGCGGGCGGAGGCGCAATCGGACTGGCGGCACTGGGGCCGTGGCGCAGCGCCCGCGCCGCCGGCAAGCTGCGCCCGGTCACCATGCGGCTCGATTGGCTGTATCAGGGGCCGAACGCCGGATTCATGGTGGCGCGCGAGAAAGGCTATTACGAAGCGGTCGGGCTCGACGTCGATGTGGGCATCGGCAAGGGCTCTGGCGCCACGGCGCAACTCATTGCGACCAAGGCGGCGCAGTTCGGATTTTCCGACGGCTTCGTCGTCGGCAACAGCATCGCCAAAGGGATGAGCATCAAGATGGTCGGCGCGGTCTATCGCCGCAACCCGACCGCCGCCATCGTGCTTGCGGACTCCGCGATCCGGGCGCCGAAGGACCTCGAAGGCAAAAGCCTTGCCTCGCCCACCGGCGGTGCCGGGTTCATGCAGTTCCCGGCGTTCGCCAGGGGGTGCGGGTTCGACCCGGCCAAAGTGCGGATCGTCAACACTGATCCGGCCGGCACGCCGCCGGCGCTGATCGCGGGGCAGGTCGATGCGATCGCCGGCTTCGCGCAGGGGCTGGCGCCCAGCGTTGAGATCCGCGGCAATAAGAAGACCCGCATCCTGTGGTACGCGGACTGCGGCGTCTCCGCCGTGAGCAACGGCATCATCGTCCACACCGACCTTCTGAAAGAGGACCCGGCGCTGATCCGCGCCTTCGTCGCCGCCAGTATCAAGGGCTTCCTGTACGGCCGCCAACATCCCGACGAGACGGTCGCGATCGTCAAGAAATACTCCGACGCGGTCGACCTCGCGGTGACGCGGCGCGAATTGGAAATATCGTGGACCACCTGGGTGACGCCGAACACCGCCGGCAAGCCGCTCGGCTGGATGTCGGACAAGGACTGGGCGGCGACGGTCGACGTGCTGAAGACCTATGGCGGCGTGACGATGCCGCTCGAAGCGTCGCAGATCTACACCAACGACTTCGTCCCGACCGGCGCCGAGTTCATTCCGCCGCAGCCCGGCGCCGGCTGACCATCGCGAACGATCCTGGGGAGGACCCTGAAGTGAACCCATCATCCGATGAATTGCTGCTGCGCCTCGAGCAGAAGGCCTCTCCCGAGAACGCGGCCCTGGTGGTCGTCGACGTGCAGAACGACTTCGTCGCCGACGGCGGGTTCTTCGCCAAGGTCGGCGCCGACGTGAAGACGGTCCAGCGGATGATCCCCACCCTGCAGCGCCTGATCGACCGGGCGCGGGCGGCCGGGGTCCTCGTCGTGTTCGTGCAGGCGATCTACGATCCGGAATACCTCTCGGCGCCGATGCGCGAGCGCAACCGGCGGCGCACGGTCGAGATGCCGCGCTGCCTGACCGGGTCGTGGGGGGCCGATTTCTACGGCGTGCGGCCGCGCCCCGGCGAGCCGGTCGTGATCAAGCATCGCTACAGCGGCATGATCAACACCGAGCTGGACGCGGTGCTGAAGCGCAACGGCGTGCGCAGCCTGCTTCTCACCGGCGTGGCGACCGACACCTGCGTCGAGTCGACCGCGCGCGACGCCTACTTCATCGACTACTACGTCACCATGGTTTCGGATTGTTGTGCGGCGTTCAATGAGCGCGACCATCTCGCCGCCTTGGCGCGGTTCGATCGCGATTACGGCGCCGTGGTGACCGCGGCGGAGATCATCGGCGCCTGGGACAAGGTCCCGGCGGCACCCGCCGCGCAGGCCGTCGGTGCGGGGGCCGATGGCTGACGCAGCCCTCGCCGAGCCCTCCTTCATGGCCGATCCGGCGGCCGGTGCTGGGCCGGATTACCTGCAGATCCGCGATCTCAGCAAAGTCTATGCGACTCGTGACGGCGCGGTCCGCGCCCTCGACGGCGTGTCGCTCGCGGCGCGGCGCGGCGAGTTCCTGACCATTCTGGGGCCGAGCGGCTGCGGCAAAAGCACGCTGATGATGATCGCGTCCGGGTTGGTCCCGGCGTCCGGCGGGCTGGTCAGCGTCGAGGGCCGGCCGGTGGTCCGTCCGCGCACCGATATCGGCGTGGTGTTCCAGAGTGCCGTATTACTCGAATGGCGCACCGCCCTGGGCAATGTCATGCTGCAGGCCGAGGCGAAGAAGCTCGAGCGCAAGGCGGCCGAACGGCGTGCCCGCGAGCTTCTGGTCCAGGTCGGCCTCGGCGGCTTCGAGGACAAGTACCCGCACGAGCTGTCCGGCGGCATGCGCCAGCGAGTCTCGCTGTGCCGGGCGCTGATCCACAACCCGCGGCAGCTGATGATGGATGAGCCGTTCGGCGCGCTGGACGCGCTGACACGCGACCAACTGGTGCTCGATCTGCAGCGGATTTGGAACGAGACGCGGACGACGGTGCTGTTCATCACCCATAGCGTGGCGGAGGCGGTGTTTCTCTCCGACCGGGTCATCGTGATGACCCCGCGGCCGGGCAAGATCGACCGCGTCATCGACATCGACCTCCCGCGGCCGCGCACCCTCGCCATGCGCGAGACCCAGCGCTTCGCCGACTACAACCGGCAGATCCTGGAGCTGTTCCTCGCCCGCGGCGTGCTGCGGGAGAGCTGAGGCATCGATGAGCGACATCGGCTCTCCGCCTGCCGGCTTGGGCGATCGCACACCCTTGGCCATCGAAGACGTCGAGGCCAGCGTTCAGCGCAATCTCGCTCGCCGGGAATCGCGGGCCCGGACGACGGCCGTCGTCTACCCGCTCGCCGTCCTGGCCGCGGTCCTGGCCGTCTGGGAGCTGGGCACCAGGGGGCTCGGCATTCCGGAGTTTCTGCTGCCGCCGCCCAGCGCCATCGTGATCTCGCTCGGCGACCATTGGCCACTGGTTCTGAAGTACAGCTGGGCGACGTCGGTGGAGATCCTGCTCGGCTACGCGCTCAGCATCGCCGTGGGGATTCCGCTGGCATTGGCCATCTTCTTGTGGCCGCCCTTTGCGCGCGCGATCTACCCGCTGCTGGTGTCGTCGCAGGCGATGCCGAAGGTCGCCATCGCACCGCTGTTCATCGTCTGGTTCGGCTTCGGCCTCCTGCCAAAGGTCCTCATCGCCTTCCTGATCGCGTTTTTCCCGATCGTGATCGACACCGCCGTGGGGCTCGCCGCGATCGAGCCCGAGAAGATCTACCTGGCGCGCTCGATGGGCTTCGGTGGCATCGCCACGTTCTTCAAGTTCCGCCTGCCCAATGCGCTGCCGTCGATCTTCGGCGGCCTGAAGATCGCGATCACGCTGGCGGTGGTCGGCGCGGTCGTCGGCGAATTCGTCGGCGGCGACGCCGGGCTCGGCTATCTTCTGATGGTGGCGAACGGCAGCATGGACACGCCGCTGCTCTTCGCCGGGCTCGCCGGCCTCACCGTGCTCGGCGTCGGCTTCTACCTGCTGGTCGAGATGGCGGAAAGCCTCGCCATCCCGCGCCACATCCGGGCCGCCAGCACGGCGGCGCGGGAGTCGATGTAGGCTCGGTTATTATAGGCTCGTCATGCCCCGCTTTATGCGGACAAGCCGGGGCATGACGGACCATAAATGCGTGTGACGCTGCCTATTTGAGCCGCATGTTCTCGCGCAAGGTGGTGCCGTCGTAGGAGCTGCGGAAGCGGCCGCGGCGCCTAAGCTCGGGGACCAGGAAGTCCACGACATTGAGGAGGTCGCGCGGCGTCGCGTTCGGATGGGCGAACATGAAGCCGCCGCGGCTGCCGGTCGCCTCGAAGACCTCTTCGAGCTGGTCGGCGACCTGCTCGGCGGTGCCGGCGACGCTGCGGTCATAGCCGGTGGCGTTCTTCAGGCCGTGCTCGAAGAACTCTTCGCGGGTCATCTCGGTCTTCTCACCGAACTTAACGGCGAGCTGATGCACGAGGCCCACCGGCGAGGCCTGCCTGGCGGCGATCTCCTTGTTGAGTTCGGCCAAGGTGAAGCGCGCCGGCAGCTTCGAGAAGTCGTAGCCGATATTGTGCGACAGATACGGGCCGACACCTTCGCGCGGGATCATCTGCAGCAGCCGTTCGCGCCGTGCCAGCGCGTCCTGCTCGGTCTCGCCGACGATCAGCGACGCGCCCCATAGGATGCCGACGCTTTCGGGATCGCGGCCTTGCGCCCTGAGCTCGGCGTCGAGCGCCTGGCGGTGGGCCACCTTCACCTTCAACGGCGCACCGCCGGCGCCGAACACGTGCTCGGCGAAATACGCCGACGCCTTGATGCCGCGCGGCGAGGCGCCGGCCTGGATCAGCACCGGCTGCCCCTGCGGCGAGGGGACGACGTTGAGCGGCCCGCGCACCTTGAAGAAGCGGCCGCTGTGGTTGATGGCGTGTACCTTGGCGGGGTCGCAGACCACGCCGGACTCGCGATCCCAGACGAAGGAGCCGGGAGGCACGCTGTCCCACAGCGCCTTGCAGACGTCGATGAACTCCTCCATCCGCTCATAGCGCAGGTCGTGCTCCATGAGCTCGTCGAACCCGTAATTGGCGGCATCGGCGCCGCGCGTCGACGCGATTACGTTGAAGGCCACGCGGCCGCCCGTGACGTGGTCGAGCGAGTTCAAGAGACGCGCCACGTAGAACGGGTGCATGAACGTGGACGAATAGGTGAGGCAGAACCCGATATGGCGGGTGACGCGGGACATGCAGGTGATCCACGGGCTCATGTCGAGCCGCGGCCATTGGATGCCCCACTTCACCGCTTCCTCGAGCGAGCCGCGCCAGGTGCTGGGAATTCCCGTCCCGTCGCCGAAGAAGATCATGTCGATGCAGCCGCGCTCCGCGATGCGCGCCATCTCCTCGTAGAGCCCGATGTCGGGATAGGTGCGGCCGGTCCACGACCCCGGCAGCCGCCAGCGGCCGTCGAGCTGGACGTAAGACAGGTCGAACGTCAGATGGATCTGTGGTTTCAAGTGCCGCCCTCCTGATCGCGTCCCGGCGGCTGCGGCCGGCGCGTCCCTGCTGCCTTGGAGATTAGCACGCGCCGCTGTCGTGAAATCAAGCCGTCGCGGCCGTCAACTGACCATCTGGTCAGCCGCCGGCGGTCGCCTTGATGAGCGCCGGATCGATATAGTCGTTGGTGAAGTAATCGGTCGGCTTCGAGCCGGGGTCGATGACTTTTGCGATCTCCATCACCTTCAAGGCCGCGGCCCAGTCGGACTCGGCCTGCAGTCCGATCGGCTGGCCCGCGGTTGCGGGCGTGTAGAGGAACGCGAAGGAGTCTTCGAGCTGCTTCTTCATCAAGGACGGCTCCAGCCGGTCCTGGGCGCGCGCCTTCAACAGCGCCTCCACAGCTTCGTCCTGATGGCCGGCGACGATATAGGCCCAGGCGCCGCAGGAGAGGCTGACGAACTGGCGCAGCGCCTCGCCCTTTTGCTGCAGCTTCGCTTCGGTCGTGAAGAGGCCGAAGCCCGGCATGTTCATGTCGAAATCGGCGAACAGCACGAAGCGCGTGGGCCGCTTTTCGGCGATCACGACGCCGGTGCCGACCGGGCTGCCGAAGATGCCGTCGGCGTCGCCGTTGACATAGGTCGGGATACGGGCGTTGGCGTCGACATTCATCAGCAGGAGCTGATCCGGCGTCACTCCGCCCTTGGCCAAGAAAGGTGCCAGGAACGGTCCTTCGAACGAAGCGGCCGAGTAGATGATTTTCTTGCCTTTGAGATCGGCCGGGCCCTTCACGCCAGAGTCCTCCGAGACCATCAGCGCCATGTCGCCTTTGCGGAAGAATGACGCCACCGCACGGACGGACATGCCCTTGTTGCGCGCGACCGCGACGCTGGAGAGCGCCGCGTGGCCGATGTCGTACTGTCCGGCGTTCACCAGCTGGACCGTGGTGTTCGAACCGTTGCCTTGCTCGATGGTGACGCTCAGCCCGGCCTTCTGGTACCAGCCCTTGGCGGCGGCGAGATAGAACGGCGCCTGGTAGCCGGACGGCAGCCATTCGAGGCGCAACGCCACAGTGTGCGCGGCGTCGGCGGCGAAGCCGCGTCCGGCCGAGGCGCACAGAACCAGGAGCATGAGGCTGAAGAGGCGTACGCGACGATGGACCGATGTCGCCATGACTGGCTCCCCCAAACGTTCACGCGCCCTGATGATGCGAGATTTGTGCCAAGCCGTCCATAGGCCGCGGTGGCGGGCTGATGACCGGATGGCGGGACGCTGCTAGGGTCGCGCACCCGTTTCCGAGCGCTCCCCGCATGCAAGCCATCCTCAACGTCGTCCTGCCGGTGTTCGGCCTCATCCTGGCCGGCGTCCTGGCCGGGCGCTTCCAGCTCCTCGGCCAGGACAGCTCGGAGGCGCTGAACCGGTTCGTGTACTTCTTCGCCCTGCCGGCGGTTCTGTTCGTCGGCATGGCGCGGGTGCCGGTCGAACGGTCGGCCAATCTTCCGTTTCTCGCCGCGTATTTCGGGGCACTGGCGATCGTCGTGATCGTGGTGGTCGTGGTGGCGCGGATCGCGTTTCCAGGCCGCGTCGCGGAAAACGCGCTGGGCGCCATGTCGGGCGTGTTCTCGAACACCGGCTACATGGGCCTCCCGCTGTTCCTGACCGCCTTCGGGCCTGAGGGCATGCTGCCGGCCGTGGTGGCGACGGTGGTTGCCACGATCTCCGTGCTGGGGGCGGTGGTGGCGGCGATCGAACTCGAAACCCATGGCGACGCCGGTGCCGCGCATGCGCTGATGCGGGCCACCCGCGCGGTCGCCGGCAATCCGCTGATCGTCGCCCCGCTGGCCGGGATCGCCTTTAGCGCCGCCGGTCTCACCTTGCCGGTGCCGATCGCCACGTTCGGCGATCTGTTGGCGGCGGCCGCCGGTCCGTCGGCGTTGTTCGCCATCGGGCTGTTTCTCGCCACCCGCTCGCTGAAAACGCTGATCGGCGGCCGCAAGGCCATCGAAGTGAGCTGGCTGGTCGCGGTGAAGCTGATTCTGCAGCCGGCTGTCACCTGGGCGGTCGGCAGCGCTCTCGGGCTCGATGCATTCTGGCTGGCGTCGGCGGTGATCCTGGCGGCGCTGCCGACGGGGGCACTCACCTTCGTGCTGGCCACCAATTACGGCGTCTATGTCGAGCGCGCCTCGGCAGTCATCCTCGCCTCGACCGTGCTGTCGGTGCTGACGCTGTCGATGGTGATGGTGCTGTTCGGGGGCGTGCGGCCCTAGGCCGGACAGTCCGCCAGGAACTCGCGCACGATCCGCACCGCATCGGCGAGCCCGATACGCTCGATCTCGACACCCGCCGGAAACGCACCGGCGAGCCTGGACGGCAGCCTTGAATCCAGCATCACGAACACGCCCTTGTCGTCGGCGCGGCGGATCAGCCGGCCGTAGGCCTGCTTGAGGCGCAGCCGCGTCAGCATGTCGTCATACGCGGTGCCGCCGAACCTCGCCTTGCGCGCCTTATGGAGAATGTCCGGCCGCGGCCACGGCACGCGGTCGAACACGATCAGCCGCAGGCTGGCGCCCGGCACGTCGACCCCGTCGCGCACCGCGTCGGTGCCGAGCAGGCACGAATCGCGGTCGGCGCGGAAGATCTCGATCAGGGTCGACGTGTCGAGCCCGTCGATATGCTGGGCCCACAGGCCGAGGCCGGCGCTCTCCAGCGGAGCGGCGATGCGCGCATGCACGGCCTTCAGCCGGTGGATCGCGGTGAACAATCCGAGCCCGCCGCCGCGCGCGGCCAGGAACAGCTCGCGATAGGCCGCAGCCGCCTGCGTCATGTCGTCGCGCTTGAGGTCCCGTACCACCAGGACGCGCGTGCGCGCCGGATAGTCGAATGGCGAGGGGACGCGCGCCCGCATGCGCTCCGGCAGATGGCGGGCCCCGGTGCGCGCTTCGGCGGCCAGCCACCCGACCTCGATCGGATCGGCCGCACTCGGCGTCTCCGCGTCCGACTTGTCTTGGAACGCCTTGTCCGAGATGTCGGTCAAGGTTGCCGAAGTGATCACGAGCCCGTGCGCCGGCCGGGCCACCGCTTCGACGAATGGAACCGTGGGATCCACCCAGTGGCGATGGAAGCCGACGTCGACGTCGCGGGCCTCGATCCGGTCGACCGCGAACCAGTCGACGAACTCCGGCGCCGCCACATCGGGCAGGGATTTCAGCATGGCGCGCCAGCCGGCGACGATGGTCTCGGCGCGCCGGCGCAGGCCGCGCGTCACCGCCTCGATGCGCGAGCGGCTCGCCGAATCGAGCTCGGCGGCTTCGTCGTCCAGCCGCTTGGCCAGGTGGCCAGCGAGCTCGACCAGCGGCGCATGCAGCCGCCCGAGGGCGGTGTTGAGCCGTGCCGCCGCCTCGAGCAGCGGGGCCGCGGCCGGGCGCGGCTCGGCCTCGATGCTGTAGCCGTCGCCGACGTCGGCGGCGCGCGCATAGACCTGGTCGCGGAGTTCGGCGAGGAACGCCTCGGTGGGACCCAGCGCGGTCCGCGCGAGCGGCGGGG
>DASWFO010000330.1:0-14015 GCA_036394195.1 Alphaproteobacteria bacterium | reverse complement strand
CGAGCGGCCCGCCTCAGGACGCACGCCGTGGCCGCCGCCCTCGATGCCCTGCGCCACCACGACATCGGCGCCGAGGCGGACCGCCTCCGTGGCCGCGCCCACGCTCTGGACCTGCAGGATCAGCTTCGCCCCGTTCCGCTTGATCGCATCGACAAAGGGCGATGCATCGCCGAACGACAGCATCGCGGCCTGCGGCTGGCGCGCCAGGGCGGTTGCCAGGCGCTGCGGTGATTTCGCGAGGTCCCAGGTGATGAAGCCCACTCCGACGCGCTGGTTGCCGGCGGCGTCGAACTCACGATCGATCCAGTCATCGTCGAGATAGCCGGGACCGATGAGCCCGAATCCGCCGGCCCGCCCCACCGACGCGGCCAGCGCCCCGCCGGCGATCGCCCCCATGGGCGCCAGGATGATCGGGTGCCGCAGACCGAAGAGATCTGTCAGAGCGGTGCGAAAGCTTGCAGGCATGGCGTTGCCTCCCTCATTGTCAGCCCTGGAATATCGCATCGCCGCGGCGGCCGCTAATATAAGCGCGCTCGTTCGGTCTTCAAAATCCAGGTGCATCTCGTGACGTCCTCCCCACCGGCCCGGCTCGGCGTCGATATCGGCGGCACCTTCACCGACGTCGTGCTGGAGAGCGGCCTGCGCCGTTTCGCCGCGAAGCTGCTCACCACACCGCGCGCACCGGAAGAGGGCGTTCTGGCCGCCATCCGCGCCGTCCTGGCCGACTCCGGCGTGACGCCCGCCCAGGTCGAGCTGGTGATCCACGGCACCACCTTGGCGACCAACGCCCTCATCGAGCGCAAGGGTGCCAAGACGGCGCTGCTCACCACCGAAGGCTTTCGCGACGTGGTGGAGATCCGCCACGAGAACCGCTTCGAGCAATACGACGTCAATATCGACCTGCCGGCGCCGCTGGTGCCGCGCCGGCTGCGCCTCCCGGTGCGCGAGCGCGTCGATGCGCGGGGCCGGGCCCTGGTGCCGCTCGACGAGGCGAGCGTCGCCCGCGCACTCGACATCCTCGCGGCGCACGGCGTCGAAGCCGTCGCGGTCGGCTTCCTGCACAGCTTCACCAACCCCGACCATGAACGGCGAGTCGGTGCGATGCTCAAGCAGCGCCTGCCGGATGTGGCGGTCACGCTGTCGTGCGACGTGTCGCCCGAGATGCGCGAATACGAGCGCTTCTCGACCGCCTGTGCCAACGCCTATGTGCAGCCGCTGATGGGGCGCTATCTCGGACAGCTCGATGCCGAGCTGCGTCGCGCCGGATTCCACTGCCCTCTGTTCCTCATGACCTCGGGCGGCGGTGTCACGACAGTCGAGACGGCGATCCGCTTTCCGGTGCGGCTGGTTGAATCGGGCCCCGCGGGCGGGGCGATTTTCGCCAGCTGCATTGCCCGCCAGCAGAAGCTCGACCAGGTGCTGTCCTTCGACATGGGCGGGACGACGGCGAAGATCTGCCTGATCGACGGCGCCCTGCCGCAGACCGCGCGCGCCTTCGAGGTGGCGCGGATCTATCGGTTCCTAAAGGGCAGCGGCCTGCCGCTGCGCATCCCGGTCATCGAGATGGTCGAGATCGGCGCCGGCGGCGGCTCGATCGCGCGCGTCGACGCGCTCGGCCGCATCGCCGTGGGACCGGACAGCGCCGGCTCCGAGCCGGGGCCGGCCTGCTACGGCCGCGGCGGCGGCGATCCGACGGTGACCGACGCCGACGTGGTGCTCGGCCGCGTCGACCCGGCGACGTTCTCGGGCGGCGACATGCGGCTCAACGTCGAGGCCGCCAAACAGGCGGTGACGGGCAAGGTCGGCGACGCGCTGGGGCTGGCGGCCGAGCTGGCGGCATTCGGCATCAGCGAGATGGTCGACGAGAACATGGCCAACGCGGCCCGCGTGCACGCGATCGAAAGCGGCAAGGATCTGCGCAAGCGCACGCTGATCGCCTTCGGCGGGGCCGCACCTCTGCACGCGGCGCGCGTCGCCGAGAAGCTCGGCATGGCGCGGGTGCTGGTGCCGGCGAACGCCGGCGTGGGCTCGGCGGTCGGCTTTCTGCGCGCCCCGGTCGCGTATGAGATCGTGCGCAGCCGGCTCATGGCCGTGAGCCGCTTCGATCCGGTACTGGCCAACCGCCTGCTGGCCGAGATGCGGGCCGAGGCGGAAGCGATCGTCCGGCGAGGGGCGCCCGATGCGACGCTCACCGAGCAACGCTCGGCGCTGATGCGCTATCGCGGCCAGGGCCACGAAATCACGGTGGCTCTGCCGGTGCGCCCGTTCGTCGCCGACGACCGCGCGCACCTGACCGAGCTGTTCGAAGCCGCCTACCGCCGGCTGTACAGCCGCGCCATCCCCGGCGTCGACATCGAGCTCCTGAGCTGGGTCGTGTCAGTGAGCTCGCCGGCCGAAGGCCGGCTGGCGACGCCGGTGGCGCTGAAGCCGTCGGTGCCGAAGCCGCGGTCGCGGCGACCGGTGTTCGAATCCGGGCGCGGCGAGTTCGTCGAGGTGCCGATCTACTGGCGGGGCGACTTGGCGCCGGGGGCCCAGATCGAAGGCCCGGCGGTGATCGCCGAAGACGAGACCTCGACCGTCGTCAGCCCGGCGTTCCAGGCGCGCATCGACGAGTTCGGCTATATTGAACTGACGCGGCGGGCCTAAGACTGAATGCAGATGACGTCTGCGATTGTGCACCCCCCTCCCTACCCTCCCCCGCAAGGGGGGAGGGAAAGGAACAGAACCGCGGCCCTCCTTATTACTCCCTCCCCCTTCATGGGGGAGGGTTGGGATGGGGGTGATCCACCGCAGGAGGTTGGACAATGATCGCACGCGCCAACACCGCCCTGTCCCAGATCCACAGCCAGATCATGTGGAGCCGGCTGATCGCCGTGGTGGAAGAGCAGGCGCAGACCATGATCCGCACCGCGTTCAGCACGTCGGTGCGCGAGGCCGGCGACCTGTCGGCGGGCGTGTTCGACCGCGACGGACGGATGCTGGCGCAAGCGATCACCGGCACGCCCGGCCATGTGAACTCGATGGCCAACGCGGTGAAGCATTTCCTCGCCGCCTATCCCCTGAAGACCATGCGCGACGGCGACCACTACATCACCAACGACCCGTGGCTGACCTCGGGCCATCTGCACGACATCACCGTGGTGACACCAAGCTTTTACAAGGGCGAGCCGGTCGCGCTGTTCGCCAACACGGTGCACGTGGTGGATATCGGCGGGCTCGGCATGGGCCCCGACGGCCGGCAGGTGTTCGAGGAGGGCCTCGCCATCCCGATCATGAAGCTGGCGCGCAAGGGTAAGATGAACGAGGACCTGCTGCGGCTGGTGCGCGCCAATGTGCGCGAGCCGCTGCAGGTCGAGGGCGACATCTACGCCACCGCCGCGTGCAACCAGGAGGGCGGCCGGCGGCTGATCGACATGATGGACGAGTTCGAGATCGCCAATCTCGACCGGCTGGGCGACACCATCGTCGAGGCCTCACGCGAGGCGACCCTGGCGCGCATCCGCGCCCTGCCGAAGGGGACCACGCGCAACAGCGTGACGATGGACGGCTACGACAAGCCACTGCTGCTAAACGCGGCCCTCACCATCTCCGACGACGGCATCCACATCGATTTCGCCGGCACGTCGCCCGCGTCCAGCTACGGCATCAACGTCGTCTACAATTACTGCCTCGCCTACACGGCCTTCGGCGTGAAATGCCTGGTCGCCCCCGAGGTGCCGAACAACGCCGGCTCCTTGGCGCCGATCACGGTGAGCGCGCCCGAGGGCTCGGTGCTCAACGTCAAACGGCCGTGGCCGGTCGCGGCGCGCCACACCGTCGGGCACATGCTGCCGGACGTGGTGTTCGGCTGCCTGCATCAGGTGATGCCCAGCGGCGTGCCCGCCGAGGGCGCGTCGTCGTTGTGGAATCCGCAGGTGTTCGGCGGCGGCTCGATGGTCGACGAGGTCGAGGACGGGACAGATGCGAACGCGCTGCCCGAGTTCAGCACGGTGATCTTCCATTGCGGTGGGGCGGGTGCCAGGCCGACCAAGGACGGGCTCAGCGCCACCGCGTTCCCGAGCGGTGTCCGCACGATCCCGGTCGAGGCGACGGAAAGCATCGCCCCGGTCGTGTTTCGCCGCCGCGAATTCCGCGACAGCTCGGGCGGGCCGGGGAAATATCGCGGCGGGCTCGGCCAGGTGGTCGAGCTCGGCGGCGCCGATGCAGCGCCGATCGCGCTGTTGTGCAATTTCGAGCGGGTCAACAATCCGGCGCGCGGCCGTGACGGCGGCGGAACCGGAGCGCCGGGCGGCGTGTCGCTGCTCTCCGGCCGGCCGATCCGTCCCAAGGGGCGGCAGACCGTGCCGCCGCGCGATGCGATCCGCCTCGAGCTGCCCGGCGGCGGCGGCTTCGGCCGGCCGCAGGAGCGCGACCCCGAGCGCGTCTTGGACGACGTGCTGGATGGGCTGATCACCCGCGAGGAAGCTCGGCGCGATTACGCGGTCGTGATCGGCAGCGACGGCCAGCTCGACCGCGCGGCAACGGCGCGGCTCCGGAGCAGCGCCGTTGCGGACTGATCAGGCCAGCGCCGCCTCGCGGCGGCGCGCGGCGCGCACGGCGCCCAGGACCAGCAGCGCCGCACCGGCGGCGACCGCGATTGCCGCCAGCAGCAGGCCCGCGTCGAAATTGCCGCTGCGCACCGCGAGCTCGCCGGCCACGACCGGGCCCAGGATCTGGCCGACGCCGAACACGGCGGTGAGCAGGCCGATGATCCGCGCCGAGCGCTCCGGCGCCAACAGGCCGCCGAGCGACAAGGTCAGGGCCGAGATGCTCGAGATGGTGGCGCCGAAGGTCACCGCCGAGAACAGCACCGAGGGCAGGCTCTGCGACAGCGCCGGGGCCGCGATGCCGACGGCCTGCACCAGATGGGCCGCGATCAACGTGCCGACCAGGCCGGCGCGGGACGCGAGTGCTCCCCACAGCGGCGGTGCCACGCAGGCGGCCAGCCCGACCACGATCCAGGTGTACGGCGCGAAATTCGACAGCGCCGGCATCGCCGCGACGATGGCGACCAGGAACGTGCCGCTCACGATATAGCCGAGGCCTTCGAAGAAATACGCGCCGAGCAGCAAGCCGACCGAAAACCGCGGCGCGAGGGCCGCTCGCGGCGGCGAGGGGACGGCGGCCGGGGCGGCCGGCACGTGCGGCGGGACGCGCAGGCCGATCCAGCAGATCGGCGTCAAGAGAGCAGCGACCACCCCGAGCGCCGCCCAACCGCCGGCCCAACCCCATGGAGCCAGCGTGGCGGCCACGACCACGCCGGAGATCGCGATGCCGGCGCCGACGCCGCCGAAGGGCAGGCCTTTCAGGGCTTCGCGCCGCTCGCGGCTGAGCCGGCGAAACACGATGTCGGACGCGAGGATGAGCACGCCGGCGCTGACCAGGCCGGCCGCGGCGCGCAGGACCGCCCACGCCCAGATCAACGTCGTCGCGGCCATGGCGGCGGTGGTCGCGACACTGGCGATCAGGCACAGACGCAGGACGAGCAGGGTCCAGCGCTGCGGCAGCAGCGCGACCAGGAAGGCGCCGACGAGATAGCCGGCATAGTTGGCCGACGCCAGATAGCCGGCGACATCGGCGCCGAAACCGCCGGCCGCCTGCATCGCCGGCAGCAGCGGCGTGTAGGCGAAGCGGCCGATGCCTTGCGAGATGGCGAGCGCCACGACGCCGCCGGCCACCGTCCAGACGAGCCTAGGGTGAGATGCGGTCACGACGGCAAAGGTGGAGAAGAGCCGCCGCCGTCACAACCAATTATTTCGGATGGGCGCTATCTCAAAACCTGATGGGCGGTTTTCGCCTCAGAATCCGAGCGTCGGCTCGCCCGCGGCCCGCGGATCAGGCGGGCATCCGCTGGTCGCCGGCGTCTGTCAGGATCTCCGCCCTCGGCGGGTACGGATAAGGCCCGAGCCGGAGGAACAGCACGCAGGTGACGCCGAGCAGCAGCTCATAGACGATGAACACCGGGTCGTAGGAGTGGAAGCGGTCGAACACCAGCCCGCTGATCGCCGGGCCGACGCCGACGCCGAACGAGAACACCGCGAACATCGTGCCGTAGATCTTGGCGTAATCGCGCAGCCCGAAATAGCGGCTGACGAAGAACGCCATCAGATCGACCTCGGCGCCGATTCCGAGCCCGCACATCGCCGCCCCGACGATAGGCACGGCCCCGCCCGCTCCGCTATCGAGCAAGCCGATGCCGATCATCGGGACTATGAAGAACGCGACCGCGACATAGGGTCCCCAGAACCGGTCCAGGCACCAGCCGGAGAGAACGCGCCCGACGATGATCGCAAGCCCGGAGGCCGACAAGGCGCCGGTCGCGACCTGCAGCGGAATGCCGCGGTCGGTCAGCAACGCGACGATGTGGGTGACCGTGCCGTTGATGGCGACGATGGCCAGGAAGAAGGCCACCGTCAGCGCATAGAACTGCCACGAGCCGCGCAGCGCCTGGCCGATGTCGATGCCGGGAACGGCTGCCTGCAGGGCCGCCGTCTTGCGGCGCTCGACGCTGCCGACGAAGCCCGGCGGCTCGCGAATGAACAGCGACACCGGCACGAACGCGAAGCCGAGCACGCACACGCCGAGGCCGGCAAACGCAAGGCGCCAGCCGAATTTCGCGATCAGCGCCGCCGCGATCTGCGGGATCAGGGCCACACCCAGGCCGACGCCGGCCATCGCGAGCCCCAGCGCCAGGCCGCGGTTGCGGTCGAACCACTTGGCGGTGACCGTCGCGTAGGCGATCGGCGTCTGCACGCCGAAGACGAATCCGGCGACCGCGAACATGAGATAGATGATCGGCAGCGACGGCTGCAGCAGGGCGTAGGACGCGGTGGCCAGCGCGCACAGCAGAATGCCCGGGATCATCACGCGCCGCGCCCCCCAGCGGTCGATCATCCAGCCGAGCAGCGGACAGGCGAGCGCGTTCATCAGCGAGCCGAGGGCGATGGCCTGCGAAAACGGACCGCGGCCAATCCCGAACTCCTCGGTGATCGGCTTCAGGAACACGCCGAAGGCAAACACGTTGATCGCGCCGGCGCCGACGAGCAGCCCCGACGCCGATGCGAACACGACCCACCAGCGATTCTGAAACCAGCCCATCCCGTGTCCTCCCTTGTTTTGCTTGCTCGTTGGCCGAGCGTTCGTTCAGATACCGATGTCCGGCAGCATTTCGGCGGGCGGCGGCTTCCACCGCTTGGGTGGCCGGCCTTCGGCAATCGCGCGCAGCTCGCGGGCGAGGATCTTGCGCCACGCGATGATCCCGTTGTCGGACCGTCCAAGACGCTCCTGCGCGCGGTCCTGGATCCGGCCTTGCCCGGCCTGCACCGCGATGTCCTGCAGGATGGCGAGGTCGGGATGCCGGACATCGGCAAAGCGCCCCTGGCCGGCCATCAGCTCCTGCGCGATCTCGACGGACGGGCGCGCCTCGGCGCGGCGCTTGAGATACTGCGCCCGCTTGTCTTTGTAGGCATCGGCGTCGGCGCCGGTGACCTTCACGTGGTGGGTGATCAGCCACATATGGTTCACGTCGTCGACCGGCGTCCAATGGAAGTAGATCTCGGTCCAGCCGCCGACGCCGTCCATGCCGGCGAGCGGCGGCACGATCACCCGCGTCACCGCCGGCGCGTAATGCAAGGTGACCCGCACCTTGCCGTTGGCGCGCTTGCCGTAACGGATCATGCCCCAGTCGGTCTCCTCGGCCGAGATCAGCGGCAAGTCCGCCATGGCGGCGTGCGAGCCGCCGGGCGCATGGACGAAGGAGACATGCACCTCGTCCATGCTGTTCTCGAAACACTGCAGGTAATTGCACGGCACGTGCTCGATCGGCCACGCCTCGATCAATCCGGGTTGCGGCGGCACCGGATAAGGCGGGAAGGGCGGCGGCTCGCCCCCTTCCTCAGAACCTGGGCCGAAATAGGCGTAGATCAGCCCCATGTGCTCGCGGGTCGGCCAGGTGCGGATCTTCACCTTGCGCGCGAACCCCGCCTCCTCCGCCGGCTGCTCCACGCACTGCCCCGAGCAGTCGTACTTCCAGCCGTGATAGACGCAGCGGATGTCGTCGCCCTCGACCCAGCCGAGATGCATCTGCGCGCCCCGGTGCGGACAGCGATAGGCGATCACCTGCGCCCGGCCGGAGGCGCCGCGGTAGAGCGCATAGTCTTCGCTCATGATGCGGATCGGCTTGGCCTGGCCGGGCGCCAGGTCCTCGGCTCGATCCACCGCGATCCAGAACTGCCGCATGAACCGGCCGCCCGGCGTGCCCGGGCCGGTGCTGGTCATATCGACGTCGCTACGGCTCGCGGCACGGTCCCGGTTTTCGTCCAGCGGTGACATGGCGCTTCTCCCTCGCGACCGGTGAAACCTATTCCGCGGCCGCCCGCGCGGCCGGGTCGCGGAACATGGCTTCCATCTCACGACGGAGGCGCACGGCCTCCAGCGTGCCATCGACCTCCACGTCGTCCCAGCGCAACGCCGCCCCGCGCTTCACCGGCTTGACCATTTTCACCTTGTGAGCGAGCCCGAGCGGGAAGGCGCCGATGGCGAGGCTGTCCTTGGCGGGCATCAGCTTGCCGACGACCGTGTAGCCGCCCTCGCCGTCGAGGATTTCGCCCGGCTTCAGGTCGCGCTTGGCCGCCGCCACGGCGTCGGCGCGGAACCCGTCCGGGCAGCCGGTGGGCTCGCGGCGCAGCCCGACCGAGGCGACCGAGATGCCGAGCTCGAGGCCGATCAGATGCCAGCGCTTGTAGAGCGCGCCATAGCGGCTCTCCGGATCGGTGACCATGCCGTATTCGGTGAAGCAGCGGCGCACGTATTCGGTGTCGCCCTCGAAGACGACGAACACGCCCCAGCGGATGTGATGCGGGATCGGCCGGCCGTCGCGCTCGAGGGACGACAGCACCTCGACCTGGCCTTTGAAATGGAGCTGGCCGCCTTCCGATCTCGGCCGGCACACGAACGGCAAATCGTCGAGCGAGCACGGCGGATATTCGAGCCCGTTCGGCGGCGGCAGCAGGCCGGTCGCGTTGCACACGGCGGTGCTCTCGATCGCCGGCTTCGAGCCGTCGAGGAACGAGTTGAACATCTGCGGATTGAGCCCGCCCTGCCGCGCCTGCTCCTCGCTCAGCCCGTAATGGGTCCACACCGTCTCCGGCGTCGACTGGGCGAAATGCGGCAGCCATTTGTGGCCGCGGCCGGCGGCGACCACCTCGAAGCCGGCGGCGCGCGCCCAGTCGACCAGGTCGCAGATCAGCGCCGGCTGGTCACCATAAGCGAGGCTATAGACCACGCCGGCCTCGGCGGCCTTGCGCGCGAGGAGCGGCCCGCAGAACGCGTCGGCTTCGACCGTGACGTTGATCAGGTGCTTCTTCGCCTGGAACGCTTTCAGCGCATGGCTGACGGCGGCCGGCGGATTTCCGGTGACCTCTACGACAATGTCGACCGCCGGATGCTTGATCAGCGCGTCCACGTCGTCGCCGACGAAGGTGGCACCGCTCTTCGCCGCGTCGTCGAGGCTCTTGGCCGCATATCGTTCCGCCGGCCAGCCGGTGCGCGCCAGCGCCTCCTGCGCCCGCGGCACCGACAGATCGGCGACGCCGACCAGGTGGATGCCCGGCGTCTTGCGGGCCTGCGACAGATACATAGTGCCGAACTTGCCGGCGCCGATCACGCCGACGCGCAGCGGCGCTCCGGCCTCTTGGCGCTGGCGAAGCAGACGGTGAAGATTCATCTCAGCCGCACTCCTAAAGCCCCTCTCCCCTTGCGGGAGAGGGAGGGGCCCAGCGCGTCAGCGCCGGGAGGGTGAGGGGGTCCCCTCACCCGCTCGCTTCGCTCGCACCCTCTCCCACAAGGGGAGAGGGTTAGTTGTCTTTGGCCTCATATTCATGTGCTCAGCCATAGACAATGCGGGAACGTTCCTACTCCGCCGCGGTGCGGTTCTGCCGCGCGTACTGGACCAGCGCGTCGTCGGGCACCATCTCGATCGGCGTGAAGTCGCGGTTGGCGATCCAGGTCGGCCGCTGGAAGCGGCGGATCGCGTTGTCGCAGCGGTTCAGCGACAGATAGAGGATCCAGCGCGACCACGGCGTCAGGTTCGAGCCCGAGGCGTGCACGAGGGTGCCGTGGAACAGCAGCACCGAGCCCGGCGGGCCCTTCGGCGCCACGATGCCGCCCTCGTCGACCAGGCGCGTGATCGTCTCGTTGTCGATGGTCCACAGCGGGTAGCTGGTGGTCGTCACGTCGTGCCCGGCGGCGAGCCGGCCGCGGCGATGGCTCTTCGGGATGAACATCAGGGGCCCGTTGAACTCGTTGGCCTCGGCGAGGAACAGCGCGATGTTCATGGCGCGCGGCTGCGGCATCTGGTCGTCCTCGTACCAGGTTGCGTAGTCCTGGTGCCATTGCCACACCGCTCCGTCGAACGCCGCCTTGGCGTTGATTTTGAACTGGTGCATGTAGAGCTTGTCGGAGCCGAGGAGCTGCATGCCCGGCCCGACCAGGCGCGGGTGGCGCGCCAGGATCGAAAACACCGGGTTCCAGGTCTGGACGTAGAACGCCGTGCGGGGGGCGGTCGTGCCCTTCTCGCGGACCACCTCCGGCCGGTCCTGGGCCAGGAGGCCCGGCACCTCGCCGTTGAGGAGGTCCATCTCCTCCTTCGAATAGACGCTGGGCAGGAACAGATAGCCCTGCTCCTCGAACTCGCGGACCTGGTCGGCGCTGAGCTTCATGGCGTTCCCTCGGAGCAATCTTTGCCCCAGTATGGCTCTGTCCCGGTGCCGAATAAAGCGCCTGGATGGATGGCCCGCGACGCACCGCCGGGCTATTGTCGGAACATCCTGCACACCGGAGGCGTCCCATGAACGAAGACACATTCAACATGGAAATCCGCAAGTTCCTGAAGGTCGTTGGCGTCACCAGCCAGCGCGAAATCGAGGAGGCGGTGCGGGAGGCGGTCAAGGCGGGCAAGCTCAAAGGCAACGAGACGCTGAAGGCCAAGGTCGTGCTGACGGTCGACGGCGTGAATCTCAACCAGACCATCGACGGGCAGATCAAGCTCGGCTGAGCGGCGGGCCGGCAGCCACCGTGGACGATTCGCGACCGACGGAGCCCTCGGCATCGACGGGGGCGCCGGTCTTCACCGCGCCGGTCATTCACGAAGTGCGGGCCGGCCTGTTCATGATCGCCGGCGCCTGCACGCTGGCGACCCATTTCGCGATCATCAAATCGCTGATCGTCGATCTGCCGCAGCCGGTCATCGCGCTGTGGCGCGGCGCCTTCGCAGCGCTGCTGTTCATGCCGCGCGTGTGGCGCGACGGCTGGGCGGTGATCGCGACCAGCCGCCCCGTCGGCCATGCCTGGCGGTCGTTCTTCGGGTTCATCAGCTTTCTTCTGATGATCTATGCGCTCGGCCTGCTGCCGCTCGGCGACGTGGTGGCGATCAGCTTCAGCTCGCCGTTCTGGTCGGTGCTTCTCGGCATGATCGTGTTCCACGACAAGATGACCTGGCGCCTGGCCCTGTCGATCGCCGTCGGATTTAGCGGCGTGCTGCTGATCGCGCAGCCAAGCGGCAGCGGCGGTTTCGGCCTGGGCGCTCTGCTCAGCCTGTCGAGCGCCGTGATCACCAGCCTCGCCATGATGATGGTCAAGCAATTGACCCGCAGCGAACCGCCGGACCGCATCGCGTTCTATTTCATGTTCGGCGGGGCCACATTCGCGCTGCCGATCGCGACCTTCGACTGGGTGTGGCCATCGGGGACCCAATGGTTCTGGCTGTTCGCCTGCGCCGCGATGTTCTATGTCGGCCAGATCTTCCTCGCCCGCGCTTACGCGCACGGCACGTTCTCGCGCGTGGCGCCGCTCGACCTGACGCGGCTGCCGGTGTCCCTGCTGGTCGGCTTCGCCTGGTTCGGCGAAGTGCCGTCGGCCCTGGCGCTGGCCGGGATGGTGCTGATCGCGCTGGCGTCGCTCGATCTGCTGATCCAGAGCCGGAAAAAACCGATCTAGGCGGATCACTCCGCCGCTTGGCGGGTGGCGAGCAGGCTCTTCAGCTTGACGATGGCGCTGCCGGGGGTGGTGATCACCTGGCGGCCCGCCACGGGCGCGATCGCGCGGGCGGCGCGGGTCATCGAGAACTGCGCCAGGACCAGCGCATCCACCGGCGGCAGGTCGGCGGCGGCCTTGGCGACCAGCGCATCGTGCTCCTCGGGCCTGCCGGCCTGCAGCGCCTCCAAAGCACCGGCCACGTGGCGCGCCTCGATGGTCGGGGTCAGGTTGCGCTCGCGGGCCCGCACCTCCACTTCCGCCTTCATCATGCCGACGGTGGGAAGGAAGGTTGCGAGCAAGGCGACGCGCGATCCGGCGTCGAGCGCCGCATCCACCGCCGCCTCGTTCGGCCTCAGGACCGGGATCGGCGCCAGCAGCGCCGCGGCCTTGATCGACTGGCCGAAGGCGGAGCAGGTGTAGAGGATGCCGTTGGCCCCGGTCGCCATGGCGTAGCGCGACAGGTCGATGATCCGCGAATTGATCTCCATGGTGATTTTGCCGTCGGCGGCCGCGAGGTCGCGCGCCAGCGCATCGTCCAGGAGATTGAATTTCCAGGCTTCGGGCCACTGCTCGTCGAAGGCCTTGTTGGCCGGCTCGACGGAGTCCGGCAGCGCGTGGATCAGGGCGATTCGGGGGCCGGCCATGTGGCGCAATCATGCCGAAATGCCGCGGCCTATTCAATGCAACCGGGGCTCGCGCGCCCGCCGGCGCCGCGATGGCCCCGAAGGGCCGGGGCCGGCCCCCTGATTCCCGTGCAATACTGCAATTGTTCTCACAACCATTTGAAACTGCCTGCGAATATCGCCCTGAAACAATTGCACCAACAATTGCGTCGCCGATGAAACGCAATTGTTGTGGCGCCGCGCGGCCACCGGTCGCGTCTGCTCCGCCCTAGAACGACCCCGTCGAGGCGCGGTTCCTGCAGCCGCGGCGTTACGGCTCGACCGGCGTCGCGGCCGGCAGGGGCATGCCCCGGTCCGCCAGCACGCCGCGCAGCCGGTCCGGATAGTCGCTGATGATGCCGTCGACGCCGCGCTGGATCAGGGCCGACATGTCGGCCGGCTCATTGACGGTCCACACGACGGTCTTGAGGCCGAGCGCCTTGGCCTCGGTCAGGGCGTCGTCGGTCAAATCGCGAAAAAACGGCGACCACACGGCACAGCCCGCCGCCTTCACCAGGCGCGGCACCGAGCCTGCGTGATCGTCCACGTCGAGACCGGCGGTCCACGGGCTGGGCCCCGGCTGGCCGCGGCGGATGTTGTCGTCCGGCCCCCGCTCGAGGGTGAGGCACACCGTCGGGATCTCGGGCGCGATGCGCTGCACCACCTTGAGGGTTCGCCAGTCGAAAGACTGGACCATGGCGCGGCCGGCCAAGCCCGTCTGGCGCAAGGCGGCGACGAGGGCTGCGGCGAACGCCTCCGGGTCGAGGGTGTCCTGCGGCGCCAGCGGCGACAGCTTGGTCTCGACGTTGAGACGCACGGCCGCATTTCCCGACCGCCGCAACAGGGCCGCGAGCTCGGCCAGGGTCGGCACGCGGGTTTCGGCGACCGCCGGCCGGCCCGGGAACTGCCTGTAGTAGTCGGTGCCGGGCCTGATCGCGCCGACGTCGTAGCGGCGCAGCTCGGCCAGGGTCAGCGCATGGATCGCCGGACCGGGCGCGGTCAGCCAGGCCCCGTCGGGCCCGCGCGTGATCGCCGGCTCCAGCACGCGGTTGTGCGAGATGACGACGACGCCATCCTTGGTGATGCCGGTGTCGAGCTCAAGCGTGTCGACGCCGAGCGACAGCGCCTTCGCGAAGGCGGGTAGCGTGTTCTCCGGCATCAAGCCACGCGCACCGCGATGGCCTTCGAGGTCGAAGCCCGCGGCTGCGACCGTCGCCAAACAACCGAGGAACACCAGCACGGCGCGGCTTGTCATGGGAGCTCCGGCCCGAACGCGGCGGG
>DASWFO010000329.1:0-33326 GCA_036394195.1 Alphaproteobacteria bacterium | reverse complement strand
ACGAAATCCCGCCGATCGTCGAGGAGTTCCGCGCCGGCGCCTACCGGGCCCTGCGCGCGGGCTTCGACGGGGTCGAGATTCACGGCGCCAACGGTTACCTGCCGGACCAGTTCCTGGAGGACGGCACCAACAAACGCACGGACGCGTATGGCGGCCCGATCGAGAACCGCGCGCGCTTCCTGCTGGAGGTGACCCAGGCTGCTGTGTCCGTCTGGGGGCCGGATCGCGTCGGTGTTCGCCTGTCGCCGAGCGGCAGCTACGGCTCGATGTCGGACAGCAACCCGGCCGCGACCTTCGGTTACGCGGTGGAGCAGCTGGACCGGCTCGGCATCGCCTATCTGCACGTCGTCGAGCCGCGCATCAAAGGGACGGAGCTGATCGGCCAGGGACAGTCGGCGGTTGCCGCGCAGCATCTGCGGCCCAGGTTCAGCCGCACGCTGATCGCCGCCGGCGGATTCACCAGGGATACGGCGGAGGCCATCCTCGCGGCCGGCCATGCCGACCTCGTGGCCTTCGGCCGTCATTTCATCTCGAACCCGGATCTGCCCGAGCGTTTCCGCCGCGGCCTGCCGCTGAACCGCTACGACCGCACCACGTTCTACGGCGGCGATGCCCGCGGCTACACCGATTACCCCACCTATCAGGAAAGGATCGCGTCATGAGCGAGAAACTCGCAGGCAAGATCGCCGTCGTCACCGGCGGCAGCGCCGGCATCGGCTTCGGCACCGCCAAGCGCTTCGCCGAGGAAGGGGCGCGCGTGTTCATCACCGGCCGGCGCCAGTCCGAGCTGGACAAGGCCGTCGCCAAGCTCGGCAAGAACGTCATCGGCATTCAGGGCGACATGTCGAGCCTCGCCGATATCGACAGGATGTACGATACCGTGAAGCTGCACGCCGACCAGATCGACGTCCTGTTCGTCAACGCCGGGTTCTACGAATTCGGCAAGCTCGGCGAGATCAGCGAGGAGCATTTCGACAAGACGTTCAACACCAACGTGCGCGGGCTGCTGTTCACGGTGCAGAAGGCGCTGCCGCTGCTGAAGCCTGGCTCGGCGGTCATCCTCACCGGCTCGATCGCCTCGATCAAAGGCATCCCATCGCTGTCGGTCTACAACGCGACCAAGGCGGCGGTGCGCTCGTTCGCGCGCAGCTGGATCCTCGACCTGAAAGGCCGTGGCATCCGGGTCAACGTGTTGAGCCCCGGGCACACCCTAACGCCGGGCCTGAACCGCGTGCTGCCTGCGAACCAGCAGGCCGCGGTGGTCGATACGATCCCGCTGGAGCGGATGGGCACGCCGGACGACCTCGGCAAGGCGGCGGTATTTCTCGCCTCCGACGACAGCGCCTATGTCGACGGCATCGAGCTGACGGTCGACGGCGGTGCGGCGCAGTACTGATCCGCCGCGCTGGTTAAACCAAGCGATGAGGCAGCCCCTCGGTATGGGTGATCGAATGTCACATCGATGCAATAGAACGGTTCGAGCGGCAGGTTTAAATTCGGTCACCCATTGGTGTCATGCGGTCGGCATTCCGATCACGAGTGGCATCGGGATGGGGGTTTGAATGGATCGTTTTGGGTCGATGGCGGCGTTCGTCCGGGTCGTCGAGACCGGCTCGTTTTCGGGCGCGGCGCGACTGCTGCGCCTGGGTCAGCCGGCCGTCTCCAAGACCATCGCGCATCTGGAGCGCCGGCTCGGCGTCAAGCTTCTGACACGGACGACACGCGGCCTGTCGCCCACCGAAGCCGGGCAACGGTTCTACCAGAACGCCACGCGCGCCATCGAAGAGGCTGACCAGGCCGATCTTGCCGCCCGCGGTGCGGGGAACGGCTTGACGGGCCGCCTCAGGATCTCCGCGGCGCCGACGTTCGCGCGCATCCACCTGATACCGCGCCTCGCGGCGTTCCTGGCGGAGCACCCGCATCTTGATCTCGATGTCGTGCTCGACGACCGCTATGTCGATCTCGTGCAAGAAGGGATCGACGTCGCGTTGCGCCTGGGCACACTGGCCGATTCATCGCTTGCGGCACGCCGCATCGGACGCAGCCCGCGCTTCGTCATCGGGGCACCGTCCTATTTCGAGCGCGCCGGAACACCGCGAGTGCCCGCCGACCTCGTCGGCCATGAGGCGGTGATCTATAGCCAGGACGGCGAAAAGCGCGTGTGGTCGTTCCGGCAGCGCGAAGTCGAGACGTCGGTTGTCCTGAAAGGCCGGTTGAAGGTGACGGCCGCCGAGGGGGTGCGCGCGGCGGTACTCGCGGGGCTCGGCGTCACTGTCGCGTCGGCCTGGATGTTCCCCGAGCTGCAGTCGGGCGAGGTCGGGGCGGTTCTGACCGACTGGGACCTGCCAGCTACCGATCTCTGGGCCGTCTTTCCGAGCGGCCGGATCGCGACCACCAAGGCGCGCGCCTTCGTCTCGTTCACCGAACGGTCGCTGCCGAAGCTGAGCGACAGCGGTGACCCGCGCGCGCAGGCACGCTCGTCCGCGACGCAACGGCCGGACATCGGCGCGGCCGCAAGCCTGCCCTTGCGCTGCGCCAGGCTCTTATCGAGCGTCGGGGTGGAATCCGCCGGCCGAGCCGGCGCGCGGACGGGAGATTGATCGCGGATATGTGCGACCACCGCCATGCCCGCGTTGAGCTATTCCGCGCAGGAATGAAAGTTATTTCGACACGAGTTCTGCCAACGCATTTGCCGGTTGCGTAGCTTCGGGGTCCACTCGTCGTGCCGACGATCGGCGAAGCAGTGACATCGAATCGAGAGGAGTCCCCAATGACATCGTCGCGCTCCGTCGTGATCGCCGAGCCAGTCCGCACGGCGATCGGCACGTTCGGCGGCACGTTGAAAGACGTGCCGGCGGCAAACCTCGGCGCTGTGGCAATTAAGGCGGCGATTCAGCGCGCCGGCGTCAAACCCGACGAGATCGGGACCGTCGTCATGGGCAACGTAGTCCAGGCCGGCAACAAGATGAACCCGGCACGGCAGGCGGCCGTGCACGCCGGATTGCCCGTCGAGGTCCCGGCCATGACCGTGAACCGCGTCTGCGGCTCGGGTGCGCAGGCGATCGTCTCCGCAGCGCAGGAAATCCTCCTCGGTTCGCTCGATACCGCGGTCGCCGGCGGGATGGAGAACATGGACGCCGCCCCCTATCTCCTGCCGCACGGCCGCTGGGGCCACCGCATGGGCGACGGGCAGCTCTACGACAGCGCGCTGCGCGACGGGCTTAACGACGCCTTCTCGGACGCCCACTCCGGCTGGCACACCGAGGATCTAGCGTCGAAGTTTCAGATAGGACGGGCGGCCCAGGATGAATGGGCGTTGCGCTCGCAGCAGCGCTTTGGCGCGGCGCAGGCCGCCGGCAAATTCAAGCGCGAGATCGCCGCTGTCGAGGTTCCAGGCCGCAAAGGGCCAACGACGTTCGAGACCGACGAACACAATCGGCCTGGCACGACCATCGAGGCGCTCAACAAGCTGAAGCCCGCCTTCCGCGAGGGTGGCACGATCACGGCCGGGAATGCCCCGGGCCTTAACACCGCCGCGGCCGCCATGGTGCTGGCCAGCGACGCCTGGGCGGAAAAACGGGGTCTCGCCCCAGTTGCACGGCTGGTCGCGTACGGGATCTCCGCGGTCGAGCCTGGGTTCTTTGGCCTTGGCCCGATTCCGGCGGTGAAGCAGGCGCTGGGCCGCGCCGGCTGGACGCTGCGTGACGTCCAGCGCATCGAGATCAACGAGGCGTTCGCCGTCATCGCCCTGGCGGTCATCCAGGAGCTCGGCCTGCCGCCCGAGATCGTCAACGTGGAAGGTGGGGCGGTTGCCCATGGTCATCCAATCGGGGCCACCGGTGCGGTGCTGGCCACGCGCCTCCTCCATTCCATGCGCCGCGACGGCCTGAAACGCGGCGTAGTCACAGCCTGCATAGGCGGCGGCCAGGGAATCGCGCTCGCACTCGAAGCCGTCGCCTGAGCCAAGCAGCGACCAGCCTTTCACGGAGGAGAAATGACATGATCAATGGATTCACGCTGCACGACACCAGCACCGCACCGGCGGGTTCCCCGGAGATCCTGAACAGCGTTCAGCAGGCCTGGAAGTTCGTGCCGAACCTGCACCGCATCCTCGCCGAGAGCCCGGCGGCACTCGAGGCCTACACCGCGCTGTGGAATATCGCAGAGAAAACGAGCTTCACGCCGCAGGAGCGCAATGTCGCCTATCTCGCCATCATCTACGAGAACGAGTGCACCTATTGCATGGCCGGCCACACCAACCTGTCACGGATGGCAAAGGTCGAGCCCGCCGCGATCACGGCAGTGCGCGAGGGCCGACCGATCCCTGATGCGAAGCTCGAAGCGTTGCGCCAGTTCGCCGCCAAGGTGACCCGTCAGCGCGGCGCGGTGAGCGAGGCCGACGTCGCTGCGTTCAAGGCGGCGGGCTACGACAATCGCGCGATGCTCGACGTGCTGGTGCTCGCCGCGACCAAGCTCATCTCCAACTACACCAACCATCTGGCTCAGACACCGCTCGACGGCTTCATGAAGGGCGCCGAATGGACGCCGCCCGGGAAGCTGAAGCCCGCGGCCTGAGCGACGCCCGGGCCCGCGACCCGCCCCGCTCCTTCCCGGGATAGGCTCTAGGAACCGCTGACGACGGCAATTCCGCGCTGGAATAATTGCTATGAACTCGGCCGGTCTGCCAAGCCGTCGCAGGCGATGCTTAAAGTCCGCGCACAGAAACGACCATCAAGCGATTGAGATTGAGGGCGCGCCGCCTTTCAGAGCCGCCTTTCAGATGGGTGAGACCTCATGTTTGGCGTCACCACCGACGCCGCTGGCCGAGTTAAACGCCCGCGAACCTCGCTCGATGTTTCGCGTGACCTCTCGGTGCGGCGCGGAACTTAGCGCTCGCTCCACCGGCTGGCTCGTCCCCGGCCCAAGCGAAGCTGGTCAATAACCGATCGTAAGGAGCCGACAATGACAAAACCGACCAAGCAAGACGGCGGCGCTGTGCACAGTAACGGCGGGACCATCTCCGTGACGATGGTCGTCAACCGCCAGGCGCGCACGATTGTCGTGGAACCGCGTACGACGTTGCTCCAGGCGCTGCGCAATGAGCTGATGCTGACCGGCACCAAAATGGGCTGTGACCGTGGCGAGTGCGGAGCGTGCACTGTCCATGTCGACGGCCGCCGAGTCCTTTCCTGTATGACCCTGGCCGCGATGCAAGACGGCAAGCGGATCACGACCATCGAGGGGCTGGAGGAACATGGCGAGCTCCACCCCGTCCAAGCGGCATTCATCGAACATGACGGTTTCCAATGCGGTTACTGCACGTCCGGACAGATCATGTCGGCAGTCGCCGCGATCGACGAGGCAAAAGCGGGCTGGCCGAGCGCGGCAACGGCCGACGTCGCGCGGCCGTTCACAGTGGCGGAGCTGTCCAAGTCTGAAATCCGCGAACGGATGAGCGGCAATCTCTGCCGTTGCGCCTGCTACCCCAACATCGTGGACGCCGTCGCGGCTGCCGCGGGGAGGCGCTGAGCCATGCATCCCTTCGCCTTCTCGAGTACAGATGATCCGGCAAAGGCCATCGCCGCGCATGCCGACGACCCTGAGCTCGCCTTCATCGCCGGCGGCACGGACCTCCTTGGCCTGATCAAGGACCGCGCGGCCCAACCCGCTCGGCTCCTCGACATCAACCGGCTGGCCGACATGGCACGGATCGAAGCGTCTCCCGACGGGGCCCTGCGGATCGGCGCCATGGCGAGAATGAGCGATGTGGCCGCGAATGCGGACGTTCGCCGGCGCGTTCCCGTTATCGCCGAGGCCTTGGTGTTCGCCGCATCCGGCCAGCTTCGTAACATGGCGTCGATCGGCGGCAACATCATGCAGCGGACGCGCTGCGCTTATTTCCGTGACGAGGACGGCCTTCCCTGCAACAAGCGGCGGCCGGGCTCCGGCTGCTCTGCGCTCCACGGCGTCAATCGCAACCACGCCATTTTCGGTTGGTCCGATAATTGCGTCGCGACCAATGCGTCCGACGTCGCGGTCGCCTTCGCAGCCCTCGACGCAAACGTGATCGTGCGGGGACGATCGGGCGAACGCTCGATCCCGTTCACCGAGTTTCACCGCCTGCCCGCGGATACCCCGGAACGCGACAACGTGCTCGACCGGGGCGACCTGATCGTCGCGATCGAGGTGCCGGCGAGGGCCGAAGCACGCGGCTCGCACTACCTCAAGGTCCGCGATCGTCAGTCTTACGAGTTTGCGCTCGTATCTGCCGCAGCCGCGGTAACGGTCGAGGGTGGTCGAATCCGCTCGGCCCGCCTGGCCCTGGGCGGCGTTGCGCACAAGCCGTGGCGGCTCGCGGCCGCCGAAACGGCGCTGCGTCGGGCGGCGCTGGATGACGCCGACGCGCTCCGCTCGGCGATCGCGGCATCGTTCAGCGATGCACGTCCTCTCGCCCACAACGCTTTCAAGGTTGAACTTGCCCAACGCGTCGCTCTGCGCGCGTTGCAGATCGCGGGAGCCCGCGCATGAACGCCATCGGACAAGCCATTTCACGCGCGGACGGACGGCTCAAGGTGACCGGGGCCGCCCGATACACTGCGGATATTCCGGTGACAGGCGCGGTCCATGCTGCGATCGTCTCCAGCACCATCGCGAACGGTCGGACCGTCTCGATCGATACCAAAGCCGCGGAAAAGGCGCCCGGCGTGCTGGCGGTGTTCACCCATCGCAACATGCCGCGGATGAACCCGACGCCAAAACCGTGGAGCCATCTTCATCCGCATGGGCAGGGCTACCTGCCGCTGCAGGACGACGAGATTCATTACGCCGGCCAGCCGATTGCCCTGATCGTCGGCGAGACGCTCGACCAGGCAACCTATGCCGGGACGCTGATCATGGTCGCGTACGGCGAAAAGAAGCCGGTGGTGTTCGGGCAACAGACGGTGAACGAGGCGGTCGACCCGCCGCAGTTCCTGTGGCCCGTCAATTCGTCGGTTGGCGACGCCCGGAAGGGCATCGCGGCCGGTGCGGTGAAGATCGAGCAGACCTACACGACCCCCGATCGCCACCACAACCAGATGGAGCCGCACGCGACCACGGCGGTCTGGGACGCTGACG
Organism: Alphaproteobacteria bacterium; assembly: GCA_036394195.1. GTDB lineage: Bacteria > Pseudomonadota > Alphaproteobacteria > CACIAM-22H2 > CACIAM-22H2 > DATJPD01. Next base: position 26,210 of record DASWFO010000329.1, on the reverse strand, counting down.
GTACGCTGACGCTCTATGAAACGACGCAGCATATCTACGGCGCGAAGGCGCTGGTCGCGATCGTGCTCGGCCTGCCGCCGGAAAAGATCAATGTCGTGTCGCACTTCCTTGGTGGTGGATTCGGCGGCAAAGCATATGTGTGGCCGCACACGTTGCTGGCCGCGGTCGCCGCGAAGGAGATCAAGCGGCCGGTTAGGATCCAGCTCACCCGCGCACAGATGTATTCGATGGTTGGCCACCAGCCGGCGACGATACAGACCGTCTCCCTCGGCGCGGACAGGGACGGCAAGCTGACCGGCATTCACCATCAGAGCATTTCGCCGACGCCAGTGTTCGACAGCTACATCGAATATGCGGCCATGGCCACGCGCTCGCTGTGGGCCGCCAGCGGCGGGATCTCGACCACCCACAAGGTCGTCCATGTGAACCGGAACACGCCGACCGCGATGCGCTCGCCGCACGAGGCGCTCGGCCATGTGGCGCTCGAAAGCGCCATGGACGAGCTGGCGTACGCGACGGGTGTCGATCCGGTCGTGCTGCGCCTGCGCAACGACACCGAGATCGACCCGCACAGCGGCCGCCCGTTCTCCACGCGCGCCATGCGCCAATGCCTCACCGAGGGTGCGGCGCGCTTCGGTTGGGCCAAGCGGACACCGGAGCCTCGCTCGATGCGCGACGGGCGGTACCTGATTGGCCAGGGGGTCGCGGCCGCAATCTACACGCACTGGCGCTGGCCGGCGAAGGCGCGGGTCACGTTGAACCGCGACGGTTCGGCGATCGTCGAGTCTGGCATGCACGAGATCGGCGGCGGCACCTATACGGTCATGCAGCAGGTGGCCGCCGACGCGCTCGGTTTGCCCGCGGAGAAGGTGACCGTGCGCTTGGGCGACACGAGGCTGCCGATGTCGATCCCCTCCATCGGCTCGGCCACCATGGCCAATGCCGGTGCATCGGTGATGCTGGCGGCGAAGGCGGCGCGGGACAAAGCGATTGCGCTGGCTCTCACGGGCCGGGACGCGCCGTTCTCCGGAGCGGCTGTCCAGGACGTCCAAGTCGGCGACGGCACGCTGACGCTGGCCCGGAGGAATCAAAACATCACCTACGCCGAGCTGCTGGCGCGTAACGGGCTGTCCGAGCTCGCGGCGGACGCCGCCTACGATCCTGTGCCCGAGCACGAGGGACCGAAGGCGATCTTCAGCTTCGGCGCGGTCTTCGCTGAAGTCCGGGTTGATCCGGAGTTCGGGACGGTGCGGCTGAACCGCTTTGTCGGCGCCTACGACGCGGGCCTGATCATCAACCCGAAGACTGCGCGCAGCCAGGCGATCGGCGGCATCACCTGGGGCGTGGGCCAGGCTTTGCTCGAACAGTCGGAGACCGACCCGGCAACCGGGCGCTTCATCAACCGCAACTACTCGGGCTACCTGGTGCCCACCAATGCCGACATCCCTGAGCTCGACGTGCTCTTCGCCGGCGAGTTCGACGAGGAGGCGAGCCCGCTCGGCGCCAAGGGCCTGGGCGAGCTGACCGCGGTCTCGGTGGCGCCGGCGATCGTGAATGCTGTGTACCACGCGACCGGCAAACGGATCCGCGACCTGCCGGTGACGGTGGAGAAGCTTCTGTGAAGGGACTTGTCGCGGGAGGCAGCGGCATCGTCGGTCACGCTGTCGTCAGGGAGCTGAAGCGGCAAGGCGGGACCGTCCGGACGCTGGCGCGCCGGCCGATTGCGGGGATGGAGACGATCGCCGTCGACCTGACCGACCCGGAGGCGACGGCCTCGGCCCTCAGGTCCGCCGCCGACACGACGCATCTCTTTTACGCCGCCCTCAGCCAGGACCCGGACCTCGCGGTCGAGGCCGAGCGCAACGGCCGGATGCTGGGCAACCTCCTCGACGGACTGGAGGCCGTGCGCGCACCGCTGCAGCGCGTCGTCAGCTACGAGGGCTTCAAGATCTACGGCATCCATCTCGGTGCCCACGTGCGCACGCCGGCGCGCGAGACCGACCCGCCGCACATGCCGCCGAATATCTACCTTGCACAACGGGCGCAGCTGCAGGCGCGTGCGGCCAAAAGCCGTTGGGACAATGTCGCGCTGCGCCCCGATGTCGTCGTGGGCGATATCTTCGGCAATCCGATGAACATCGCGCTCGTCGTCGGCGTCTTTGCCGAGTTGTCACGGGAGTTCGGCGTCCCGATGCGCTTTCCTGGGACCGCCAAGGCCTACCGGCAGCTCGTCCAATTCACCGACGCCGGCCTGCTGGCAAGGGCGAGCCTGTGGGCCGCGACGGAGGAGAAGGCGTCCGGTGAGGCCTTCAACATCACCAATGGCGATGTCTTCCGCTGGGAACGGATGTGGGAAGACGTCGCCCGGCATCTCGGGCTGGACATTGCGCCGCCGGTACCGCTGGTCCTCGCCCGCCACATGGCCGACAAGGGCCCGGTCTGGAAAGAGATCGCCCGCAAGCACGGTCTCCTGCAGCCGGATCTCGCGAAGCTCGTGGGATGGCCGTTCGGCGATTTCATTTTCCACACCGAGACGGACGTGATCTCCGACGTCAACAAAATCCACGAGTTCGGATTCGGCGAGCGGATGAACTCGACGAAGTCGCTGATCGCCGCCATCGACGGTCTTAAACGCCAGAAAGTCCTCCCTTAACCCAGGAGCTGGTGAGCGGAGGTGCACCAACGGCAGAACGGCCCCGATCAAACCCCCAGGACACACGGAGAAAGGCCATGTCTACACCGGAACGCTTCGACATCCTCATCCTTGGCAGCGGACAGGGCGGCAAGCTGCTCGCCTGGCACATGGCTCGATCGGGCCGACGCACGGCCGTGGTGGAGCGCCGTTGGATCGGCGGCTCGTGCCCGAACATCGCCTGCCTGCCCAGCAAGAACGAGATCTGGAGCGCCAAGGTCGCCCATCTGGCGCGCAACGCCGCACCTTTCGGCGTGAAGACAGGTCCCGTCTCCGTCGACATGGCGAAGGTTCGCCAGCGCAAGCGCGATATGGTCGATGGCTCGGTTGCCGCGCATCTAGAGAATTACAAGACGAGCGGCGCGGAGCTGATCATGGGCACGGGCCGTTTCGTCGGCGCGAAGACAATCGAGGTGCGCCTGAATGACGGCGGGACACGCGTGCTGGCCGGCGACCACATTATCCTCGACGTCGGAACGCACGCGGTCATTCCGGACCTTCCCGGCCTGGAGGCGGCGCAGCCGCTCACTCATATCGAAGCCCTGGAGCTCGATCAGCTGCCATCGCATCTGATCGTGCTTGGCGGCGGCTATGTTGGACACGAATTGGCTCAGGCCTATCGCCGCTTCGGCAGCCGGGTGACGGTCGTCGAGCAGGGCCCACGGCTGATGGGCCGGGAAGACCCCGACGTCGTCGACGAGGTGCAGCGGATCCTCGCTGCCGAAGGCATAACGTTTCTGGTGGCCGCCCAGCCTCTGCAGGTGCGCGGCCGATCCGGCGGTGAGGTCAGCCTCGCGGTACGCACTGCGGCCGGGGAACGAAAGATCGACGGCAGCCACATCCTGGTCGCCGCCGGCCGCGTTCCGAACACCGCGGACATTGGGCTCGATCAAGTGGGCATCGAGCGGGATCAGCGCGGCTATATCCGCGTCAACGACCGGCTGGAGACGAGTGCGCCGAGCGTGTGGGCGATCGGCGAGTGCGCCGGCAGCCCGCAGTTCACGCACGTCTCTGTCGACGATTTTACGATCGTCCGCGACAACCTGGCCGGCGGAAGCCGCAGTACGCGGGACCGGCTGATTCCGTACTGCATGTTCACGAATCCGCCGCTGGCACGGGTCGGGCTGAACGAAATCGAGGCTGAGCGCCTCGGGATCGCCGCGCGCGTCGTCAAGCAACCGATGAGCGCCGTCCTGCGGACGCTGACGACGGGCGAAAGCCAAGGGTTCATGAAGGCCCTGGTCAGCGAAAGCGACGACCGCATTCTCGGCTTCACCATGGTCGGCGCCGAAGCGGATGGGCTCGTCGCCGCGATGCAGATGGCGATGCTCGCCAAGCTGCCGTATCAGAGCGTCCGTGACGCCATTTTCGCGCACCCGACCATGGCGGAGGGGCTCGGCACGCTGTTCGCGAATGTGCCTCCAAGGTCCCAGCAACAGGCGAAACCGAAGCGCGCCGCGATGGCGGGCTGACGACCGCGTTCACTTTTACGCTCGACGATACGGGGCAGAGCGGCGCACCAACCGCCGGATCACTGGTATCCGCTCTGCCCCAGATGTGACTGCAACCGGCGATGACAAGGAGAAAAACCGTGGCTCGCTTTGACGCCTATCGCGACAAGTTCCCCAACGCCCGCTTGACCCGCTCGAACAGCGGCGTTCTGGAAGTGGCGCTTCACACAAAAGGCGATACGCTTGTCTTCGACGGACATACGCACGAACAATTCGTCGATCTGTTTCACGCGATCGGCTCCGATCGCGAGAACCGCGTGGTCATCCTGACCGGCAGCGGCGGGGCGTTCATGGAGTCGATCAGCCCCGAGGGCTTCGACTTCTTCACCCCCCAAGGCTACGACAAGATCTATCGCGAGGGCAGAAAAGTCCTCATGAACATCCTCGACATCGAGGTGCCGCTCATCGCTGCGGTGAACGGCCCGGTGCGGCTGCACTCCGAATACATCCTGCTCGCGGACATCGTGCTGGCGACGCCCTCGACGGTCTTTCAGGACAAACCGCACTTTGAATTCGGGATCGTGCCCGGCGACGGCGTCCACCTGCTGTGGTCGGAAGTGATCGGCAGCGTGCGCGGGCGCTATTTCATCCTCACGCGCCAGGAGCTCGATGCCAAGACGGCCAAGGACTGGGGTGCCGTCAACGAAATCGTGCCGGCCGACAAGCTGCTCGCCCGTGCTCGTGAGATCGCGGAACCGCTCGCGAAGCTGCCGCCGCTCACGTCGAGCTACACCCGGATCGCGCTGACCCAGAAACTGCGGCGGATCATCGACGAGGGTGTCGGCTACGGGCTGGCATTGGAGGGCATCAGCGCCGCCGATGTCGCCCGGTCGATGGCGGCGCGCGCGTGACCCCCATGGTCAAGCGAAGGTTCCTGATTACCGGCGCCAGCAAGGGCATTGGCCGTGCCCTCTCGGAGCGCCTGGCGAACGCCGGGCATCACGTCGTCGGCGTAGCTCGCGAAGCCTCCGCCTTTCCCGGCGAGCTGGTGACGGTCGATCTCTCCCGGCGCGCCGAAGCGGCCGCCGCGCTGGCCAACCTGGCCGTTCGTTACGAATTCGACGGCGTGGTCAACAATGTGGGGCTCGTCCGACCGCAGCTTGTCGACGACGTCACGCTCGATGACCTCGACGCCGTGCTGGCGCTCAACCTGCATTCCGCGGTCCTGACGGTGCAGGCGACGCTTCCCGCCATGCGGGCGAAGGGCTGGGGACGAATCGTCAACATCTCCAGCCTCACGATCCTCGGCATTGCACACCGCACGGCCTATGCCGCGGCGAAGGCGGCGCTCGTGAGCTTCGCCCGATCCTGGGCGCTCGAGCTTGCCGAAACAGGGATCACTGTGAATGCGGTTGCGCCGGGACCGACCGAGACGGAGCTGTTCCGCGCCAACAATCAGCCGGGAAGCGAAGGCGAGAGGCGCTATCTGTCCGGTGTGCCCATGCGCCGCTTCGGTCGGCCGGACGAGATCGCCGCCGCGATCGCCTTTCTCTTGTCCGAGGAAGCGGGCTTTATCACCGGGCAGACGCTGTTTGTCGATGGCGGCGCCTCGATCGGCAAGGCTGCTTTGTAGCGAGTGAGGGGCTCGGCTAGCGCGTGAACGCGCCGACCAGCTCCAGGTGCGGCGACCACAGGAACTGGTCGATTGGCGTCACGGCCGTCAGGCGGTAGCCGCCGCGCGCCAGGGTCAGCGCGTCGCGCGCGAACGTCGCCGGGTTGCACGACACGCCGACCACGATCGGCACCTTCGACCTGGCCAGGGCCGCCGCCTGCGCCGCGGCGCCCTCGCGCGGCGGGTCGAACACCACCGCGTCGAAGCGGTCCAGCTCGTCGCCGATGAGCGGGCGACGCGCCAGGTCGCGGACCTCCGTCGTGACATCGGCGCCGCGTCCGCGGCGCCGCGCCGCGGCGTCGAGGGCGGCGATCATCTCGCGCCCGGAATCGACCGCATGCAGCCGGCGTCGGCCTTCGGCCAGCGCCAGGGTGATGGCGCCGGCGCCGGCGTAGAGATCGGCGACCCGCTTGGCGGGCCCGACCGCGTCGCGCACGCCGCCGACGATCGCGCGTTCGCCCGCCTCGCTTGCCTGCAGAAAGGCGCCCGGGGGCAGGTCCACCGGCACCTGGCCGAACGTCGCCCGCAGCACCTGGCGCTGGACGATGATCTCCGGCGTCTGCGTTCTGGCGGTTCGCCAGGCAATGCGCGCGAGCCCCGCTTCATGGGCGAACCGGGCCAGCGCTTCGCGCACGACCCGGTCGGGTGCCGGCTGGCCGGTGAACACGAGCTCGATGGCGCCGGTCACCATCGTGGCGAGGATGTCGAGGGCGAGCGGGGCGGGAAACGCCCCGGCCAGGAACGCGCGCAGGGCCGGCAGTAGGGCTTCCAGTTCCGGCGCCAGCACCGGGCACGGTCCGATCGCGACGATCTCGTGGCTGCCGCGGACGTGGAAGCCCAGCTGCACGCCGCTCCGGGTGATCGCGGCCACGAACTCCGCCCGCCGGCGGGCCTGCGGCGGCGTGCGCGCAAGCGCCCGCAGCTCGAACCCGCTCAAGCCGGCGCGGGCGAGCGTGGTGGCGGCGAGCTCGCGTTTCCACTCGGCATAAAATGAGTCGTCGAGATGCTGCAGCGCGCAGCCGCCGCATTGTCCCGGCCCGAAATGCGGGCAGGGTGGGGTCTGCCGATGCGGTCCGGGTGCCAGCACGTGCAGGACCTGCGCCCGGTCGGCGGCGGTCGGCAGCACCCGCACATGGTCGCCGGGCACGGTGTAGGGGACGAACATCCTCACATTGTCGTGCAGGGCGATCCCCTCGCCCTGCGCGCCGAGGGCGGTGATCGCGAGCCGGACCGGCTCCGCCGGATGGGTAGGCTTCTTCGGGCGTCGGGACATGTGGCAATATACCTCCATGCCGGACGACGAGGTTCCCCCGAAACCCATCAGCCTCGCCTTGCAGGGCGGCGGGTCGCATGGCGCGTTCGGCTGGGGCGTGCTCGACCGCTTTCTCGAGGACAAGCGGCTGCAGATCGAAGGCATCAGCGCCACCAGCGCCGGCTCGATGAACGCCGCCGTCGTCGCCTATGGCCTCGCCATCGGCGGGCGGGAGGGGGCGCGGGCCAGCCTGCGCGAGTTCTGGATGCGCATCAGCGAGGCCGGCTGTCTCTACAGCCCGCTGAAGCCGACGCCGCTCGACCGCTGGCTCGACACTTACAACCAGGACGCCAATCCGGCCTATCTGGTCTTCGACGCCCTGACCCGGATGCTGTCGCCCTATCAGCTCAATCCGCTGAACTTCAATCCCCTGCGCGACGTGCTGGAGCAGACGGTCGATTTCAAGAAGCTGCGCGCCGCATGCCCGATCAAGCTCTTCCTCTGCGCCTCCAACGTGCGCACGGGCAAGGTCAAGATCTTCGAGAATGCAGAGATGTCGTCCGACGCGGTGCTGGCGTCGGGCTGCCTGCCGTTCCTGTTCCAGGCCATCGAGATCGGCGGCGAGGCGTATTGGGACGGCGGCTATATGGGCAACCCGGCTATCTACCCACTGATCTACGGGTGCCAGAGCCCGGACGTCGTCATCGTCCACATCAACCCGATCAACCGCGCCGAGATCCCGCGCACCGGCAGCGATATCCTGAACCGGCTGAACGAACTCAGCTTCAACTCGTCCCTGATGCGCGAGATGCGGGCGATCGCCTTCGTCACCCGGCTGATCGAAGACGGCAAGATCGGCGCCAACGACATGCGCCGGCTGTTCATCCACGATATCGAGGACGAGCCCTATATGCGCAGCCTGGGCTCGGCCAGCAAGCTCGACCCGGACTGGGACTTCCTGGTCGAGCTCTGCGATCGCGGCCGCGCCGTCGCCGACGCCTGGCTGGCGAAGAACTTCGACCGCATCGGCAAGGAATCGACCGTCGATATCCGCGCGAAGTATCTGTAGGCGAGCTTAACCGCAGAGATCGCAGAGGAGGCGCGGAGGACGTCTAGCGGCCAGTCATTGCGAGCGAAGCGAAGCAATCGACTGGATCGCTTCGTCGCTTGCGCTCCTCGCGATGACGGCTAAAAACTCTGCGCCCTCGGCGCTTCTCCGCGTTCTCTGCGGTAAAACGCCTTAGCTAGCTCTCTCCAGATCCTTCCACACGCCGTCGGCGATTTCCTGCAGGCGTGCGGGCTCCATCTGGCCGGCGAAGGCGTAGGCATAGCCCTTGTCGCGCCAGTGCACGATGTTGACGTCGCCGCGGCGGGTCATCTGGGCCGGCGAATAGGGCGCGTCGGTGAACGCGATCACGAGCTCGACCAGCTCGCCCTTCTCGGACAGGTAGAGGAACTGCGCCGCCGGCTTGCTGTTGATCATGACCAGCCGGCCGCCCTGGGCGGTGAAGCCCTTGGCCGTGAGATCCGGCACGCCGAGCTTGCGGTTGAGCTTGTTGCCGAACCATTTCTCGAGCTCCGGCACGTCCTCGGCGCTGAAGTCGACCAGGAGCTTGTCCTTGGTCGCCAGCGAGCTCGTGTAGATGTTGTAATAGCCGGCGATGTTGTCGAGCCAGCGGTCGGACGAGGCGTTCTGCAGGCCGCCCGGCTCCGGCTCGCGCTGATAGAAGCTGCCGGCGCCATAGCCGACGACCAGGGCCGAGAGGCTCGCCGCCATCGCCCAGCCGATCATGGCACGCCGCGGCCTGGCCGCCGTCGGTCGGTGCCGCTCGAACGGCACGACCGTGGCCGGTGCGGCACCCGAGCCGCCGTCGCCCGCGTGACCCATTCCGCCCATGACGGGACCGCCGAGGGCGCCCACCAGGCGGTCGGGAACCGGCTCGTGCAGGACGTCGGTGAACGCGCTGCGCGCCAGCACCGCGCTGTCGCGCAGATGCTGCACCCGCACCGCGACCGACGAATCCGCCGCGATCGACGCTTCGATCTCGCGCGCCGTCATCGGGTCGACTTCGCCATCCACGTAAGCCATCAACATGACGTCATCCACACGGTTCATGGGTCTCACTCACTCGATCTCTGTCTCAAGCCTCAGCCCAGCCGGACCACGTTGCCCGCCCCGGATTCGCCGATCTCGCGCGTCAGGCCGGCGCGCGCCCGGGCCAGGCGGCTCATGACGGTGCCGATCGGAATTCCGAGCGTGTCCGCCGCCTCCTTGTAGGTCTGCCCTTCGACGCACACCAACATGATCACCAGCCGTTGCTCCTCCGGCAGCTTCGCGATCGCCCGCCGCACCGCGTCGTACGTCAGATGGGCTTCCATCCGCCGCACGCCGTCGACCGACAGTTCCGGATCGGTCGCTTCGGCGGCGTCGATCCGGCCCTCGCCGGTCCGCACCTTCGCCGCCCGCCGCTCGTCCAGCCAAATCGTCTGGACGATCCGGAACATCCAACTGTCGAGCCGCGTGCCGGGCGTCCACTGCTCGATGCGCGCGATCGCGCGCTCGCAGGCCGCCTGCACGAGGTCGTCGGCCTGATCGGGGGCCCCGACCAGGCCACGGGCGAAGCGTCGAAGACGTGGCAGAAGCGCCACCATCTCGGCGCGGACCCGTTCGTCGAGCGGCTTGGTCACGCGCTGGCGCTCCCTGTCCGTCCGACCCCCCGACAACGGTCGCGGCGGGTGATTATTCCTCGCAAGCTCAGGTTTATTGCCATACAAATCAATGCCTTAACGTGATACCGGCGGCTCTGTGCCGCATTTGCCACAGTATATTAATGCGCCGTCCATGTCAGGGCCGACTTCGGTTCATCCCGGACGACGTGGGGGACCTCCCGAACCTGCCTCATAGATAGGCGCGCTCGGGCGGTGTCGTCAGGGGCGGCCTCACGGCCCTTGCGGCGGCTCCGGCCGGCTTTCGATCGCCGGGTGCTGGAACGCATCGGGAATGTCGGGCGCCAGATCCGGCTCGGATTCGCTGCGCCACGCCACCACGTCCCAGATCGCCGCCCCGTTCTCGATGCCGCGCTTCAAGTAGACCTGCAGGTCGTCCCAGTCATCGCCGCTGCAGCTCGGCTCCTCGGCCGGGCAGGCGCGGCGGTCCATCTCCACCAGCATGTAGCCGGGCTTGTAAAACTCGAGGTCGCGGGTGTCGTCGGTGATGTCCTCCGGCCGGATCACGCTGACGCGCACCAGGACGTACTCGACCTGGATGCGCCCCGCATTGCCGACCGGCCGCCCCGGGGGTGCCGCGCCGACGCGGCGGCACAACGACTCATCCGCCCGGGCGAGACAGGCCAGCAGCGTCTCCGCGGCGCAGACCGGTGTGCCGGCGCTGCCGATGCAGCTGCTGGTCGCGCGGTCGGGCGTAATGCGGCCCGGCGCGTCGCGCGACTTCTGCGCCACCGCCGGGGCGGCGAAGATACAGAGTGCGGCCACAAGCAAAAACGCGCGCATGGAGCGGAAACGATGGTCCGAAATGACGAACGCGGAGACCGCATCAGCCTCCGCGCTGGACCGGATGTTACTGCTCCAAGCGGCGCCGGGGAAGGGCGCTCCGGAAAACAGTGACGCGCCTGTGGATACAGGCGCGTCAAGACTGGAACGGCGAGGCGAGGCCTATAGGTGAGTCTCCCGGGCGCATGGATATGCGCCCGACGCGCGAGCATCTGGGGCTGGTCAGGTGCTTTGCGCCAACGGCGCAAACACCGAGGCGGCCAGATGTGAGCGCGCTCAGAACAAAGTGGCGGCTATGCGCGAGGGCGCCCTAAAAAATCACGCCGCTTCGCCGGCCCTGGGCTTCACCTTCACGAAGGCGACGCCGCAATGTTCGGCGCAGTAGGGTTTGCCGACCAGGGCGCGCTCGGTGCAGAACTTGAAGTCCGGGTCGCCGGGATGGCCGCTCGGCCATTTGCAGATGTTGTTGGACAGTTCGCCCGTCCAGCGCTGGGGCTGCGGGGCGGCGCGCGGTGTGCCGGTGCCGGGGGCGGCGTGCTTGACCCGCGGCTGGCGCGGCGCACCCGGCAGTTTGACCGCGGTGCGGAACACCGTGCGCGGTCCCGTGCGTTTGATCGGCGACGGCCGGGCGGCGAGGTGCAACCGGTGGGCCTTGCCGACCACTGCGTTCTTGGAGATGCCGATGCGCTTACCGATCTCCGAGGTCGTCAGACCTTCGCCCCATAACCGGGTTAGTTCGGAAATCTGTTCAGGAGACCAATCCATCACCTTGCACTCCCCTGGTTATCAACACATGTGGACAACAACTTGTGGATAACTAGAACCCACCCACCACCTATAGTGGGACAGGCCGAAAAAGGAGTCAAGCTTTCCTATCGCGCGGGGCCGCCGATTCGGCCCTTCAGCCGTCCGCGAGAGACCGGCGGTCGCTCGGCCGGGTGGGCCGGTCTCGATCGACAACGGGCTGGCCGGCCGATTCATTCTTCGGACGGCGGACGCGCGGCAGCTTCATCCTGGACCCCATGTCGCGATCGCCGGGCGGCCGCGTGCGCCTCTTCACCAAATCATCATGGAACGGCGGCATGATCGGCCGGCTCTTCTCGTCGAGAGTCGTTGCCGCCTTGCTGGGGATGAGGTAAGCCGTGCGCGGTCTCCGTCGTGATCGGTCTCGGGAGCCGGAGATCTCGCAACAGCATCGCACTGCATGATCCACGCCTACGTCCCACATAATGGAACCGTGGACCGGCTCGAAATCGCCGGCCATGTGCCGATTCCGGCCAACGCGATCTGGTTCGACCTCTACGAGCCGACGCCGGAGGAGCGGCAGCGTCTCGAGGCGGCGCTCGGGCTGCAGTTGCCGTCGCGCGAGGAGATGCAGGAGATCGAGCCGTCGAGCCGCCTCTACAGCGAGGGCGATGCGAGCTACATGACGGCGACGGTCATGGCGCATGCCGACGAGCCGTTTCCGACCGCGGAATCCTTCACGTTCATCCTGACGCGGCGCTGCCTGGTGACGTTGCGTTATCAGGACCCGCGCCCGATCGCGACCTTTGCGCAGCGCCTGATGCGCTCGCCCGGCAGCAGCCGCCTGTCGGCGCAGGAAGTGCTGATCGGGCTCATCGAAGCCTTCGTCGATCGCATCGCCGACATTCTCGAAAAGGTGGCGCTCGACCTCGACGCGCAGGCCCGCAGGGTGTTCGCGCCGCAGAAGCCCGGCGGCAAGGCGATGAGTGCCGCCGATCTGCAGGACGTGCTGCGCGCCCTCGGCCGCAACGAGGACTTGGCGACCAGTGCGCGCGAGAGCCTGCTCAGCCTCAACCGCATGGTCCGCTTCCTCGCCGCCCTGGTCGAGGTGGCGCCGGTCACCGACACGGCGTCGAAGAAGGACCTGCGCGATCAGAAGCAGCGCGTCAAGACGCTGGTGCGCGACATGATCTCGCTCGGCGAGCATGCCGCCTTCGAGCTGCACAAGGTGAACTTCCTGCTCGACGCCACGCTCGGCATGATCAACATCGAGCAGAACCAGATCATCAAGTTGTTCTCGGTCGCCGCCGTGATGCTGATGCCGCCCACCCTGATCGCCAGCATCTACGGCATGAACTTCAAGAGCATGCCCGAGCTCAGCTGGGAGTTCGGCTACCCGGTCGCGATCCTGCTGATGATCCTCTCGGCGGTGGTGCCGTATCTCTGGTTCAAGCGCCGGGGCTGGTTCTAAGCCGCTGACAAGGCACCATATTGTCGGTCGTTCGCCGGCCCGGCGTTTCTCTCATTTTAACTAAATTTTATGTGACAGCGGTCACTGCGCGCCGTGCGGATTTGATTAGAATCCCGCGCATGTTGAAGGATCGCTTCGGCGGTCCGAACAGGGGGATGCAAAAATGACTCATCTGATCCGGGAAAACGCGGTCGAGCGCTTCGAAGCCAGCAACGTCGATCTGCTCGAAGAGCTCCACGTCATGATGGCCGCCGCCGAGCCCGACATGCGGGCGGTTCCGTCGACCTCGCCCGCCCCCCGCGCCTCATCGATGGCGAAGTCGCTCCTGGCGCGCTGGTTCTCGCACGACGCGGATCTCGCGGCGTAACCGCCGCCAGCGCCCAAAGCCAGTCGGCTTTCAGCCCTCAGCCATCAGCTTTCAGCTTTGGTCGCCTGCGGTTATAAGCTGACCGCTGATCGCTGACTGCTGAGGGCTCGCCCGTGCTGAAGATCGTCTGGACTCTGCTCGCTGTCCTCCTGGCCGGGCTCCATGCCGCCGCGGCGCAGAGCTTTCCCGCTCATCCGATCCGCATCATCGTGCCGTTTTCGCCCGGCGGCACCGTCGATACGGCGGCGCGGCTGCTGCAGCCGGGTCTGCAGCAGGCGCTGGGCCAGCCGATCCTGGTCGAGAACCGCCCCGGGGCCGATGGCGCGGTCGGCTCGGCGCTGGTCGCCAAGTCCCCGCCGGACGGGACCACCTTGCTGATGGTCCTTGAATCGCACGCGATCAACGCCGCGATCGATCCGAAGCTGCCCTACGACACGGAGCGCGATTTCATTCCGATCACGCTCGTCGGCACGATCCCCTATGTGATCATCACCAACGACAAGGTGCCGGCGCGCACCTTGGCCGAGTTCGTCGCCCTCGCCCGCGCCAACCCCGGCACGCTCAACTACGCGAGCCCGGCCAGCCCGACCCGCCTGGCCGCCGAGCTCTTCAAGTCGCAGAACGGGCTTAAGATCGCCCATGTCGCCTATCGCGGCGGCTCACCGTCGGTGCAGTCCGTCGTCGCCAACGAGACCCAGGTCAGCATGCTGCCGCCCTTCGGCGCCATGCCGCTGATCCAGGGCGGTCAGCTGCGGCCGCTCGCGGTGGCCGGGCCGCACCGGCTGCCGGCGCTGCCCGACGTGCCGACCACCGCCGAGGCCGGCTTCCCGGGCTTCGAGGCCACGACCTGGATCGGCTCGTTCGCGCCGGCGGGAACGCCCGCGGCGATTGTCGACCGCCTGCACGCCGAGACGGCGGCGATCCTGAAGACGCCGGAGCTGGTGCAGCGGCTGCGCGATCTCGGCATGGAGGTCTCGGCGATGCCGCCGGCCGACTTCCGGCGCTTCGTCGCGGCCGAGATCGCCAAATGGACCAAGGTCGCCCGCGACAACAACATCACCGCCGAGAACTGACGCAGTAGCGCCTTCTGCTGCGTCATCCCCGCGAACGCGGGGATCCGGAAATAGCCACACCACGGAGACAAGGAGATCACAGAGTTTAGGACCAGCGGAAACGCTCCTCTGAAACTCCGTGCCTCTGTGTCTCCGTGGTTAAATTAATAAAAAAGCGCCCCGCCTTCCGACGGAGCGCTTTTCAAGCGGCTCGGGCCAGCCACGCCCGGGTGAGGGCGCGACGGCATCAAGTGCCGCTCAATGCAACCAGCCGAGAGCCCACAGCAGAAGCAGGACCGGCAGCGGTATTCCTAGAAGCCAGAGTAAAAGACCACGGCCCATTTGAAACCTCCGGGGGGATGCAGCCACCCCTGAGAACGGCCCTTCGCGGCGGAGGTTCCTGACAATTCACCGGGCCGTGAGGTGAGTCCCGCGGGCGCATGGATATGCGCCCGGCGCCCGAGCGACCCGGGTTTGCAAGGGGCTTCGCCCCTTGCAAGATCCTTGGGGTTGGTGTGGCGGCTAGTCGCGAGGGCGCTCAGGATCGAAGGTCCGTTCCGCAACTGCGAAGCGGATCATGCGCGATTTTAGCCAGCGCATCGCGATCATGTCGGCGACGGCGCCCTTGCGCGAGAACAGGCCGAACCCGTAATGGCTGCTGCCATAGCTGCGCTCGCGGTTGGTGATCGGCACTTCGACGATCTTGTGGCCGCGGAAGGCCATGATGATCGGCATGAAGCGGTGCACGCCCTTGAAGAACGGAATGCCGGTGAAGCACTCACGTTTGAACGCCCGGTAGGTGCAGCCGGCGTCGGTCACCGCGTCGCCGAGCACGGCCGATCGGATGCCGTTCGAGATTTTCGAGGTGAGCGTCTTCAGCACGCTGTCGCCCTCGTCGCGCGACGATTGGCGGGTGCCGCACACGCAGTCCGCCCCGTCGAGGGCCGCCAGGAATTTCGGCAGGTCGGCCGGGTCGTTCTGCAGGTCGCCGTCGATGGTGACGATGATCGCACCGCGCGCGGCGGTGATCGCCGTGTAGCTCGCCGCCGATTCCCCGGAGTTGCGGTCGAGCCGGAGTGCCCGCAAATGCGGGCGGGTGGCGGCGAGCCCCTTCAGCACCTCCCAGGAGCGGTCCGACGAGCGGTCGTCGGTGACCACGATCTCATAGGTCTTGCCGGTCCGGGCGGCCGCCGCCTCGATCTGCCGGATCAGCTCCGGCAGATTCCCCTCCTCGTTGTGACACGGGACGCAGAAGCTGAGCTCGGGCGCTGGCATCAAGAAAAGGCCGCGGCTTCCGCGGCCCTAATCCGTCGCGAGCGACCGCGAGCGCGGCCGCTTATGCGGCCGGAAGCCAAGCGGCCCGGATGGGCCGCGCCCGGCGCCTGAGGGGCATAGAACAAGGTTACCCCGCGAACGCGGCGATCTTGTCCGCGACGGTGGCGGCGTCTTCCAGCGCCATCTCGCCGTAGATCGGCAGCGACAGGATCGTGTTCACCGCCGCTTCGGTGTGCGCCAGCTTCGGCAGGTCCTTGTACAGCTTGGTCATCGCCGGCTGCTGGTGGTTCGCCACCGGATAATGGATGCCGGTGCCGATGCCGTTCTCCTGCAGGTACTTCGCCAGCGCGTCGCGCTTAGGGTGCTGGATCACGTACATGTGGTACACCGGCTCCGCCCAGTCGCGCGCCGGCGGCACCTTGACGAGGTTGGACAGCCGCCGCGCATAGATCTTGGCGATCTCGCGCCGCTGCGCGTTCGCCTTGTCGAGGCCCTTCAGCATCACCCGGCCGGCCGCCGCCTGGATCTCGTTGAAGCGCAGGTTCCAGCCCGGAAACTCGTGGGTGAATTTCGACTTGCGCCCGTGGTCGCGCATCATGCGCACGCGCTCGGCGATCTTGTCGTCGTTGGTCATGACGCAGCCGCCGTCGCCCAGCACGGTGAGGTTCTTCGACGGGTAGAACGAGAACGCCGACGCGTCGCCGATCGAGCCGACCATCTTCCCCTTGTATTTGGCGCCGTGCGCCTGGGCGCAGTCCTCGACCACCCACAAATTGCGCTGCTTGGCGATCGCCATGATCGCGTCCATGTCGCACGGATGGCCGTAGAGATGCACCGGCAGGATCCCGACCGTGCGCGGCGTGATCGCCGCCTCGATCGCCTTCGGGTCGGCGCAGTAGCTGTCGTCGATGTCGACGAACACTGGCCGGGCGCCGTTGTGGATCATCGGCTCGATCGACGGGAATGCGGTGTGCGAGGGCACGATGATCTCGTCGCCGTCCTTCACACCCATCGCCTCGTGCAGCAGGTAGACCGCCGTCGTCCACGACGTCGACAGGATGCAATGCTTCATGCCGACATAGGCGGCGAGCTCCTTCTCGAACGCCTTGCACTGGTCGGCCAGGATGTAGCGTCCGGAATCCACCGCCGCCAGCACCGCCTGGCGGAGCTCGTCGGTAATCGTCACATGCGACAACGGAATCTTTTTCATCGGAGCTCTAACCCTTCTGTGTCACGCCGCGACCACTAAGCCTGATCGTCACCCCGGGCAAGCGAAGCGCGACCCGGGGTCCATCCATCCAGCGGCACGATGGATTGCCCGGTCGAGCCGGGCAATGACGCTGTTTTTACTGTCAGCCCTCAAGCACCAGAGTTTTGCCCTGCTTCGCCGACTCCACCGCCGCCTCGATCACCCGCACCGCCCAATAGCCGCACCAGGCGTCGGCGAGCGGGCCTTTGCGGGTCGCCACGCAGTCGAGGAACGCGCGCGTCTCCTCGAGCAGCGGCTCGCTCGGCGGGAATTCGAGCTGCCTGGTGGCGCCCTCGACCGCCGCGACCTCGCCGTTCTTGGCCGGCTCGTGGCGCACGTCGAACGTCTTGATCTTGTATTGCGCGATGTTGAAGTCGCACGCCGCTGACAGTTTGTCGCCGGTCACCGTCACGTCGCGGAACTTGCCGGGCACGTGATAGCCGGTCTCGATCTGCGCCATCACGCGTCCTGTCGGGAGCTCGTAATCGAGCATGATCAGCGACTGGTCGTCCATGCCGCGGTCGAGGAAATCGGCGAGGTGGCCGGTGACGCGCTTCGGATGCGCGCCGAGCACGAAGTCGAACAGGGCGGCGAAGTGGATCGCGTCGGCGAACGAGACGCCGCCGTCGGTGCGCGGCCGCTTGAAGCCGCTGAAATTGCCGCGCAGCAGCTTCAGCCGCCCGAACTCGCCCTTGGCCACGGCGTCGCGCAGCCACAGGCTCGCCGGGTCGTAGAGGAAGATGTGGCCGACCTGCAGGATGCGCTTGGTCTTCGCCGCGAGCTCGGCGAGCGTCTTGGACTCGGCGCTGGCGACGGTGAGCGGCTTTTCGACCAGCACGTCCTTGCCGGCCTCGAGGAACAGCTTGGTCAGCTCGAAATGGCTGGGTGCGGGGGTCGCGATGACGGCGCACTCGACCTTCGGCAGGAACGCCTTGACGTCGCGCCCGCAGCGCTCGGCCGGAATGCCGGATTTGACGGCGGCGTCCAGCCGCGCCGGATCGGTGTCGGCGCAGTAGAGAGTGATCGGCAGCGCGCGCAGGGTGCGCAGGTGGTTGGCGCCCCAACGGCCAAGCCCGACAAGAAGTACGCTGGTCATCGCGGAGTTTTCAGAACCACGTCTCTCAGAGGGTCGCCTCGAGATCCGCCGCAGGCCCAGACACCGGACGCGGCCGCGAGACCCGATTCGTGCGCCGGCGATTCGCCGGCGCCGCGGGGTATGTAGCGAATTTCCAGCCCCCCGGCCAGCAGCTTTTTTGCACTGCGGGATAAATGGGATAACCACAGAGGCACAGAGGACACCGCGTTCGGAGTCTTAAAAGGCTAAAAAGGCGCGCACGCCAGTGCGCGTCATGCAGTGGATCGGCTGGGAGCAGGCCAATGGGTGAGTCCCACGCGAGCCCGCCAATCTTCTTCGCGCCCGTCGGCGGCCTGAAAGCCGGCGACGCAGCGCATAGGGGCTCGCGCCCGCGAGCATCTGGGGTTGGTGGGGCGGCCAGATGCGAGCGGGCCAAATAACGACCAAAGCCGCGGAATTCAGGAAGGCTCTTGCGGTTCGGGCGTTTTAGTTGAAAATCAGAGCGGAATCGCGGCTTTGGGAGGATGAAAATGGCACTGGAGAAGCTCGAGCACTACACGATCCGTTGCGTCGACATGGAGCAGTCGCGGGACTTCTATCGCGACGCCGTCAAGCTGAAGCAGGGGCCGCGGCCGCCGCTGGAGTTCCCCGGCTACTGGATGTATTGCGGCGACGTGCCGGTGGTGCACCTCGTCCCCTTGCGCGATCCCTCGGCGATGCGCGGCCAGGTGAATTGCCCGAGCCCCGCCAACGGCGAGCCGCGCGGCACCGGGGCGGTGGACCACATCGCGTTTCGCGCCGAGGATCTCGCCGGCATGCGGCGCCACTTCACCTCGAAGAAGGTGAAGTTCGAAGAGCGCGTGATCGGCGGCGGTGATTTGACGCAGCTCTTCGTCGACGATCCCAACGGCATCACCATCGAGCTCAACTTCTGGACCAGCAAGGTCTCGCGCACCGGCGCCAAGGACCAGTGGAAGAAGGGCAAGTCCGGCACGGCCAAGAAGGCCAAGGCCAAGAACGGCAAGGCCCGCCGCAAGGCCGCGTAGCTTTCCGGAGCAAGCGTCGCGGGTGCATCCGCACCCGCGACAAGAAGTGGAACGACCGGGCACGCCCTCGGTGTGAGTCACACGAGCGGCCGGATGGCCGCTCGGCGCCGAGCATGTGGGGTTGGTGGGGCGGCCACATGCGAGGCGCCCAGAAAAAAGTTGGAAGAGGGGATCCCGTCATGCTCGAGACCACGATCGCTGGTTCTCTCCCCAAACCTTCCTGGCTCGCCGAGCCGCAGAAGCTGTGGCCGGCGTGGAAGCTCGAGGGATCGGCGCTGGAGGAAGGCAAGCGCGACGCGGTGCTGGCGGCGCTGAAGCTGCAGGAGAGGGCCGGCATCGACATCGTCACCGAAGGCGAGATGGGCCGGCAGCATTTCGTGCACGGCTTTCTCGAGCGGCTGTCCGGCATCGACTTCGTGAAGCGCCAGCTCATCGGCATCCGCGCCGACCGCTACAAGGCGGTGTGCCCGACCGTCACCGGCCCGATCCGGCGCGCCGCGTCCGTGCACGGCGCCGAGGCGCGGTTCGCCCGCGCCGCCACGACGCGGCGGCTGAAGTTCACCCTGCCCGGGCCGATGACCATCGTCGACACCTTGGCCGACGAGCATTATCGCGACCGCGGCACGATGGCGATGGCGTTCGCGGACGCGCTCAACCAAGAGGCGCGTGACCTGGCCGCCGCCGGCATCGATGTGGTCCAGTTCGACGAGCCGGCGTTCAATGTCTACGCCGACGAGGTGCGCGAGTGGGGCGTCGCGGCGCTGGAGCGCGCCGCCGCCGGTCTGAACGAAGGCGGCCTCGCCTGCAAGACCGCCGTGCATATCTGCTACGGCTACGGCATCAAGGCGAACATCGACTGGAAGGCGACCTTGGGCGCGCAGTGGCGGCAATACGAATCCGTCTTTCCGCTGCTGGCGAAGAGCCGCATCGACCAGGTGTCGCTCGAGTGCATCAACTCCAGGGTGCCGCTGGAGCTGGTCGCCCTCCTCGACGGCAAGGACGTGCTCGCCGGCGCCATCGACGTCGCGAGCGACACGGTGGAGACTCCCGAGCAGGTCGCCGCCGCGATCCGCGCCGTGATGAAATACGCGAGGCCGGAGCGCATCTTCCCATGCACCAACTGCGGCATGGCCCCCATGGCGCGCCCCATCGCCGAAGCCAAGCTCAACTCCCTCGCCGCCGGCGCCGCCCTGGTGAGGCGCGAGCTCGCGAAGCCCTAATCTTACCCCCTCTCCGCCCCCCAGTCTTTGCGCCCGCCGGCGCTTCGCGGCGGCGCAGCGTAAGTGGGCGGAGAGGCGCGAGGACGATCAGCGAACGCTCCAGTGGAGCGTTCGCCGTCCGAGCGGGGTGAGGTGGGGGAGCGATCTAGATGCGTGAGCTACGGCCGAAGACGTTACGCGCCGGCGCCATTTCCCTTCCGTCACCCCGCGCTTGACGCGGGGTCCATCTTTGTCGATGGACAGGGTGTGGCCTATTTCGTCTACATCCTGGCGAGCAAGAAAGACGGCACGCTGTACGTGGGCATCACGAACGACTTGGTTCGCCGGGTGTGGGAACACCGGACGGATGTAGTCGATGGTTTCACAAAGAAGTACGCCGTCCACCAGCTCGTATATTTCGAGACTTTTGATGATCCTCGCTCGGCTATTGAGCGCGAGAAAAAGCTGAAACGCTGGCGGCGAGAGTGGAAGCGGGCGCTGATCGAGAAGGAGAACCCGGGGTGGCACGACCTCTACGACAAAATCGTGTCCGGTTAAGGCAGTGCTGAAAGAAAAGATGGACCCCGCGTCAAGCGCGGGGTGACGGTTAGTTTTTCAAACGGCTTCGTCCCCACCCGTTGTCACCCCGGCCCCCCGGTCCGGCCGAAGGCCGGCCGAAGGCATGCTTTCACGCGCCGGGGTCCGTGTGTCCGCGAAAGTCCGGCGCTTCGCCGGTCTTCATATCACGGCCGCAACTGCGGCCGCGCCCCGCCCGGCGCTTGAGGGACTCAACTCGAAGTGCGCGGGAAAAACCTATTCTCCGGCCTCGGCAACCCCAGGTTCTCGCGCAACGTCTTGCCTTCGTACTCGCGGCGGAACAGGCCGCGCCGCTGCAGCTCGGGGATCACGCGCTCGACGAAGTCGTCGAGGCCGCCCGGCAGATGCGGGAATTGAATGGTGAATCCGTCCGAGCCCCGTGTCTCCAGCCATTCCTCCATCTGGTCGGCGATCGTCTTGGGCGTGCCGACCATGGCGAGGCCGGCGAAGCCGCCGAGGCGCTGGGCCAGCTGGCGCACGGTCAGGTTGTCGCGCTTGCCGAGGGCGATGGCGCGCTCGCGGCCGCTCTTGCTGGCGTTGCTTTCCGGGATCTCGGGCAGCGGTTTGTCGGGGTCGAACTTCGCGGCGTCGTGGCCGAGCGCGATCGACAGCGACGCGATCGCGCTGTCGTAGTTGACGAGACTGTCGAGCTTAGCGCGCTTCTCCCGCGCCTCATCGATGCTGTCGCCGATCACCACGAAGCAGCCGGGCAGGATCTTCATATGATCGGGATCGCGGCCGTATTTTTCCATGCGGCCCTTCACGTCGGCGTAGAAGCGCTGGCCGGTGGGCAGGTCGCTCTGGGCGGTGAACACCGCTTCGGCGGTCTCGGCGGCGAGCTGGCGGCCGGCGTCGGAGGCGCCCGCCTGCACGATCACCGGCCAGCCCTGGACCGGCCGGCCGATATTGAGCGGGCCGCGGACCGACAGATACTTGCCCTTGTGGTTGAGCACATGCAGCTTTTCGGGGTCGAAAAAAATGCCCGTGTCGACGTCGCGGGTGAACGCGTCGTCCGCCCAGCTGTCCCACAGCCCGGTGACGACGTCGAAGAACTCGCGCGCCCGGCGATAGCGCTCGTCGTGCTCGACATGCTCGTCGAGGCCGAAATTCAGCGCCGCATCGGGGTTGGAGGTGGTGACGATGTTCCAGCCGGCGCGGCCGCCGCTCAAATGGTCGAGCGAGGCGAAGCGCCGCGCGACATGGTAGGGCTGGTCGAAGGTGGTGGAGCCGGTGGCGAGCAGCCCCAAATGCTCGGTCACCATGGCGAGCGCCGCCAGCAAAGTCATCGGCTCGAACGACGTCACCGTGGCGCTGCGCTTCAGCGCGTCCATCGGCATGTTGAGCACGGCGAGATGATCGGCCATGAAGAAGCCGTCGAACCGGCCGCGCTCCAAGGTCTGGGCGAAGCGCTTGATGTGCTGGAAGTTGAAATTGGCGTCCGCAAAGGCGCCGGGATAGCGCCACGCCCCGGTGTGGAGGCTGACCGGCCGCATGAACGCGGTGAGGCGGAGTTGACGGGAGCTGGCCATGTCGGTCCTCTCGATCCTCTTATCCGCTGCACGAGCGGAGCATGCAAGCGATGGACCAGGAAGACATAGCCGTCCGCACGCGCCCGGCTCAGTGAATTTTTCTATCGCCTCGCACGAGCCCGGTTCATCCAGCTCACTCCGTCATGCCCCGACCCCCGGGTCCGGCCGGAGGCCGGCCCGAGGGCATGCTTTCACCGTTCGGGGCATCCACGGAGACACGGCGAGCACGGAAACGGCAAAGTCCTATCCGTCACCCCGCGCTTGACGCGGGGTCCATCTTGGTCGAACACGGGACATAGGGTTAGGTCCCCGGAACTTTTGTGCTTCGGAATCTGTTTCTTCTGACACCGCCACCAGCAGGGAGACTGCCGTGACACCTCCGACCGAGCAAACCCGCGCCGTGGCGCGTCTTCCCGGGCTCGACATCGAGATCGTGCATCGCCCGCCGGCCGGCGACAGCGGCGAGGCGATCGGCATCATGCTGCGCGCCACGCCGTCCTTCGATGCGCTCGCCGCGGCACTGCCGGGCCTCCCGTTCCTGTCCCAGGCGGCCCTGGCCAATCCGCTGTTCGCGAACCCGCTCCTGATGGGGCCGTTCCTGATGTGGCCCCTCCAGACATGGGCTGAGCTCACCGAGGCCGCGTGGCGCACCTGGCTCGGCGCCTTCGCGCTAACGCCTTCGCGCGGCAAGCAGCCCTGATCTCCTTCCGTCATGGCCGCACCCCCGGGTCGCCCGAGGGCATGCTTCCCACTGTTGCGGCCATCCACGGCATGCCATGATCGGCCTGGAGACGATCCCGCGGAACCCGAAGTCCCGGAGGCCTGCAATGCCGAAATATCTCCTCGTCAGCTTCAAGACCTGCCCCTGGGTGCAGCGCGCGGCGATCGTGTTGCGTGAGAAGCAGATCGACTTCGAGTTCCGACACATCGAGCCCGACAACCGGCCCGAGTGGTTCCTCGCCATCTCGCCGCACAAGAAAGTGCCGGTGCTCCGCCTCGACGACAAGGTCTCGCTGTTCGAATCGAGCGCCATCGCCGAGTTCCTGGACGAGACCACCGAGCCGCGGCTGCATCCGGCCGACCCGGTGCTGCGCGCTGTCAACCGCGCCTGGACCGATTACGTGCCGAGTTTCGCCGCCGCGGTGAC
Organism: Alphaproteobacteria bacterium; assembly: GCA_036394195.1. Classification (GTDB taxonomy): domain Bacteria; phylum Pseudomonadota; class Alphaproteobacteria; order CACIAM-22H2; family CACIAM-22H2; genus DATJPD01. Next base: position 2,882 of record DASWFO010000329.1, on the reverse strand, counting down.
CGGCACCGCCTATGCCGCGACCGAGGCCGATTTCAAGAAGGCGGCGGCCGGGATCCCGGTGGCGTTCGAGCGCCTGGAGGGGGCGCTGGCGCGCCAGAACGCCGGCCCGTTCTTCAACGGCGCCAGGTACTCGCTGGTCGACGCGGCCTACGCGCCGTTCCTGCAGCGCTACACCTTCCTCGACCGGGTGACGCCGCTCGGCCACATCGAGAAGTTCCCGCGGCTGAAGGCGTGGCGCGACACGCTGCTGCAGCGCCCGTCGACGCACTCCTTCCCGCCCGGCGAATTCGAGGCGCTCTATCGCACGGCGCTGAAGCGCCGCAACGTCTGGGTCTCGCAGTTCGTCGATACCGCCATCGCCGCCGAGTGACGCTCCGGTAAACCGGAGCGTCATCCCCGACTTGCCGCGATTTCGCCGGACGCGATCAATAAGAACAGTCGTCGGATAAGCCGCCCGTTGCGCTGCGTTCGCGGCCTTCAAGGCCGCGGACGGGCGCCCATGAAATGGGGCGGCGCGATCCGGGATCCATGGAACGGCGAGAACCCCAGCCTGCCGTAAAGTTGCCACACCGCGCGGCTAGCCTTTTAGGCCGTATTCGAATGGCTGCGCGCGTGCATCCGCACGCGCGTCAATAACACGAACTGTCCTGGGAGCCATTGAAGTCACCCGTGCGGCCGCCATGAGGGCCGCGGCGGGTTGCCGTTATTCGCGTGTCAGGAGTCCGACTATGCACAAATCATCCTCTCAGGCCGTCCTCAGCAAAGTCCCCGAAATCACGCTCGCGTTTTGGGTCATCAAGGTGTTCGCGACCACGCTCGGCGAAACCGCCGGCGACGCGTTCTCGATGACGATGAATCTCGGCTACGTCGTCAGCACCGGCATCTTCTTCGCGTTCTTCCTCGCCACCGTGACGGCGCAGGTCGCGGCCCGGCGCTTCCATCCGTTCCTCTATTGGGCGGTGATCGTCGCGACGACGACCGCCGGCACCACCATGGCCGACTTCGCCGACCGCTCGCTCGGCATCGGCTATGTCGGCGGCTCGCTGATCCTGTTCGCCCTATTGATGCTGGTGCTGGGCGCCTGGTGGCGCGCCGTCGGCTCGGTGTCGGTCTCCGACATCGCGACGCCCAAGGCCGAGATCTTCTACTGGCTGACCATCCTGTTCTCGAACACGCTGGGCACGGCGCTCGGCGACTTCCTCGCCGACAGCTCGGGGCTGGGCTACGAAGGCGCCGCGTTCGTCTTCGCGGGTGCCTTGGCCCTGGTCGCCGCCGCCTATGCGTCGACCCGGGTCTCGCACACCCTGCTGTTCTGGACCGCGTTCATCCTCACCCGGCCGCTCGGCGCCACCGTCGGCGACCTGCTGACCAAGCCGTTCGCCAGTGGCGGCCTCAATCTCAGCCGCATCAGCTCGTCGTCGATCATCGCTATTGTCATCGTGGCGTGTATTCTGTTCACCGCGCAGCGCGCCGGCGGCCATCCCGGCGACAGCAGCCAGAGCGCCTGAGCGAACCAGGCGCCGAACTTGAAGGAGGGGGAAAGATGCTCGTCGTGAGTCACCCGCAGCCGCGGATGCGGCTGCGCCCGCGAGCATTTAGGGCCGGGGTCCGAGGGGGCCCGGGGTTGCAGGGGGCTTCGCCCCCTGCAGGAGTTTGGGCCCCCTCGCAATATCCGGCCGGTGTGGCGGCTAAATGCGAGCGGGTCAAGATAACGGGGGGAAAGATGCGGCACGGCTCGGGATTGCTCATGCTTCTGGTCGCCGCGCTCGCGTCAATGCCGGCTGCGGCACAACCCCGGAGCTGCGCCGACGAGGTGAAGGCGCTCCAGGCCTCGCCCGAGCTGCGGATTCAGGGTGGCACGGCGGGGCAGCGCAATGGCCGGGCGAACGCCAATCTTTATCTGGAGATGGCGGCGCGCGCCGCCGCCCAGAACGACGAGAAGGCCTGCCGGGAGAACCTGCAGCGCGCCCAGGTGTCGATGACCTACTGAGGCCCCCCATGAGACCGATGCGCTGTCGCATCTGGCGCGTCGGCGCCGCGATCGGGCTGATCGCCGCAGCCGGAGGAGCGGCCCCGGGCTTTGCCCCCGCTCCCGCCGCGGCCCAGGTGGACATGCCGCCGATGTTCCAGCGGCCCGGCAACTGCGCCGACGAGGTGAAAAAGCTTCAGGCCTCGCCTGAGCTGGGCGTTCAGGGCGGCGGCCGTCATCAGCAGACGGCGCGCGTCAGCGCCCAGGGCTATCTCCAGGCGGCGGCGGACGCGGCCGCCCGCCATGACGACAAGCTCTGCTGGCGGAGCTTCGACCTGGCGAAGATCGCGCTGAGCTACTGATCGCAGCGCCGCTCAGAAAAACTCTTTCGACGCCGCAGCGCCCCGCACCTCGCGCTGGACTACCGGGGTGCGGTTGACGGCCGGCCGCGCGCGCCACACTCGACTCTCCTGAGGCTGTCTGTCCGTTCGGGAGAAACGCCATGGTGCGCGCCTCCGTGTTGATAATTCTCCTCGTCGCCGGCCTGGCGGCGCCGGCTTGGGCGCAAAGCCCGACGCAAAGTCCGATGCAAAGCCCGATGCAAGAAAGCTCGAGCTGTGCCGACCAGGTCAAGAAGTTGCAAAACTCGCCCGAGCTTGGGGTGCAGGGTGGCACGTCCCGGCAGGAAACCGGCCGCGCCGAGGCGCAGACCTTCCTGACGGAGGCCGCCCAGGCCGCGGCTCACAACGACGAAAAGACCTGCCGCGAGAAATTGCAAGCGGCCCAGCTCTCACTCACGTACTGAGGGTTCGTGAGCCGCCCGGATCTTATGCATCTGGGCCGTGATCGGGTTGATGGCCGCTGCGGCGGGAGCGGCGCCGGCTTGGGCCCAGGTGGGCCAGCCGCCGACGCT
>DASWFO010000328.1:0-12433 GCA_036394195.1 Alphaproteobacteria bacterium | reverse complement strand
TTGACGCTCGCCCGCGAACGGGAGCGCGGCACATGGGAGGCGCTCTTGGCGACGCCGGTCGAGGCGCTCGACGCGCTCGTCGGCAAGCTGGCGCCCTACGTGCTGATCGGGACGCTGCAGGGCGCGATCGTTCTCGGGATCGCGCGGCTCCTGTTCGATCTGCCGCTGCCATCTGGCGTGGCGGCGCTGTGTGCGGCGCTGCCGTTATACGCCGGTGCCCACCTGATCCTCGGCTTCCTGCTGTCAGCCCTGGCCGAAAGCCAGATGCAGGCGATGCAGGGGGCGGTCTTCTTCTACCTGCCGTCGATGCTGTTGTCGGGCTTCATGTTCCCGTTCGAGGGCATGCCCGGCTGGGCGCGCACGATCGGCGAGATTCTGCCGCTGACGCATTTCGTTCGCGCAACCCGCGGCGTGCTCCTGAAGGGTGAGGGAAGTGCGGTCGTCGGGCATGAGATGGTGCCGGTGGCGCTTTTTGCGCTTGCGGCTGCCTCGCTCGCCCTCGCCGCCTACCGTCGCCGCCTTGACTGATTTTTCCAGAGGACTTTAGGTTCGATTGTTGGCTGGATCGTGTTCGATTAAAACGCCGCCGGCGAGGCAAGCATAAGACGGTGAGCAGGTCGTTTATCGCCAGCACCATTGGGACCCGATCACCAGCGGACAAAGTGCCGTCCCAGGTCTCTGAATCAACCAGACCGCCTCAGTTTATCAAGAACGGTGCACGTGGGCGAGGCCGCTCGCTAGCGTTCGAATGTCGCTACTGGCACTAGCGGACCTACAGCTCCGTTATCGCCTGTCCGTGACTGGAATAACGGACATTGGCGAACAGCCACCGGCAGCCTCAATTAATGAGTACGCGCCCTAGCGAAACCGCTTGCAAAGCGGCGACTCCAGTGCGGCGCCGTCAACCTCCGCCGCGCAGCGCCCGGTCGAGACCGCGCAGCAGCGGCAGGATGACGTCGATCGTGGGCGTGGCGACGCGGGCCTGGCGGGCGAAGGCCTGGACCTGGCCCAGGATGGCCTCCGCCTCGATCGGCCGGCCGCGATCCACGTCCTGCAGCATCGACGGGCGCCAGCTTCCGGTGCCGCTCATCAGGATGCCTTCGGCGCTCACCTGGTCTCGGATGTCCCAGCCCTGCGCGGTGGCGACCGCCAGCGTCTCGTCGACGATGCGGGTCGCGAGCGACGCCAGCGTGCCGTCGCCGCCGATCCGGCCCGTATCGAGGCGGGTGAGGGCGGCCAGGGGATTGAACGCGGCGTTCAGCACCAGCTTGTGCCAGATCTCGCGCCGCAAGTCGGACGACGGCTCGGCCCCAAGCCCGGCGCTCTTCAGCAGCGCGACGGTGGAGCGGAGGCGGGCGCTGTCGGAGCGGTCGGGCTCGCCGACCAGCCACTGATTGCCGCCGTCGTGGGTCACCACGCCGGGGGCGGTGACGGTGTTGGAGGAATAGGCGACGCAGCCCAGGGCGCGCTGCGGCCCAAGCCCGCTCCACAAGGCACCGCCGGGGTCGAGCAGCGCCAGGGCGGCACCGCCGCCCTTCAGGCCGTGATTCCACCACCACGGAATGCCGTTCAGCACGAAGAGCACGGCCGCGTCCGGCCTCACGAGCCGCGCCAGGCGCTTGGCCTCGGCCGCGACCGCATAGGCTTTCAGCGTGACGATGACCAGGTCCTGGGGCGGCAAGGTCGCCGGATCGTCGGTCGCGGCGGCGGGCGTCGCGGTGACGGACTTGCCGTTGCGCCGCAGGCTGAGGCCCTGGGCACGGATCGCCTCCAATTGCGCGCCGCGGGCGATTACCGAGACATCCGCGGCGTGAGCGCTGAGCAGGCGGACGGCGACGTGTCCGCCGATCGCTCCGGCACCATACACACAGACTTTCATGAAGCTCGGGCTGCCGTCCTCGTCCGCCGCGGTCCTGGTTCGCTTGGGGGCACTGGCGTTGGAGTCGTAGCCGTTGCTATGTTAGGGGAGCAAGCAAATTCAAGCGCCCGGAGCGCACGAACCTCCGGCATGGGGAGCAGTCTATATGTCGAACAGATTTGGCATTGGTCAGCCGGTCCGGCGGGTCGAGGACGCGCGGTTTCTCACCGGCAGCGGCCGCTATGTGGATGATCTCAATCTGCCGCACCAGCTGTACGGGCATGTCCTGCTGTCTCCCTATGCGCATGCCAGGATCAAGCGCATCGGTACCAGTGCCGCCGAGAAGGCGCCGGGTGTCGTCTGCGTGCTCACCGGCAAGGACCTCGCCGCGGCGAATATCGGGGCCCTGCCGCCCAATTTCATGCCGGAAGACATCGGCGGCCCGAAGGGCCATCGCGCTGTCCGGCCGGTGCTGTGCCAGGACCGGGTGCGCCATGTCGGCGACCGCGTCGCGTTCGTCGTCGCCGAGACGGCGGCCCAGGCCCGCGATGCGGCGGAGCTGATCGAGCTCGACATCGAAGAGCTGCCGGCGGTGACCGATGTCGAGGACGCGATCAAGCCGGACGCGCCGCAGGTCTACCAGGAAGCGCCGGGCAATCTCTGCGTCCCCATCATGTTCGGCAACAAGCAGGCGACCGACGAGGCCTTCGGCAAGGCGAAGCACACGGTCAAGCTGCGCCTCGAGAACAACCGGCTGGTGGCCAACGCGATGGAGCCGCGCGGCTGCATCGGGGACTACAGCCCGTATGACGACAGCTACACTCTCTACAGCAGCACGCAGAACCCGCATGGTGTGCGCTCGATGCTGTGTGGCCCGGTGCTCAAGATGCCGGAGACCAAGCTTCGCGTGGTCGCCTACGACGTCGGTGGCGGCTTCGGCATGAAGGGCGACACCTACCCGGAAGAGGCGCTGGTGTTGCTCGCGTCCCAGCGCTGCGGCCGGCCGGTCAAATGGATCAGCAGCCGCTCCGACGGGTTCCTCACCGACGATAGCGGCCGCGATTCCGTGATCAACGCCGAAATGGCCTTCGACGACAGCGGCCGCGTCCAGGCCATCCGCGCCCACGCGCTGCAGAATTTCGGCGCCTATGCGGTCGGCGCCGCCGTGGTGACCCTCGTCTATTCGGTCAAGCTGATCACCGGCGTCTACGACATTCCGGCCGTTCACGTGGCGAGCAAGGCGATCTTCACCAACACGACGCCGACGGGCCCTTACCGCGGCGCGGGGCGGCCGGAGGCGGCCTTCATCAGCGAACGGCTGATGGATGAGGCGGGGAAGAAGCTCAACATCGATCCGGCCGAAATCCGTCGCCGCAACTACATCAAGAACGAAGCGTTCCCGTACAAGACCGGGACAGGCTTCATCTACGACAGCGGCGACTTCGCCAGGACGATGGACGAGGGGCTGAAACTCGCGGACTGGTCCAGCTACCAGAAGCGCGTGGAGGAGAGCCGTGCGAAGGGCAGGCTGCGTGGCCGCGCCGTGATCTACTACATCGAGGATGCTGGCGTGTTCAACGAGCGCATGGAGCTGCGCTTCGATCCGAGCGGCATGGTGACCATCGTCGCCGGCACGTTCTCGCACGGCCAGTCGCATGCGACGACCTTCGCGCAATGCGTCTCGGACTGGCTGGGCGTCGCGTTCGAGAACATCCGCTTCATCCAGGGCGACACCAACCAGGTGGCGTTCGGGCGCGGCACCTACGCGTCGCGCTCAGCCGTGGTCGGCAGCGGAGCCTTGCGCGCCGCTGCGGACGCGGTCATCGAGAAGGGCAAGAAGCTCGCCGGCTTCCTGATGGAGGCGAGCCCGGCCGACATCACCTTCGAGGCCGGCCAGTTCAAGGTCACCGGGACCGACAAGGCGGTGACGATCACCGATGTGGCGCGCGCCGCGTACCGTCCGGCGGGCTTGCCCAAGGACCTTGGCGTCGGGCTCGAGGCCAGCGGCGCGTTCGCCCCCGAGCCGCCGAGCTATCCGAACGGCTGCCACCTCTGCGAGGTCGAGGTCGATCCGGACACCGGGGCGGTGACCGTGGACAAATACGCGGCGGTCGACGATGTCGGCCGGCTGATCAACCCGCTGATCGTCGACGGGCAGATCCACGGCGGCCTGGCGCAAGGCTTCGGCCAGGCGCTGATGGAGCACGCGGTGTTCGACCGCTCCGGCGGGCAGCTCCTCGCCGGCAGCTTCCTCGATTACGGGATGCCGCGGGCCTCGGACATGCCGTCGTTCAAGGTCGGGTACAACGAGGTGCCCTGCAAGACCAACCCGCTGGGCGTCAAGGGTGCCGGCGAGGCGGGGACCTGCGGCGCGCCGCCGGCGATCATCAACGCGATCCTGGACGCGCTGCGGCCGCTCGGCGTGAAGGACATCCAGATGCCGGCGACACCGAAGCGGGTCTGGGAGGCGATCAAGAGTGCCAAGGCGGCGTAGGGCAGATCAGCGGCCGGGTGGGGCGGACAAAATGGGGCTGCGGTTCACCATGAAACTGCTTCTGTGGCCTGTGATGCTTGCCTTCGCGTGCGGGCTTCGAACCGCTCAGGCTCAAACCGTCGTGAGGGATAAGTTCGTAACATCGGTCCTCACCGACGGCCTGATCGCCGAGAGTCATAAAGCGCTCGTCGGTGAAGTACCACCATCGCATGTTGATAATGCGGGACGCGGAGTGCTTTTGGTTCGGCTTTTCCTGCTGGGGGAGCGCGGTGAATGCGCTGAGCCCTCCCCGAAGCAATGTCCAAAGGTCAAATTACTCGTCGCCGTCAAAGACCTGTTAGAGGTTGAATTTCCGGGCGTCCCGAGCGCGCGACTCTATCAACTGGATGATGCCTATGGCTGGGAGCTGACTCGTTGGAAATCGTTCTCCTCAAACGCGGTCGACCGAAATTCTTTCACCGTTTTCGAGGTTCGGAAACGGGTGATCAGGAAGGTTCCAGACAAATCGAAATTCGAGTGGAAGGATGAACTTTACGAAATCAGCGCCAATACTTTCCGACTTCGCGTTGCCAAGATGAACTAGTCACCGGGTGCGAGCTAGATGAGCGTCCGTGACGGCGTTTACAAGGGATACCATGCAGACGGGCGGCTTCTGAAAGTCTCTCCGTCCGGGGCCAGCGTAGAAGATCGAATTGGGAGAAACTGAACCTCACCACGCCGACGAGCTAATCGCGCTGTTGATCGGATTGCTCGCGCCGCGGGGCATCCATCCGGATCGGTTCGGGGCGGTAGTCGTTGATTAGCCGGCGAAGGAGTGCATGTAAGCCCACCTCAGACAGAATTGCATCAGCGTTTTTGATCGATGCAATAGTTTTCGGGCGAATTCGCGTGGCGGATCAAAGGATTGTAAAACTATTGCACTATTGCACCGATTTTAGGGGGGCGGGCCCATGATCCCGATGCTGCAGCTGCCGCGGGTGCAGTTCGACTTCGGCGCGGTGAAGGTACTGCCGGACGAGCTGGCCGCCCTGGGCGTCGGCCGGCCCTTGCTCCTGACCGACAAAGGCCTGGCCGCGTCCGACGTCTTCGGGCGCGTGCGTGCCGCGTTGGGCAACCGAACCGATGCCGCGGTCTTCGATGCGGTTCCGGAGAACCCGACCGTTGACGGCGTGGCGCGGGCGCTGGCGCTCTATCGCGCCGAGCGGTGCGACGGCGTGGTCGCGGTCGGCGGCGGCTCGGTGATCGACAGTGCCAAGGCGGTGGCGCTGCTGGCCACGCACCCCGGCTCGATCGAGGACTATTTCGGCCGGCCGGAGAAGGTCACCGCCGCGGTCGCGCCGCTGGTGGCCATCCCGACCACCGCCGGAACCGGCAGCGAGGCGTCGCGCGGGGCCGGCATTCACCCGACGGCGACCGCGCGCTCGCGCTCCATCGGCAGCCCGTATCTGGTGCCGAAGGTGGCGATCTGCGACCCCGAGCTGACCATCGGCCTGCCGCCACGTCTCACCGCCGGCACGGGCATGGACGCGCTGACGCACTGCATCGAAGGCTATCTGTCCGTGTTCGTGAGCCCGCCGGTCGACGCGGTGGCGCTGGGCGGTGTCCGCCGCGTCGTCGCGCATGTCGAGCGGGCGGTGAACGACGGGAAGGATCGCGACGCGCGGTGGCAGATGATGATGGCGGCGCTTGAGGGCGGGATCAGCCTCTCGAAGGGCGCCGGCCCGGCGCATGCGATCGCCAACACGCTCGGCGACCGCGGCCTGCATCACGGGACGCTGGTGACTCTGTGCATGCCGGCTGTGCTGCGGGCGCTGGAGCCGCATGCCGGCGAGAAGATGCGGCAGCTGGCGGACGCCATGGGTGCGCGGAACGCCGCGAACGCGGTTGAGGCCTTGAGCCGGAAGGTCGGCCTGCCGGCCAATATCAAAGCGCTCGGCTATCCGGCCGGCGACCTCGACGAGATGGCCGAGGATGCCGCGCAGAGCTTCTTCAACCTGCGCAGTCCCTATCGTCCGACGACTGCGGAATATAAGGACATGATCTCAGAGATCATCGGCTAAGCAGCTCTTGATCGCACAGCCGGGGCCGGTAAAGTCGGTCTCAAACCCTGGAGGACACGACATGTATCCGGATGTTTCGCTGTATATCGACGGCGCCTGGGGCAAGGGTGCCGGCAAGCGCAGCCAGCCGATCCTCAATCCGGCGACCGGCGAGGCCGTGGGGCAGGTCCCGTTCGCCGAGAAGGCGGACCTCGACCGCGCGTTGGCCGCGGCATCGAAAGGCTTCCAGACCTGGAAGAAGGTCTCGGCCTTCGACCGCTACAAGCTGATGCGCAAGGCGGCCGATCTCATCCGCAGCCGCGCCGACGACATCGCCGCCAACATGACGATGGAGCAGGGCAAGCCGATCGCCGAGGCCAAGATGGAGACGATGGCCGGCGCCGACATGATCGACTGGATCGCCGAAGAAGGCCGGCGCGCCTACGGCCGCGTCATCCCGGCCCGCGTCGAGGGCGTGTACCAGCTGGTGATCAAGGAGCCGGTCGGTCCGGTCGCCGCGTTCACGCCGTGGAATTTTCCGATGAACCAGGCGGTGCGCAAGATCTCGGCGGCGATCGCCACCGGCTGCTCCATCATCATCAAGGCGTCCGAGGAGACGCCGGCGACTTGTGCCGCCCTGGTGCAGGCCTATGTCGACGCCGGGCTGCCGCCCGGCGTGCTGAACCTCGTGTTCGGCGTGCCGGCGGAAATCTCCGAATACCTCATTCCGCACCCGGTCATCCGGAAAGTGACCTTCACCGGCTCGACCGCGGTCGGCAAGCATCTGGCCGCCCTCGCCGGCAAGCACATGAAGCGGGTGACCATGGAGCTCGGCGGACATGCGCCGGCCATCGTGTTCGAGGACGCCGACGTCGACGTTGCGGCAAAGATCCTGTCGGCGAACAAATTCCGCAACGCCGGGCAGGTCTGCGTCTCGCCGACGCGGTTCCTCGTCCACGAGAAGGTTTATGGCTCGTTCGTTGACAAGTTCGTCGCCGCGGCGAAAGCGCTCAAGGTCGGTGACGGCCTCGACAAGGAGACGCGCATGGGCCCGCTCGCCAACGCGCGCCGGGTCGAGGCGATGGACGCGTTCGTCGCCGACGCGAAGGCCAAGGGCGCCAAGGTTCAGACTGGCGGCAAGCGCATCGGCAACAAAGGTTTCTTCTACGAGCCGACGGTGCTCACCGATGTGCCGAACGAGGCGCGGATCATGAACGAGGAGCCGTTCGGTCCGTTGGCGCCCATCACGCCGTTCAAGGACTACGACGCGGTGATCGCCGAAGCCAACCGGCTGCCCTACGGCCTCGCGGCGTATGCCTATACGAAGTCAGCCAAGACCGCGGCCGCCGTCGGCAGCGCCATCGAAAGCGGGATGATCTCGATCAACCACCATGGACTGGCGCTGCCGGAAGTGCCGTTCGGCGGGGTCAAGGATTCCGGCTACGGATCGGAGGGCGGCTCGGAGGTCATCGAGGCCTACCTGAACACCAAGTTCGTGACCCAGGCGGGCCTCTGAACTGCGTCATCGCGAGCGACGCGAAGCGATCCAGAGAAGCGTTCGAACCCCTGGATTGCTTCGTCGCGAAGCCTGTCCTCGGGCCGGCCGGAGCCTGTCGTCCGGCCCGCCTTCGGCGGGACCGGTGGGGCCGGGCCCGGGGGGCTCCTCGCAATGATGTGAAGCGCTAAGCGCGCTTGCGGGGGCGCTGGGAGCGCGTGCGGGCGGCCTTGCGGGCGGCGCGCTGACGGGTGGCTTTCGGCCGCTGCGCCGCGGCGCCTCCGCCGAGGCGGCCGCCTTTGCGGGCCGGCGCCTTGTTCGTGCGCGTGCCGCGGCCCGATCCGCTTTTGCGGCCGCCGCCGGTCATCTTGTTGACCGTCGCCCAGGCGCGCCGTTCGGCTTCGCCCTCGGAGACGCCGCGATGCTCGTAGCCTTCCTCGATATGCTCGGCCTGCCGTTTCTGCTTGCTGCTGTAACTCGCTTTGCTGCCTCTGGCCATGATCGGTTCCTCTAGCTCGGTGACGTGAGGTCAAGGAGCGCCAGCACCACCTGAACTCCCGGAGCCCAGCACATTCGGGCGGTGAAAGTGGTCCTGGGCCAAGACCTCCAGCTTGGCGAGATGCTCCTGAACCATGGGGGTTGCTTCGGCGGCGTACTGCCGGAGCGCGTCGTTATCGCCGGCCTGGCTGTACGCCCGCTGCAGGTCCAACGCGTCCCGATGGCCTTGCAGCTGCGCCTGGAAATAAGTCTGGTCGAACTGGTCGCCCGATTCCTTCCGCAGCTCCTGGAGGAGCTCCTGATGTTTGCTGTCGAGGCCGTTCGGGACGGTGGCTTTGACGTGTCCCGAATTGAGCGCGGTCTTCAGCCTGGCCGAGGCCTGGGAATGATCTTCGACCATATGGCGACCAAACTCGCGGACCGCGGGGTTCTGCGACTTCTGGGCCGCGAGCTCGCCCGCCTGGACCTCGAACTGGTCGGTGACGGCGGACTTCTGAACGTATTCCTGGGTGCTGACCGGTACCGACGCCACGTTCGCCGGGCGATTGCCGCCCGCATCCTGGGCCACGGCGGCGAGGCTGCCGATGAGCACTCCCGCGGCGGTCAATCCGACGCCGAGCGCCAGCCAGATCAGACCGTCGGGTCCGCCGGGCATCGACCGGCTCGCCGTGGCGACCTGCGCCCGGCGCGGTGCCTCATTCCGAAACGCCAGATGTTTCATGGTCATCTCCAGCGCGTGAGGGAACTCTTGTGGGCTTAACATCACCGCCAAGGAATAGTTCCGGTGGGGCCAGAGCCGGGAACCTTCGGGGGCTCCAGTCATTGTCTGGTTGCCAAGCCACATCTTCCGAACAGACGCGGCGCGGGCGCTCGTTCTCCAGAGGTGCTCCGATGAAGGCAGTCGTTTTTCATGACGTCGGCGACATCCGGCTCGAAGACGTCCCCGAGCCGAAACTGAAGGCCCCCTCGGATGCGATCGTCCGCATCACCGCCTCCGCCATCTGCGGGACCGACCTGCATATGGTGCGCGGGACCATGCCCGGCATGAAGGAAGGCACGATCCTCGGGCACGAAGGCGTCGGCGCGGTCGAGGACATCGGCAAGGGTGTGCACAACCTCAAGGCCGGCGACCGCGTGGTGATCCCGTCGACGATCGGATGCGGCTATTGCAGCTACTGCCGCGACGGCTATTTCGCGCAATGCGACAATGCCAATCCGAACGGCCCGACGGCCGGGACCGCGTTCTTCGGCGGGCCGGCGGAAACCGGCCCCTTCGACGGCCTGCAGGCCGAGTATGCGCGGATCCCGTTTGCCAATGTCGGCCTGGTCAAGGTGCCGCCCGAGATCGACGATCACCAGGCGATTCTTCTGTCCGACATCTTTCCGACGGCCTATTTCGGTGCGGATATGGCCGAGATTTCGCCCGGCGACACGGTGGCGGTGTTCGGTTGCGGGCCGGTCGGATTGTTCACGATCGTGTCGGCGTTCCTGAAGAGCGCCGGCCGGGTGATCGCCATCGACGCGGTGCGCTCGCGGCTGGACCGCGCGGCGGCCCTCGGCGCCGAATGCATCAACTTCGCCGAAGACGATCCGGTCGAGGCGATCAAGGAGCTGACGGGCGGCATCGGCGTGGATCGCGCGATCGACGCGGTCGGCGTCGATTCGTCATCGCCGAAGAAGCGGGATCCCGAGGGCGAGCAAGAGGTGAAGAAGATCGCGCGCAAGACGCATCCCGAAAACGGCAACTGGCATCCGGGCAACCACCCCTCGCAGGCGATCCGCTGGGCGGTCGCGTCCTTGGCGAAGGCTGGAACGCTGTCGGTTATCGGCGTCTATCCGAAGACCGTGGAATTTTTCCCGCTCGGCGAGGCGATGAACAAGAACCTCGCGATCAACATGGGCAACTGCCACCACCGCCGCTATCTGCCCAAGCTCGTGCGCATGGTCCGCGCCGGTGAGGTTGATCCCTCGGAGGTCCTGTCCCACGTCCAGCCGCTCCACGACGCGATCAGCGCCTATAAGGCGTTCGACAAACGGGCGGAAGGATGGATCAAGGTGGCCATGCATGTGGGCGCGTAACGCATATTGTCATAGGAGGTTTTGATGCGCGTAGCGGAGGTGATGACTCGCGATGTGCAGACCGTCTCGCCTTCGGACACGATCCAGAAGGCGGCCGCGACGATGGACAATCTCAATGTCGGCGCGTTGCCCGTCTGTGACGGGGAGCGCCTGCAGGGCGTCATCACCGATCGCGACATCACCGTGCGCGCCACCGCCGCCGGACAATCGCCGAGCGAAACCAAGGTCGGCGACGTGATGACCGGCGAAATCGATTGCGTCTTTGAGGACGACGACGTGGAAGAGGCGGTGAACAAGATGAAGGCGCGCCAGATCCGCCGCCTCCCGGTGATCAACCGCGAAAAGAAGTTGGTCGGCGTGGTCTCGCTGGGCGATCTCGCGACGAAGACGGACGACGCCGGGAGCGCTGCCGAGGCGCTGAAGCACGTCTCGAAGCCCTCGCGGCCCGACCGCGACCGGAAGAAGAAGTAGTGGCGGTGGCAACGGCCGGCTTGCCAGCCGGCTCTTGCGCTCCCCAGCCATGATCATCGCCAAGGAATACAAGTCGCTCCTGACGCCGGAGCTGACCGGTTGGCGGATGGCCGGCGCCGGCGGCTTTTCGCCGAAGGAGGACTGGATCGAGAGCTTCGGCGGCCCCGGCATCCTGTGGTACGCCGACCAGGAATTCGCCGACTTCGTGTTGCGCGTCCGCTGGCGCCTCGTGGACGGCCACGACAACTCGGGCGTGTTCATCCGCATTCCGGCGCTGGCCAACGACATCCAGCCGGCGATCGACGAGGGCTACGAAATCCAGATCGACGACCGCGGCGTCGACCCCGCCACCGAGACGCTCGACAGCCCCTTGCATCGGACGGGTGCGATCTATGGGCTGGCGCCGGCGATCGCCAACGCGTCCGCGCCGGTCGGCATCTGGAACGATTTCGAGATTGCCGCGCAGGGTCCCTCGATCGAGGTCACCCTCAACGACGTCCCGGTCTCCCGGCTCGAGCACGGACGGCGCCGGTCGAGCGGCCATATCGGGCTGCAGGCCCACCACGACGGATCGCGCGTCCAATTCCAGCTTTGTGAGATCCGCGTCCTTTAGGGATCAAGCGGACAGAAAAAATGCCGCCCCGGGCGAGCCGGAGCGGCATTTTCGTTGCGAGCGGAGAGCTCAGCGCGTCGAGCCGGAGCCGCCGGTCGAGCCGGAGCCGCCCATCGAGTCCGAGCGCGAGCCGGAGCCGCCCATCGAGCCGGAGCCTGAGCCACCCATCGAGCCGGAGCCCGAGGTGCCGGTCGAATTATTCATATCGCGGTTCCGATTCCGGTTGCGGTCGGGAGCCTGGCTCTGCTGCGGATTTGTGGTGGACGAGCCGTAGCCCGAACCCGAGCCGGAGCCTGAACCCGACATACTCGGAGACGAGGAGCTGCCGGACGACGAACCGCCGGATGGGGCCGACATCTGCGCAAATGCTGTGCCAGCGACGAGCAACGCCGCGGCCGTGACGATCAATGTACGCATAGGGATTCCTCTGTTTGCGAAGTTTGGCCAACGCCCGATTCCAACGCCACCCGAGAGCGAACGTTCCCATCTTGGTCGCGATTGGGCGGCGAGGGCCCGGTCCGCACAGCGGTACCGCGGGCCCGCTAACTCATCGAGAGCCTAAAAAAGCGCGCCCCGCCGAAAGGCGGGGCGCCAAGCGGACTGCTCAAGCGAGGGGGAGGCCTGAGCGGTCGTTATGGGCCGGTGCGACCGGCCCGGCGGCTTTGTCGCTGCTCGTGGGTGGCGCGGCACGCGACAGGCGCGAATCGGCGCCGCGAGCGGGCCGCAATTACTCCAGCACAGCGTGGATGCCAAGCCCGACCACGCCCCACCAGCTGGCAGCGGCGGCGAATACGCCGATCCAGATCCAACCGCGATACGGATGAACGGCGTCAATGGCGAGGTCGGCGCTCGCCGTCGCTTCGACGCGCTCGAGAGGCTTTACGTC
>DASWFO010000327.1:0-3885 GCA_036394195.1 Alphaproteobacteria bacterium | reverse complement strand
GGCAAGATAGCGCGGCACCTCGCTTTTCGCTAGGTTAGCGCCCATCCATGCCCGAGCTTCCCGAAGTCGAAACCGTGGTTCGCGGCTTGCGGCCGCATCTCACGGGACGCAAGTTTGTCCACGTCGAGCAGCGGCGGCCGGCGGTGCGGCGGGCGGCGCCCGGGCCGTGATCTGCGACATCAATGCCGAGATGCTGAATGTCGGGCGGGACCGCGCGGTGGACGGTGGCGATCTCCACGGGCTCGCGTGGGTGGTCGGCGACGCCGAACGGCTGCCGGTCGCCAGCTGCAGCGTCGATGTCTACACGATCGCGTTCGGCCTTCGGAACGTCACGCATATCGACGCCGCCCTCGCCGAGGCGCGCCGCGTGCTGAGACCGGGCGGCCGGTTCTTCTGTCTCGAATTCAGCACTGTGGTGCTGCCGGTGCTCGCCAAGCTGTACGACGTGTATTCGTTCCGGGTCCTGCCGCGGATCGGCGAGATGGTGACCGGTGACCGCGAGGCCTACCAGTATCTCGTGGAGAGCATCCGCCGCTTTCCGCCGCAGGCCGAGCTCGCCCGCCGCATCGGCAACGCCGGCCTCGAGCGCGTGCGGGTGCGCAACCTGTCGGGTGGGATCGCCGCCATCCACGCCGCGTGGAGACTGTAGTGAGCACTTTTTCTGACCGGCTCGCGTTTAGCCGCCACACCAACCCCAAACGCTCGCCGGCGGACGCACGTTCCTGATGGCGCTCTAACCCATGTTCCGCGCGTTGCGTAACCTCAGGCGGCTGGCCCGGATCGGGATCACGCTCGCCCGCTATGATGCCGTGGGCGGGCTGGATCCGCTGGGGACGCGGGCGGCCCTGGCGCTCGCGGCCCGGCTCCTGCGGCGCCATGACCTGCCGCCCCGACCCGGCCAGCGCTTGGCCGCGGCCCTGACGGCGCTGGGTCCGAGCTTCATCAAGCTCGGCCAGGCGCTGTCGACGCGGGCCGATCTTGTCGGCGAAGCCGTCGCGACCGACCTGTCGGCGCTGCAGGATAAGCTGGCGCCGTTCCCGGCCGACGACGCCCTCACCACGGTCGCCGCCGAGTTTGGCCAGCCCGTCGCGGCGCTGTTCGCCGAATTCGACGACGTCCCGGTCGCCGCGGCCTCGATCGCGCAAGTGCATTTCGCCCGGACCGCGGACGGGGCCGAGGTGGCGGTCAAGATCCTGCGGCCGGGCGTGGAGGGGCTGTTCGCCCGCGACATCGACCTGTTCCTGTGGCTGGCCCAGTTGCTCGAGCGGCACGTGCCGCGGATCCGGCGGCTGAAGCCGGTGGCGGTGGTGCGGTCGTTCGAAGACACGGTGAAGATCGAGATGGACCTGCGGCTCGAAGCCGCCGCGGCCGCCGAGCTCGGCCAGAACTTCGCCGACGATCCCGACTTCCGCGTCCCCAAGGTCGATTGGGCGCGCACCAGCCGGCGGGTCCTCACCACCGCGCGGATCGCCGGCATCTCGATCGACGAGCGCGCGGCCATCGCGGCGGCCGGTTTCGAGCCGCAGGCGATCGTCGCCCGCGCCGCCCGCGCCTTCTTCAACCAGGTCTTCCGCGACGGGTTCTTCCACGCCGACATGCACCCCGGGAACCTGTTCGTGGCCCCGGACGGGGCGCTGGTCGCGGTCGATTTCGGCATCATGGGTCACATCGACGAGCCGACGCGCCACGCGCTGGCCGACATGCTCATGGGCTTTCTCGCCGGCGACTACGCCACGGTCGCGGAGGTGCATTTCCGCGCCGGCTTCGTGCCGGCCACCCAGTCGCTGGGCGCCTTCTCCCAGGCCTGCCGGGCCATCGCCGAGCCGATCCTCGGCAAGCCGCTCCACGAAATCTCATTGGCCCGGCTGCTGGCCCAGCTCTTCGAAGTGACCGAGCAGTTCCAGATGGAGACCCAGCCGCAGCTCCTGCTTCTGCAAAAGAGCATGCTGGTCTGCGAAGGCGTGGGACGGACGCTGGCGCCCGAGCTCAACATGTGGGAGCTGGCGCGGCCTTTGATCGAGGAGTGGATGCTCCAGAACCGCGGCCCCGCGGCGCGGGCCCGCGTCGCGACGCAAGAGGCCCTGGCGCGCATCGAAGCGCTGCCCGCCTTCGTCGGCAATATCGAGAAGGCGGCGGCGATGCTGGCCTCGGGTGGCGTGCGGCTCCATCCCGAGTCGATCGCGGCGCTGAGCGGCGGGCGGCGACTCGCGTGGTGGCCGTGGGCGATCGCCGTGGTGGCGCTGGCCGCTGTCATCGCGTGGCTCGCGTAAGCGCGCCGGCGAAGCCGCGGACTCCCGCGGCCGGACGATCCGGCCTAGACTATCGACCAGTTTGGAGGGAGCGATGACCCAAGCCGCAACGACCGACCGGCCGACGATCGCAATCCAGCAGGTGGACCATATCGGCATCCGCGTCCGCGACCTCGAGCGCGCGCTCGCCTTCTACGATGCCCTGGGCTTCAAGCTGCACGTCAAGGTGCCTTATGACGACGTGGCGATCATCCGCAACGACGCCAACGTCGAAATCAACCTGATCATCAACGCCAATGCCGGGGATCCGGCGCGGAACATCCTCATGGACGTGCCGGAGAAATACGCCGGATATACCCATGTAGCGCTGCGCGTGAGTTCGATCGCGAAGACCATGGCCGCCCTCAAAGCGCACGGGATCGCGATCACCCAGGGGCCGGTGTCGTTCGGCGCCGACGGTCATGTGTCGGTGTTCGTCCGCGACGCCGACCGCAACGTCATCGAGTTGCGCGGCCGCGCCGAGGACGCTTCCACGCTCGAAGGCGTCAAGCGCTACACACCCGAATGATGCGGCGCGCGATCGCTCTGTCGGTGGGTGCGGCGCTGGCCGCGTGGCTCGCTGTCGTGAGCCCGGCCGCGGGCGAGGATTACCCGTCGCGGCCGATCCGAATCATCGTCCCGACCGCACCCGGCGGGCTTGCGGACCTGTCGGCCCGGATCTTCGCCCAGAAGCTCACGGAGCGGACGAAGCAGCCCGTCATCGCCGACAACCGTCCCGGGGCCGGCGGCATCATCGGCGCCGAGGTCGCGGCCCGGGCGGCGCCCGACGGCTACACGCTTCTGATCGGCGCACAGCAGCCGCTGGCGATCATGCCGAACCGGGACGCCCAGCTCCCTTATGATGCCGCCACCGACTTCGAGCCGGTGGCCCACATGGTGATCGCCCCGCTGGTTCTGGTCGTCCATCCCTCGGTGCCGGCGACCTCGGTCGCGGAGCTGGTGGCCCTGGCCAAGGCCAAACCGGGGGCCCTGACCTTCTCCTCGGCGGGTCCGGCCAGCATGGGAATGCTGGCCGGCGAGCAGTTCAAGCTGTTCGCGGGCGTCGACCTGGTCCACGTGCCCTATAAGGGTGTCGCCCCGGCGCTTCAGGACCTTCTCGCCGGGCACGTCAGCATGACCTTCGACCTGGTGCCGAACGTGACCGAGCATATCCGGGCCGGCCGGGTCCGGCCGCTGGCGGTGACGGTGCCGCAGCGCGTGAGCGCACTCCCCGACGTGCCGACCATGGCGGAGGTCGGGCTTCCCGACGTGCAGGCGACCAACTGGTTCGCGCTGTTCGCGCCGGCCAAGACGCCGCGCCCCATCATCCTGTGGCTGAACCGCGAGGCGAACGAGATTTATGCGTCGGCCGACGTGCGCCAGCGTTTCGCGGCGCAGAGCGTCCAGCTGCCCGGCGGCACGCCCGAGGACCTCGGCGCGTACGCCGCGGCGGAGCGCCTGCGCTGGCACCAGGTCATCACCCGGGCCGGAATCAAGCTCGAGTAGCGGCGGGGATCATTCCGCGGGGGCTTGAGCGACCGCGTCGCGGGGCCGCGGAAAGAACAGGGCGGCGGCAAAAACCAGGAGCGCCAGACCC
>DASWFO010000326.1:0-11499 GCA_036394195.1 Alphaproteobacteria bacterium | reverse complement strand
GTCGTAGTCCGTCAGCATCCGCACCCGTTCTTCCATCCGACAGGTCTCCAAGAATGGCATCGGCGGCCCTCCCCCCGATGCACTTTGACCTGTCGACCATCATCCCGGTCTAGACTGTCGGGTATCATCCCGGTCTGTACCTCGGCGTCCCCCCTCACCCTACCCTCTCCCCCCATCAGAATGGGTGGAGAGGGTTTCATTTTTGAGGGCGCGCTCGCGGGCGAGCAGGCGGGCTTTGCGCGCGACGCCCCAGCGATAGCCGGAGAGCCGGCCGTCGGCGGCGATCACCCGGTGGCACGGGATGGCGACCGCGAGCTTGTTGGCGGCACAAGCGGCCGCGACGTCGCGCGGCCCAGGGCCGCGATCGAGGCCGAGACGCCTGGCGACCTGCGTATAGCTCCTCGTCTCGCCGGACGGGATCTCGCATAGCGCGTCCCACACGCGGCGCTGCAGCGGCGAGCCGTGGATGGTGAGCGGCAGGCCGAGCATCTCGCCGCTTCCGGGTGCCTCGATCAGCCGGACGACCGGCGCCACCCACTCGGCGGCGAAGCGGGCGTCACCCGACACGAGGTGTCCGTCCGGAAAACTGTGCCGCAGATCTTCGCCGAGCGCCGCCGGATTGTCGCCGAGGAAGATCGCGCAGACGCCGCCGTCGCCCGCCGCCACCAGCACGTGGCCGAGCGAGCACGTGGCCACGGCGTGCCGGATCTCCTCCACCTCGAGCGACGCGCCGGCGCTCGGTGTCGACTCCTGAAACGAGTGATTGTCCATGGTCATCCTCCATCGATGATGACCAACCTAGGCGCCCCACATGTGCCGCGCACTCCGCCGCTTGCGGTCAAATTCGCCGGCCTGCCACAACGCTTTGGCGGCCATGGCGCAAGATCGGCAACGTGCTTGGATGGACTTGAGTAACGCACGCCCAATTAGTCGGCGGCGCCTGCGTTTTTTGGAACTCCTGTACCCTTTACGACCTATTTGCGTAGGTTCTTCCCGCGCTGCGATTGGTCCGGCGAAGCGGTCGGTACCATGGTCAGCGCTCAAGGGGGTTACGTTGTTACCCGACGATCCGGCCTATCTGCGCAAGCGCGCTTATCAGCTTCTGGAGATCGCCAAGACGGTTTCGGACCTCACGGCGATCGAGGTGCTGGAAGGCGTGGCGCTCGACCTCCTGACTCAGGCCGAGGCTCTGACCAAGGTGAAGAAGAGCCCGGGGGTCAGGAAGAGCCCGGGCCGCCGCGGCGGCGACAAGGGCAAGAAGAAGACGAAGTCATAGCCGTTCTCGGCGTCATGCCCGCGTCTTGCGGCGACGATCAGGCCACCGGCGCGATCTTGGCGGCGGCTTCGAACATCCCGTCGCGGGCACCGTCGACGAACGGCACGTCGTCCGCCAGCTCGAGCTCGGCCGAGCGGACGCACTGCGAGCGCGGGGTCAACCCCGGCAATGGCCGGCCCTCCCGGTTCGCCGTGGCGAGCGCCAGCAGCCGGCGGCGCACCATGATGATGGCATTGTCGGTGGACGTCAGGTGCTCGCGTGTCCGGTCCGGGATCGGCCCCATGCTTTCCTGCACCGCCGCGTCCTGCATGCCGACCCCGTCGACGCCGCTCGCATTCGCGCCCGCCCGCTGGGCCGCACGGTCGATCAGGTAATCGTTGCGCCGGTTGGCCAGGGTCGTGAAGGTGCCGGGGACGAGCTTGGCGTGAATGCCGCCGCCGTTCTCCATCGCCGCGATCTCGTCCACCGTGAGGGCGCGGTGCGGATGGAAGTTGATGCACCAGGTCCAGCACGTCTCATCATCGATCGGCACCCAGACATGCGCCGCGAACGGATGCTGCCCGCGCAGCGGCACGACGGTGAAGGCGGGGGCGATCCACGGCGTCACGCGCCAGTAGGAGCGGCCGCCGTCGACCTTCCGCCGCGCGCCGAGCAGGAGCCCGCCTTCGAACTCGGCCACTTCGAACTCGGGAGCCGCATCGTTGACGACGTAGCCGTTGCCCTTGGCGCCGGCGAATAGCGGATCGCGGTCGAGGGCGCCGGCATGCAGGATGCCGCTGTGGCTCGAATCGAGGTCGCCCTCCAGGGCCTGCATGTAATTGCAGTCCTGCACGCGCTTCGAGACGAAGCGCTGCGCCGGCGGGAGCGGCACCCAGGCCAGCTCGGGCGGCGGCGGCTGCAGCGCGGGCGGACCCAGATAGGCCCACACGAGCTCGGCGCGCTCGAGGCACGGATAGGAGGCGAGCTTGATCTTGCGGCAGAAGCCGTTCTCGGCCGGCTCCGACGGCACTTCGACGCACTGGCCGGTCGCATCGTATTTCCAGCCGTGATAGGGGCAGCGCAGGCCGTGCTCCTCGTTGCGCCCGAACCACAGCGACACGCCGCGGTGGGCGCAGAACTCGTCCATGAGCCCGACGCGGCCGGCGGTGTCGCGAAACGCCACCAGGCGCTCGCCGAGCAGCTTCACCCGCGCGGGGGCGCCGTCGGGCTCCAGCTCCGCGCTCTTGAGCACCGGCAGCCAGTAGCGGCGGAACAGGTCGCCCAGCGGCGTGCCCGGCCCGGTCCGGGTCAGCAGCTGGTTGTCGGCGTCCCTCAGCATCGGCGCGATCCCCCTACCTCTGTCCGCCCTCTATCTTGTCCGCATGCGGGGTGCAAGTCCAAGGCCACAAACGCAAGACCAGACCTCATGCTTCGAGACGCCCTCATCCTGAGCCGCGGGCCTCGCCCTTCGAGACGCTTCGCTCCTCAGGGTGAGGCCCGCGGTCGAAGGACGCTCCTCAGCATGAGGGCGGTGGCGAATCGCCTCTTCGCGGCCGGCGGCCTATAATTGGGGAAAATCACCGCTCGGGAGAACTCGCCATGCTGATCGCCGACGCGCCGCCCGCCCCACCCGCTTATGTGATCCAGGTCCAGGACGTCGAGTATCAGCACGTGAACGGGCACGGGCTGATGGCCACGCTGTACCGGCCGCAAGGCGCCGGGCCGTTCGCGGCGGTGGTCGAGGTGCATGGCGGCGCCTGGACGTCGCGCGACCGCTTCAACAACAAAGACACGGCGACGGCGATGGCCAAGGCCGGCATCGTCGTCATGTCGATCGATTTCCGCATGCCGCCCGAGGCGGCGTATCCCGGCTCGCTCCAGGACATCAACCTCGCCATCCGCTGGCTGAAAGCGCATGCGCGCGAGTTCGGCTCGGCCCCGGAACGGGTCGGCGCCTACGGCACGTCCAGCGGCGGCCACCAGGTGCTGCTGGCGGCGATGCGCCCGACCGATCCGCGCTACAGCGCGACGGCGCTGCCGGACGCCGCCGGCGTCGACGCGAGCCTCGCCTTCGTGATCTCGGGCTGGGGCGTGCTCGACCCGGTCGACCGCTACAAGGTCGCTCAGCGTCAGGGCAAAGCCGACCTGATCAAGAGCCACGACACGTTCTGGGGCAGCGAAGCGGCGATGAGCGAAGGCGACACGATGCTCATCCTCGAGCGCCACGAAAAGCTCGCGAAGCTGCCGCCCGCCCTGGTCTTCCAGGGCACCGACGACGAATGGACCAAGCCGGCGCAGGCCGAGCGCTTCGCCGCCCTGTACCGGCAGGCCGGCGGCGAGATCGAGCTGGCCCTGTACCCGGGCGAGCGCCACACCTTCGTCAACGAGAACCCGAATTCGCCGAACACCAAGACGGCGGTCGAAAAGCTGATCGCGTTCGCGAAGAAATATGGCGGATCATAGGAATTAACCACAGAGACACCGAGGTCACAGAGGCAGGACGACACTCGTCTGCTCTCCGTGGCTCTGTGGCGCTGTGGTGATTATCTCAGGGGGAGGAGATCATGAATTCGCATAGAATCCGCGCGGCGGTGATCGCGGTCGCCGCGCTGCTGCTGGCCGCGGGCGCGGCCTTGGCGCAGGAGCCGATCAAGATCGGCTTCAGCGTGTCGCTCACCGGCGGTCTCGCCTCGTCCGGCAAGGCGCATCTGCTGTCGCAACAGATCTGGGCCGAGGAGGTCAACGCCAAGGGCGGGCTGCTCGGCCGTCCGGTGAAGCTCGTCTACTACGACGACCAGACCAGCGTCACGACCGT
The DNA here is from genome assembly GCA_036394195.1 of Alphaproteobacteria bacterium. GTDB lineage: Bacteria > Pseudomonadota > Alphaproteobacteria > CACIAM-22H2 > CACIAM-22H2 > DATJPD01. The sequence continues at coordinate 7,429 of DASWFO010000326.1, read as the reverse complement.
GCCCGGCATCTACGCCAAGCTGATCGACGTCGACAAGGTCGACATCCTGATGGGGGCCGCGACCAACCTGATCGGCGGCGCCATGCCGCAGGTGATGGAGCGCAAGAAGCTGATCATGGTGCTGCTGGCGCTGGGCTCGAACATCGAATTCAAGTACCCGCGCTATTTCCAGAGCGCGCCGTTCGGGCCCGACCCTAAAGCCGTCCTGTCGCAGGCGTTCTTCGAGGTGGCAAAGACCCTGACGCCGGAACCGAAGACGGTGGCGCTGGTCGGCGCCGATGCCGAGTTCTCCAACAACGTGCTCACCGGGGCACGCGAGAACGCGAAGAAATACGGATTGAAGATCGTCTACGACGCCGTCTATCCGCCGACAACCGCCGATTACACGCCGGTCGTTCGCGCCATCCAGGCGACCAATCCGGACGTGGTGCTGCTCGCCTCCTACCCGCCGGACTCGGTCGGCATGGTTCGGGCGGCGAACGAGCTCGGCCTCAAGACGCGGCTCTTCGGCGGCGCCATGGTCGGCGGGCAATACGCCGGACTGATCACCCAGCTCTCGGACAAGCTCAACCGCGTGGTGAACTATCATTTCTTTGTGCCGAGCCCGAAGATGAACTTCCCCGGCATCGAGGCGTTCCTGAAGACCTACCAGGCGCAGGCGAAGGACGCCGGCGTCGATCCGCTGGGCTTCTATCAGCCGCCCTTCGCCTATGCGGCGATGCAGGTGCTCCAGCAGGCGATCACGGCCACCGGCACGCTCGAGGACGGCAGGCTCGCCGACTACATCCACGCGACCACGTTCAAGACCATCGTCGGCGACATCAGGTTCAACGAGCTCGGCGAGTGGGCGGAGCCGCGCGTCATCATGGTCCAGTTCCAGGACGTCCAGGGCAACGGGCTCGAACAGTTCATCAGCGGCCACAAGCAGGTGATCGTGTATCCGCCGGAGTTCAAGGACGGGGAGTTGCGGGCTTATGGGAAGTAGTTTTGCAACTGAGATTTACCACGGAGGCACGGAGAGCACGGAGTTTTGGCTGAGCGACATCTGTTGTTGTCCTCCGTGAACTCCGTGTCTCCGTGGTTGAATTCGATTCTGGATTGTTTCCCCCAGACGCTTCGTGCCGGGGTCGCCATGACATGAGGGACATAAGCGAGGATTAATGCCGACACAGATCACCGCCGCCGTCGTGCGGGAGAAATTCGGGGCGTTCAGCGTCGAGCAGCTGGAGCTGACCGATCCGCGGCCGGACGAGCTCCTGGTCAAGATCGTCGCCAGCGGCATGTGCCAGACCGACATCCACGGCCGCGACGGCTATTTCAACTCGCCCTATCCGGCGGTGTACGGCCACGAGGGGGCGGGCGTGGTCGAGGCGGTCGGCCGTGCGGTCACCAAATTCGCGCCCGGCGATCACGTGGTGATCTCGTATCCGTGGTGCGGCGCCTGCCCGAACTGCCTGCGGCAGATGCAGAGCCACTGCCAGAAGAATTTCGACCTGAAGATGAAGGGCACGCGGCCGGACGGCTCGACCCTGATGCGGCAGAACGGCCAGCCGGTCTACAGCGCCTTCTTCCAGCAATCGTCCTTGGCCACGCACGCGATCGCCAACGAACGGTTTGCCGTCAAAGTGCGGCGTGACGCGCCGCTCGAGCTCCTGGGCCCGTTCGCCTGCAGCGGCCAGACCGGGGCCGGGGCGGTCTTCAACTCGATGAAGCCGCTGCCGGGCGACGCGCTCGTCGTGTTCGGCGTCGGCGCCGTCGGGCTGTCGGCGCTGATGGCGGCGAAGATCGCGGGCTGCGATCCGATCATCGCCGTCGACCTGCACGCCCAGCGGCTGACGCTGGCGCGCGAGCTGGGCGCCACGCACACCATCAACCACACCGGGCGGACGGACGTCGTGGCGGAGATCCGCAAGATCACCGGCCAAGGCGTGCGGTTCTCGGTCGAAACCTCGGCGCAGCCGGCGGTGTTCCGCGAGGCGGTCGAGGCGCTGATGCCGGCCGGCACCTGCGTGCTGCTCGGCAGTGCCCGCGCCGGCACCGAGGCCACCCTCGAGATGCCGTTCCTGCAATTCGGCCGCGTGGTGCGCGGCGTCATCCAGGGCGAGAGCCGGCCGCAGGAGTTCATCCCGCTCCTGGTCGATCACCTGATGGCGGGCCGGATGCCGGTCGACAAGATCATGACGTTCTACAAGCTCGCCGACATCAACCAGGCGGCGGCGGACGCGGCCACGGGGACGACGATCAAGCCGGTGCTGAGGATGGGGTGAGCTAAAGCCCCTCTACCACGAAGTGGGAGAGGGAGGGGCCCAGCCCGTCAGGGCTGGGAGGGTGAGGGCGTTCGAGCTGCGCCATTCACTTGCAGTCCAGTGTATCGGCGCCACCCCCCTCACCCAACCTCTCCCCCCATCAGAATGGGTGGCGAGGGGAATTTTTGGGAAGCTGGCGTGGAGTCCGCTAACCCTGGCCGGCGAAGCCGGCCTGGGCGCGGGTGGCCCAGGCGATGGTGCGGCGCTCGATCAGGGTCGCCAGGGTGTACATGGTGACGCTCAGCGCCGCGATCACGATCAGCCCGGCGAACATCAGCGGCACCTCGAAGCGGCTGGACGCCACGATCATCAGGTGGCCGATGCCCATCTCGCCGGCGACGGTCTCGGCCAGGATGCTGCCGAGGAAGGACGAGGTGATCGCGACCTTGAGGCTCGCGAAATAGAACGGCATCGAGCGCGGCAGGCCGATCTTGCGCACGATGGTCAGCGGGCGGGCGCCGAGCGCGCGCAGCACGTCGCGCAGCTCCGGCTCGACCGTCGCGATGCCGGCGGCGACGTTCACCGCGATCGGAAAGAAGCTGATCAGGAACGAGGTGATGACCGCCGGAACGGCGCCGAGCCCGAACCAGATGACCAGGATCGGCACCACCGCCACCTTCGGGATGCTGTTGAAGGCGATCAGCAGCGGATAGAGCCCGTGATAGGCGAGGAACGACGAGCCGATGAGGACGCCCAGCGCGACGCCGGCGACATTGGCGATCGCAAAGCCGAGCAGCGTCGTCTCCAAGGTCTGCAGCGCGTTGGCGGCGATCGGCGTCCACCATTTGCCGAGGCTGATCACGATGGCCGAGGGCGCCGGCAGCGCGAACTGCGGCACGTCGAAGATGTAGACCGCGGCCTCCCACACCAGCAGCAGGGAGGCGAACACCAGCCACGGCAGGATCAGAATGAGGCGGCGCCGCCGGCGCGCCGCCGCGGCCATCTCGGCCTCGCGCGAGGAGCCGCGGGTTACGCCGGCGGGCGCGGGTGCAGGGTCGGATTTCGGTGTCTCGGCGGCCCCGGCCAGCGCGACCATCGGGCCGGTCATACCATCCGCAGCTTCGCCGGCGGCAGATAGGAGTCGGTGTAGACGCGCTCGTTGCTGAGCCGGTGCGGCAGGTCGAACGCCTCCTCGATGGTGCGGATGCACATCTCGAGGCGCTTCGGATCGACGGTGGACAGGCCGTGCGTCTTCATCACGCCGAGCGGCAGGATTCGGCGGAGCAGTGCGATGCGCTCCGCCTCGATCGGGACGTCGGTGAGCGGCTCAACCTGCTTCAGGATCTGCAGCGCTTCGGCCGGGTCGTGGTAGCACTCGACATAGGAGCGGAACAGGCCGGTCAACGCCGCGGTGAGCACCGCCGGATTGCGTTCGGCGAATTTCCGCGACGCGACGTAGCACTCCGAATACAGATCGAGGCCGGAGTCGCGATAGAAGAAGATGCGCTGCTGCGGCAGGTCGAGCCCGAGGCGCTTCAGGCTGAGGGCGGTGCTGGAGGTCTGGCCGGTGACGCCGTCGGCGCGCTTCTGCACCAGCATCGGCTCGCGCAGCTCCGGCGCCACCGACACGAACTTCACCTTGGCGACGTCGATGCCGGCGACCCGCGCGAAGGCGGGAAAGAGCTGACGACCGACATCGAAGTCAGGGGCGGCCAGGGTGCGGCCCTCGATCTCCTTCGGCGTCATGATCGGGCCGTCGGCGCGCACCGTCATCGACACCTGGTTGGTGTCCTGGATGATGCCGACCACGATCACGTCAGCGTCCGGGTTCTCGGCCAGGAACTTCAAGGTGGCGCTCATCTCGCCGGAGCCGAGATCGAAAATGCCGGACGCGATATCGACCGGGACGCGCCCGGAGCCGAAGCCGCGCGACACGACCAGGTCGGCGCCGGCCTCGCGGGCATAGCCCTTGTGCTGGCAGTGCAGCATGTAGGCGTGCGAGCCGCTGAACGACCAGCCGGCCGTGAAGCGGACTTTCGGCGGGGCGGCCTCGCCGCGGACGAGCGCCGGTGCGGCCAGCAGCCCGGCACCGCCGCCGATCAACACCGACCTGCGCGTAAGATGTCGGCTCATGCGGCTCTGGGCAGCAAGGCGCGTGCCATCGCGGAACGGCCCTGCCGCGACCCGGTGGCGTTGGGATGGCAAGGTTCTGCCGTCAAAAGCGGCGGACGCTCAAATATTGGGCCGCCATGCGGCCCCCGCACTCCGTCCTGGCCTCCCACGCCACGCGCCGCCGTGGCATAGCGCTTGCTCGCCTCCCGTCCTGCAGGACCGCGTGTGGCGAGACGATCGAGGAGATGGCGATGAGTGCGACAGCCGAGAAGATCATGGCGCGCGAGCTCGACACCCGGCCGCTGGAGCCGTTCGGAGTCGAGATCACCGGTCTCGACATCGCGACGGCGCCGGAAGCGGACCTGCTCGGCTTCGCGGCGGCGTGCCGGTCGAACGCGGTCGTGGTCATCCGCAAGCAGACCCTGACGCCGCCGCAGCTGCTGGCCCTCGCGGGACGCCTCGGGCATGTCAGCCCGCAGCGCCGCACCGGGCCGCATCCCGACTATCCCGGCATCAGCGTGCTGTCGAACAAGGTGGCGAACGGCAAGCCAATCGGCGTGCGCGACGCCGGCCGCGCCTGGCACACCGACGGCACCACCTACCCGACCCTGGGCCTGACGACCATTCTCTACGGCATCGAGTGCCCGCCCGAGGGGGCCGATACCGAAATCGCCGACACGGCAGCGGCGTTCGCGACCCTGCCGCCGACGCGGCAGGCGGAGCTCGCGACGGTCAAGCTCATCCACAACCGCGCGCACCTGATCCGGAAATACAACCGCGCGGCGCTCAGCGCCGAAGAGCTCGCCACCATGCCGGACATCGTCCATCCGGTGGTGGTGAAAAGCCCGCTCGACGGGCGCAAGGCGCTGTTCGTCACCAACGGCTCGACCAAGGGCGTGGTCGGCATGGACGCGAAAGAAGGCGAGGCGCTGGTCACCGACCTGATCGCCTACGCCTCGCAGCCGCGGTTCGTCTACAAGCATAAATGGCAGGACGGCGACGTGCTGATCTGGAACGACATGTGCACGCTCCACCGCGCCACGCCCTACGATGAGGCGAAGTACGAACGCCTGGTGCACCGGGTGTGGATACGGCCTTTATCCTGACCGCCTCCCGCGCGGCCGTGGCGGGTCGGCATCTTTGTGCTGGGCGCCGCTCCACCGCACGGGACCGCGAGAGTGATCCTCATGTTCTGAGCGCCCCCGTGACCAGTCCGCCGGAAAAATACCACGGAGACACGGAGGGCACGGAGAATGAAGAGGAGACGGAACTCCCTCTTGCCTCCGTGCTCTCCGCGTCTCCGCGGTTAAATGCCTGGATCGATTCGCTCCGCTCGCGATGACGGAGCAAAAATCGACTCTGACCCTCCCTCTCACGTTCAAATCAAATACCCTCACCCTCCCGCCGCTTCGCGGCGGGCCCCTCCCTCTCCCACTTCGTGGTAGAGGGGCCTCAGAGGCCTCAGCAGGGCGGTGGCGGGGCGGCGGCGAGTTTGGGGTCGATGGCGGTCAGGCCGGCGGGCCAGGTGAGCTTGGTGAAGTCCACCGGCTGGCTGGTGATCTTCTCGCCCTGCGCCCATTTGCTGAGGCTGCAGAAATCGCCGTAGTAGACCTTGTCGAGCGCGATCGGCCTAAGGTTGGTGTCCCATTGCTCGCGCGTCGCCGCCTCGCTCAGGCTGTACGTCGCCTTGGCATAAGCGGCGACGGCGGCGAAATCCTTCTCCGCCTTCTCTCGTCCCTTCAGCACCGCGCGCAGGAAGCGCGTGACCTTGTCGGCGCCGTCGGGGCTGGCCAGGAATTGCGGCCGCGCCCCGGCGACGAGATAGCCTTGGATATAGCCGCTGGCATCCGAGAGGACATGCGCCTCGTTCGGGCAGATCTCGATGGTGCGCGATCCGATCGGCTGCCAGATGAAGAACGCGTCGATGTCGCCGCGGCACAGGGCCGGCGGGAGGAGCTGGGTGTCGAGGTTCTTGACCGTGACGCTCTTCGGATCGACGCCGTTCTTGGTCAGGAACTCCGAGATGAACCACGACCCGGTGGAGCCGACGCGGGTGGCGACGATCTTGCCGCGCAGGTCCTGCGGCTTCGTAATCGCCGTGCGCGTGACCGCCACGTAGCCCTTGCTGTCGCGCTCGATCGCCGCGATCGTCTGGTACTGGCCGGGGTTCTCGAAGAAGTACTGCACGCTCGGCAGGTCGCCGGTCATCACGATGTCGCCCTGGCCGGTCTTGAAGGTCTGGAACGCCGTGGTGCCGGACGGGAAGACGCGGTAGTCGACGTCGAGCCCCTGCTCCTTGAAGTAGCCGTTGGCGATCGCCATCCAGATCGAATCGTTGTTCACCGACGGCTGGCCGAACAGCGAGATCTTCTTGTCCTGCGCCGAGACAGGCGCGGCGCCGAGGCCGAGGCCGGCGACGACCGCGGCGGCGATCAGGTGCAAGCCGATGCGACGTGAATTCATGTCAGTCTCCCCTGGTTGGCCCCCCGTTCACCGCCCGGTTGACCGGCCCCAGGCTTTTGACTGGGCGGTCAGGTCAGCGCCACGTAGGCCATGTAGCGCGACAACATCCGGTTCACGATTATACGGAAAATGCGGTCGAAGACGAATCCGAGCAGGCAGATGGTGAGCAGCGCCACGAAGATCCGGTTGGTCTGCAGGAGGATCGACGAGTTCTGCAGCAGGAAGCCGATGCCGGAATCGGCGGCCAGGATCTCCGCGGGGATGATGCTCATGAACGACGACGCCATGGCGATGCGCATGCCGGTGACGATATAGGGGGCCGCGGACGGCACGACGACCAGGAGGAAGATCTGCAGGCGGCTCGCGCCCAGGCATTCGGCGGCGCGCTGGCGGATGACCGGGGCGCGCATCACGCCCGCGGTGGTGTTGATCAGGACGATGAAGAACGTGCCCCAGAAGATCAGGAAGTATTTCGACATCTCGCCGATGCCGAACCAGATCACCGCGATCGGGATCATGGCGGTGGGCGACAGGTAGCGCAGCAGCTCGATCACCGGGTCGAGCAGCTCATTCACCAGCTTTACCCTGCCCAGGACCACGCCCAGCAC
>DASWFO010000325.1:0-1667 GCA_036394195.1 Alphaproteobacteria bacterium | reverse complement strand
TGGCCGATCACCGCGGACGCCGCGCGGGCGTTGTACGTGGGGATTCTCACCGACACCGGCGGCTTCCGCTTCTCCAACACGTCGCCGCGCGCGCTGCGGGTGGCGGGCGCCCTGCTCGAGGGCGGCGTCGATCCCGAATCGATTTACGAGGCCGTGTATGCCAGCGCTCCCGAAGGCCGTATCCGGCTCACCGCGGAGGTGCTGCAGACGCTGGTGGTCGAGGGGGACGTCGGCCTCGCCTGGGTCACGGTCCCGCCCGGCGCGCTGGAGCGCTTCGCGGCCACGGCCGACGATCTCGACGGCATCGTCGAATTCCCGCGGTCGATCGCCGGTGTCCGGCTGGCATTATTGTTTCGCCAGATCGCCAACGGGCGGATCAAGGTGTCGTTCCGGTCCATGGGCGCGGTGGACGTCGCGGCGCTGGCCCAGCAGTTCGGCGGCGGCGGGCACAAGAAAGCCGCCGGCGCGTCGCTCGACGTCTCGTTGGCCGAGGCGCAGCAGCGGGTGCTCGACGCGGCGCGCCGGGTATTGCTCGGGTCCGCCGCCATCGTTTCCTGACGCAATGCAACCCTTTTAGGTCGAAACGTGTCGAAAGACGTGACCGTATCTTGGGCACGCCATGATCCATAGCGCCACGATTGTTGCCGCCTTCGCGCTGCTGCAGGGTGCCCCCGGCCCCGCGGCCACCGGCTCTCGCGCCAGCGCGGGAACGGCGGCCACCACCGCTGTCGCGGTCCGCGCGGCGGTACCGGTCGTCCTGGACGGCCGCGACGACGACGCCATCTGGGCCACCGCGCCCGCCATCACCGGCTTCACCGAGTTCACTCCAACGGAGGGCGCCGCGGCCCGGTATCGGACCGAGGCCAAGGTCGCCTACGACGACCACAATCTCTACGTGTTCATCCGGGCATACGACCCGGAGCCGCGCACCATCTCCAGCGCACTCGCGCGGCGTGACGTGCGCCCGCCCACCGATCAGCTCAAGATCATGATCGACGCCTACCACGATCGGCGCACCGGCTACGAGTTCGCCGTGAGCCCGGGGGGCGTGAAGCGCGATTACGCCGTATATGACGACAACAACGAAGACCAATCCTGGGATGGTGTGTGGGACGTAGCCACACGCGTGGACTCACTCGGCTGGACCGCCGAGTTTCGCGTGCCGCTGTCGCAGCTACGCTTCGCGCCCGCCAAGACTCACACGTTCGGGTTCGCGATTTGGCGCGATATCGAACGTTACAAGGAGCGCGTCGCGTGGCCGGCGTACCGCCCGTCGCAAATCGGCTTCATGTCGCAGTTGGGCGACCTCACGGGCATCGACGACATCCCGGCGCCGCGCCGCCTCGATGTCACACCGTACACCGTCGCCAAGAATGCGCCGCTGCAGACGGCCACGGGGTTCGATCGGCACCAGAGCTTCAGCGGCGGCGCCGACTTCAAGTACGGCGTCACGTCCAACTACACGCTCGACGGCACCGTCAATCCGGACTTCGGGCAGGTGGAGGCCGACCCCGCCGTCTTGAACCTGTCGGCGTTCGAGACGTTCTTCCAGGAGAAGCGGCCGTTCTTCCTCGAGGGCACCGGCGTCTACAAGTTCGCCGTCGACTGCAATCAGGTAAACTGTGGCGGCGAAGGGTTGTTCTACTCGCGTCGCATCGGCCGCCAGC
>DASWFO010000324.1:0-28878 GCA_036394195.1 Alphaproteobacteria bacterium | reverse complement strand
CCCTTGTCGGCCTGGCTCCCTTCGATCACGACAGCGGCAAGCTCAGAGGAACCCGATCCATCGCCGGCGGCCGGGCCGCGGTTCGTACAACGCTCTACATGGCAGCGCGCGCGGCTGCCCTAAGCAAATCGCCGCTTGGCCTGTACTACCGGCGCCTGATCGCAGCCGGTAAAGCACCCAAAGTGGCTACCGTCGCGCTGATGCGCAAAATGCTCGTCACCCTCAACGCCATGGTCAGGGACGATCAGCCATGGAACCATGCGAACGCCTGATAGACACAGTTGCTCCCACCGCTTCGCGGTGGGCCCCTCCCTCTCCCACTTCGTGGTAGAGGGGCTTCGGAGCGGCTACGCCTTTTTCTGACACACCGGGCAGAAATATGTCGTCCGGCCGGCCGCCGTGATCACCTTCAGCGGGCCGTGGTTGCGCGGACATTTGCCGCCTTTCTCGCGCTGGCGCAGCAGATAGCTCTTCGGCAGGCGGTGGGTGAAGTGCTCGGCGCCGGCGCCAGCGGCGATCGCGACCTTCAGCACGCGCCGCATGGCGGTGTAGAGCGCCTTCATCTGCGCCGGTGTGAGACGGCGGACGTCGGTCAGCGGGTGCAACCGCGCCTGGAACAGGATCTCATCGGCGTAGATGTTGCCGATTCCGGCGATGCGGCTCTGGTCCATCAGCACGGCTTTCAGCGTGCCCCGGCCGCGCAGCGCCTCCTTGAAGCGCTCGAAGGTGAAGTGAGGGTCGAGCGCGTCGGGCCCGAGGCGCTGCTGGGCAATGAACGCGTCGGCATCCTCGACCAAGCCGACCCGGCCGAACAGCCGCGGATCGACGAAGGCGAGATGGCCGGCCTTGCCGAAATCGAAGCGCACCCGGTCATAGCGCGGGTCTGGGTCGCCGTCCTTGAACCACGCGAGATAGCCGGTCATCCCGAAATGCATGGTGATCCAGCCGCCCTTGCTCAGCCGGGCCAGGAGGTGCTTGCCGTGCCGGCGGGCCTCGCTGAACTGGGAGCCGAGGGCGCGCTTTCGCAGGGTCTCCGGCGAGACCTTCGCCAAGGCGCGCCGGTCGCCCACGTGCACGCCGGTGACGGTCTTGCGCAGCGCGTGGCGCTTGAAATAGCGCGTGTAGTTCTCGACGTCGGGCAGTTCGGGCATGAGGATAGCCTGCTAGGCCATCGCGCGGCGGTCCTTCAGGATCATGTCGGCACCTTTTTCGGCGATCATCATGGTCGGGGCGTTCGTGTTGCCGGAGGTGATGGTCGGCATGACGGAGGCGTCGACGACGCGGAGCCCTCCAATGCCGTGCACGCGCAGCCGCTCGTCGACCACCGCCAGCGGATCGGGGCCCATCTTGCAGGTGCCCACCGGGTGGAAGATCGTCGTGCCGATATCGCCCGCGGCCCGCGCCAGCTCTTCGTCGGATGCGAGCTGCGGCCCCGGCCGGAATTCCTCGGGCGCGAACTTCGCCATCGCCTTGGCGCCGCAGATGCGGCGGGTGAGGCGGATCGAGTCCGCGGCGACGCGGCGATCCTCGGGCGTTACAAGATAGTTCGGCCGGATCGCCGGATGGGCGCGCGGGTCGGGACTCTTGATCCGGACATGGCCGCGACTGGTCGGGCGCAAATTGGCGACCGAGGCGGTGAAGGCACCGAACGGGTGCAGGGGATCGCCGAACTTGTCGAGACTGAGCGGCTGGATGTGATACTGCAGGTTCGGCGTTTCGCGCGAGCCGTCGCTCCTCGCGAACGCACCGAGCTGGCTGGGCGCCATCGTCAGCGGCCCACGCCGCATCAGGAAATATTGCAAGCCCATGCCGACCCGCCCAAGCAGGCGGTTCGCCTGCTCGTTCAACGTGCGGGTGTTCTGCACTTTATATACGGTGCGGACTTGCAGATGGTCCTGCAGGTTCTCGCCGACGCCGGGCAGGTCGTGCGTCACGGGCACGCCGTATTGCGTCAGCAGCGCCGCCGGCCCGATGCCGGACACCTGCAGCAGCTGCGGCGAGCCGACGGCACCGGCGGCGAGGATCACCTCGCCGAGCACCTCGGCAGTGCAGAGCTCGCCCTCGCGCCAGAATTCGACGCCGGCGACGCGCCGGCCGTCGAGCCGCAGCGATTTCACCTGTGCGTGGATCATCAGCGTCAGGTTCGGCCGCTTCAACGCCGGGCGGAGGAACGCCTTGGCGGTCGTCCAGCGCACACCGCGTTTCTGGTTCACCTCGAAATAGCCGCAGCCCGCGTTGTCGCCGCGGTTGAAATCGGGAACGTTGGGAATGCCAACCTCCGCCGCGGCGGCGCGGAACGCGTCGAGGATCTCCCACGACAGGCGCATCTGCTCGACCCGCCACTCGCCGCCGGCGCCGTGATGCTCGGTCTCGCCGTCACAGTGGTCCTCGTGACGGCGGAAATAGGGCAGGACGTCGTCCCACGACCAGCCGGCGTTGCCGAGCTGCCGCCACAGATCGTAGTCGCGCGCCTGGCCGCGCATGTAGATCATGCCGTTGATCGCCGAGCAGCCGCCCAGCACCCGCCCGCGCGGATAGTTGAGCGCGCGGCCGTTCAGCCCCGGCTCGGCATCGGTCTTGAAGCACCAGTCGGTGCGCGGGTTGTTCTGTGTGTAGAGATAGCCGATCGGGATGTGGATCCAGAGATAGTTATCCCGCCCACCGGCCTCGAGCAGCAAGACCTTCACCGACGGGTCGACGGAGAGCCGGTTCGCCAGCACGCAGCCGGCCGAGCCCGCGCCGACGATGATGTAATCGAACGCGCCGACCGGGCGCGGCGTATCGGATGTCGTGTCCACCGCGGCAGTCTTGCAGGCCTGTACCGCGCTCGCAAGACCGTGGCATGATCGCCAAAACAAGTCGGAGGGAGGACCTATGGACCTCGCGTTGAGCGGCAAACGGGTGCTGATCACGGCGGGCGCATCCGGAATCGGCCGGGTGACGGCGCGCAGCTTTGCCGGCGAGGGCGCCCGCGTGTTCGTCTGCGATGTCGACAAGGCGGCGCTCGACGCGTTCGCTAAGGACAATCCCGGGATCGGCGCGACGCTGGCGGACGTCTCGGACGAGAAGCAGGTCGACCGCCTGTTCGCCGAGGCGCAGAAATTTCTCGGCGGCCTGGATATCCTGGTGAACAACGCCGGCATCGCCGGCCCGACCGGACCGGTCGAGGAGCTGACGCTCGCCGACTGGGAGCGCACCTTGGCGGTGAACATCACCGGCCAGTTCCTCTGCGCCCGCCGCGCGGTGCCGCTGCTGCGCAAGGCCGGCGGCGGCTCGATCGTCAACCTGTCATCGGCCGCAGGACGGTTCGGCTTTCCGCGCCGCACGCCTTATTCGTCGTCGAAATGGGCGGTGGTCGGATTCACCAAAAGCCTCGCCATGGAGCTGGGTCTGGACAAGATCCGCGTCAACGCGATCCTGCCGGGCGCGGTCGACGGGCCGCGCATCCGGCGCGTCATCGACGCCAAGGCCAAGTCGCTGGGCGTTCCCTACGCCGAGATGGAGAAGAAATATGTGAGCCAGGCGTCGCTCGGCCGCATGGTCACGGAGCAGGATATCGCCAACATGATCCTGTTCGTGTGCGCCGACGCTGGCCACAACGTCTCCGGCCAGGCGCTGGCCGCCGACGGCGACACGCAGTCGCTGATCTGAGGGGTATCGCCAGGATCTGCGGGTTACGCGGCGCTCCGCCGGTAGGCCCCCGGGGTGGTGCCGGTGAATCGCCGGAAGGCGACGCTGAACGAGCTGGTGTCGGAGAAGCCGAGTCGAATCCCGACTTCAGTCACCGTGACGCCGGGTCTCACGAGCAGCCCCTTGGCGTGCTCGATGCGCCGGTGCATGTGATAGCGGTGCGGCGGCAGGCCGAAGCTCTGCTTGAACGCCCGTGAGAAATGAAACGGGCTTAGCCGCGCGATTCCGGCGAGATCGTCGAGCGGGATCGTCTCGGTCAGATGCGCGCTGATGTAGTCTTCGACGGCCTTCTTCTGCCACGCCGCAAGCCCGCCGCGGACCGCGGGCACTTTCGCGGAAAGGCCGGAGTTCAGCCGGATCAGCTCGTGCGCCAGGACGACGCTCAATGATTCGGCGTAGGCCTGGTCGTCGGCATGCATGCCCTCGACCAGGTGCTTCAGCTTGCGGGTCGTCTCCCACAATGCCGCGTCTTCGAAGAACAGGCGCGGCTCGAAGGGGATGTCGGAGAAGCGCAATTCGGGTGCCACGAGCGGTCCCGCCGGATCGATATAGAAATACATCGTTCGGGTGAGCACGCGCGGGTTTTGCCAGCCGTAATACTCGCACCCGGCCGGAACCAGAGTGAGCTTGCGGCTGAACTCCCGGCGGGTCGACCTCAGCGCGCCGTCGATCGACGTCTCGCCTTCGAAGCGCTCCGCCCGCTCGGTCGCGACGAGAAGGTGGCACTGGGCGCGGAACCCGTATTCGAACGGCTTCTGCTCCACCGCCTGAATGATTTCCACGCCGAAGCCGCGCCACGAGGCGCTGCGTCGCCTGACGATGTTTTCGGGAGAGAACCTGACAACGCTGTCAGGAGAGAACAAGACGATCGGAAGGACATTATCGCTCATGATCCGCTTCGCCACATCCAGCTGGTGATGCGATGCCCGGCGTTCCTCCCTCAGCCTTGCTTGTCGCCTACTTATGCACTTACACGGGCGTTGACGAGCGGTCCGGCATGCCGGTAACGCAAATCTGATCCGCCATGGGCGCTCGTTAAAAAAATTGTTATCCAGAAAATTGTTTTCCAGAGCGGTCCGCTGGATTTCGCAAGCTTTAGCCAATAGTGGCAACGTTTGCCAATCGCCTGACCCGGCCTCCCCCTATATGGCAAGCATCGAAGCGCTGCGACGGCGGACGATCCGCCGGCGGGGGTCCTGAGGTCGCTTCCTACTCTGTTGGAGCGAGAAACATGGAAACCATTTCGATCAAGGGCCTGGGACTCGCCGCCTCGCGAATCGGTCTCGGCACGTGGGCCATCGGCGGCTGGATGTGGGGCGGCACCGATGAGCAAGAAGCCATCCGCACCATTCACGCAGCACTCGACCGGGGCATCACGCTGATCGACACAGCGCCGGTCTATGGATTCGGCCAGGCGGAGGAAATCGTCGGCAAGGCCTTAAGCACCGCCGGTGCCCGCCATCGCGCGATCGTGGCCACCAAGGTGGGTCTCGACTGGCAGGACGGGAAGGTGTTTCGCAACTCCAGCCCGACGCGCATCGTCGAGGAGATCGATGCATCTTTGCGCCGCCTGAAGACCGACGTCATCGACATCTATCAGGTCCACTGGCCGGATTCTCGGGTCCCGTTGCACGAGACAGCGTCGGCGATCGAACGCCTGCGCCGGGCCGGCAAGATCCGGGCCGTGGGCGTCAGCAACTTCACGCCGCGGCAGATCGAGCTGTTCGGCAAATACACGCCCGTCGCCACCGTCCAGCCGCCGCTCAACCTGTTCGAGCGCGACGCCGAGCGCGACGTCCTTCCGTTCGCGCGCAGTCACAAATTGACCGTTCTCGCCTACGGCGCGCTCTGCCGCGGCCTGCTGAGCGGCAAGATGAAGGCATCGACCCGCTTCGAGGGCGACGATCTCCGCCGCAACGATCCGAAGTTTCAGCCGCCGCGCTTTGCCCAATATCTCGCCGCGGTCGCTGAGCTCGACCGGTTTGCCCGCGCCGAGTTCGGCAAGAGCGTGCTGGCTCTCGCCGTCCGCTGGGTCCTGGATCAGGGTCCGACGGTGGCATTATGGGGTGCCCGGAAGCCGCAGCAGCTCGAGGCCGTCGACGAAGCGATGGGCTGGAAGTTGACCCCCGATGCGAAGCAGGAGATCGAGCGCATCCTGCAGGCCCATGTCCATGACGCGATCGGTCCGCAGTTCATGGCGCCCCCGATCCGCGCCCGCGCCGCGTGAGGTGACTCATGACCGGACAAACCTGGGTCGGCCTTGTTCGCTTCAATCGTACGCGGGCCGCTGCACTCGCCGGCGCCCTTGCGATGGCCACCGGCAGCGCGATGGCGGCCGACCGCCATCCACCGGTCGCTCCGGTCTCCATCGAGGCCGCCCGCTGCACGGCCCTGATGGACCAGTTCACGCGTGCAGCCCAGCCGGAACGGGTTGACGACACGGCGCGATCCATCGCGACGCAGGGCATGGCGCTCTGCCGCCACGGCAGGTTCGTCGAGGGCGCCGACACGCTGGCCCAAGCGGTCCGCCTGATCGGCAGGGTCCCCGCCGAGCCCACCCAGCCGACGGCCTATCAAGCCCACAACTGACGAAAAGGTGCTCCGCACATGCCTTCTGTTCGCGTCAACGGCAGGACGTACGATCTCCACGTGTCCGATGACATGCCCGTACTCTGGGTGTTGCGCGACATCGTCGGCCTGACCGGAACAAAGTACGGCTGCGGCGTCGGCGCGTGTGGCGCCTGCACCATCCATCTCGACGGCGCGGCGGTCCGGTCCTGCATCACCTCCGTGGCCGACGCGGCGGGCAAGGAGATCACCACCATCGAGGGCCTCGGCGCCCATGGCGATCACCCCGTGCAGCGCGCGTGGGCAGCCGCCAATGTCCCGCAATGCGGCTACTGTCAGCCCGGACAGATCATGCAAGCGGCGGCGCTGCTCAAGCAGACGCCGAAGCCGACCGACCGGCAGATCGTCGACGCCATGTCCGGGAACATCTGCCGTTGCGGCACGTATCAGCGCATTCGAGCTGCCATCAAGTCGGCGGCGGAGGCCGTGTGACCATGCTGAAAAACGTCAGCCGGCGCTCGTTCATGATCGCCGCCGGCGCGGCCGTTTTCGTGCTCGAGCTTGAACTCGATCCAGTCTGGCGCCCGCGCAGCGCCTATGCCGCACCGCTCCGGCCGCTGTCGCCCAACGTGTATCTCAGCATCGACGAGAGCGGGACCGTGACCATCACGGCCCACCGGTCGGAGATGGGCACCGGAATCCGTACCGGGCTGCCGATGGTGCTGGCGGACGAGCTCGAGGCGGACTGGCAAAAGGTGCGCATCGTGCAGGCGCAGGGCGATGCGAAGTACGGTGACCAGAACACCGACGGCTCCCGCAGCGTGCGCCACTTCTTCGAGCCGATGCGTCAGGCCGGCGCTGCGGCGCGCCAGATGCTCGAAGAGTCCGCCGCGGCGACGTGGAAGGTCCCGGTGGGCGAATGCCGGGCCCGCAACCACTACGTGGTCCATGTG
Organism: Alphaproteobacteria bacterium; assembly: GCA_036394195.1. Classification (GTDB taxonomy): domain Bacteria; phylum Pseudomonadota; class Alphaproteobacteria; order CACIAM-22H2; family CACIAM-22H2; genus DATJPD01. Next base: position 21,667 of record DASWFO010000324.1, on the reverse strand, counting down.
CCAACGAACCGGCGTCTGCCGTTCGGCGGCTTGGTGCGGGTTGCCGCCGGCCTGCCGGCCCCCCCGCCGGACCGCCTGCGCTTGAAGAGCGCGGCAGAGCGCCGCTATGTCGGCAAGCCGCTGCCGGTCGTCGATCTGCAGGACATCATCCATGGCACGGCGAAATACGGCATCGACGTCCGGCTGCCCGGCATGAAGTACGTGTCCATCGAGCGGTGCCCGGTCTATGGCGGCAAGGTCAAATCGCACGATGCGACGGAAGCGCGCGCGGTGGCCGGCGTCGAGCAGGTCGTGGAGATCGAACCGGCGCCGATCCCGTCCGGCTTTCGCCCGCTCGGCGGACTCGCCGTGATCGCGACCAACACCTGGGCGGCGCAGCAGGCGCGGGAGCGGCTGAAGGTGGAGTGGGACTTCGGCCCCAATGCCGGATACGATTCGGCGAAGTATCGCGCGGAGCTCGAGGCAAGCGCCCGGGCTGACGGCCATGTCGCCCGAAACAACGGCGACGTCGCGGGCGCGCTCGCGACGTCGGCTCACCGGGTCGAAGCGGACTACTACGTGCCGCATTACGCACATGCGCCGATGGAGGCGCCGGCCGCGGTGGCCCGAGTGGACGGCAAACGCTGTGAGATCTGGGCGCCCACCCAGGACCCGCAGACCGCGAAAAAGACCGTGGCGCAGGTCCTCGGCTTCGACGAGAGCGCGGTGACGATCAACGTCACCCTGCTGGGCGGCGGTTTTGGCCGCAAGTCGAAGCCGGACTTCATTGCCGAGGCGGCGGTGCTGTCGCAGAAGGTCGGAGCGCCGGTGAAGGTCACCTGGACCCGCGAGGACGAGATCCGCAACGATTACTTCCACGCGGTCTGCGCCCAGCACCTCGAGGGTGGGCTCGACGCGAACGGACGCGCGGTCGCCTGGCTGCACCGCACCGCATTTCCGTCGATCGCCTCGACGTTTCAGCCGAACGTCAGGTATGGGAACGCGGGCGAGCTCGGCCAGGGTGTGGTCGACATGCCCTATGCCATATCGAACGTGCGGTGCGAGAACGGAGCGGCCGACGCGCATGTGCGCATCGGATGGTACCGCTCCGTCTACAACATTCCACACGCGTTCGCAGTGTGCTCGTTCGCCGACGAGCTGGCCGCGGCGGCGGGTCGCGATCCGCTGGCCTATTTGCGCGAGCTGCTTGGTCCCTCACGCCACATCGATCTCAAGGCGATGGGAGTCGATTACCCGAACTACGGCGACCCGATCGACGCCTATCCGATCGACATCGGTCGGATCCGTGTCGTCCTCGACCGCGTCGCGAAGGAAGCCGGCTGGGGCGGCGCCTTGCCACCACGGCACGGGCGCGGCCTCGCGGTGCACCGCAGCTTCAACAGCATCGTGGCCGCGGTGGTGCAGGTGGCGGTGGCCGACAATGGCGATCTCACCATTCCGCGCGTCGACATGGCCATCGACTGCGGCACGGTGGTAAACCCGGACCGCGTGCGGGCGCAGCTGGAAGGGGCGGCGATCATGGGTCTGAGCAACGCGCTCTACAGCAGCATCACGATGAAGGACGGCAAGGTCGAGCAGAGTAATTTCCCTGACTACGCCGTCGCGCGGATCGACATCACCCCCGACACGCATGCTCACATCGTCGCCAGTGACGAAGTGCCCGGCGGGGTCGGCGAGCCGGGTGTCCCGCCGATCGCGCCAGCGCTCTGCAACGCGATTTTTGCCGCCATGGGAAAGCGTATCCGTGCGCTGCCGATCGATACGTCGCAGCTGAAGAAAGCGTAAGGCGGCGAGGAAGGTCACGACGATGTTGCTGCTGCCCTTTATGTTGATGCTGTCGAAACGGACGCCCACGCCGACCCGAGCCGCCGTTCACGCGGTCGGGCTGGCGCGACTCAAAGGGAATGTGGTCGGCTACCGCCCGCGCCGCGACGTGCCGGAAGCAGCTTCGCGCGGTGCCGGCCACAGGCTTTGGACTCGCGTCAAACGCGCGGCGGGATCTCTGCGCATCTAAGCGCGCGATCTCGCATCATCTGCGGCGCCGTTTCGGCCGCGAGCGCTTCCTCAACGTCGCTCGCAGCCGCGCGACGGGAATAGCTTGCGGTCCCATTTTGCGCCCGATGTTCTAAAGCAGTTCTTGTGCTGGACTGGCATTCCGCTCCGCCGGCGATCAGTCGAAGCGCCGTGACGGTGAGGCATTCCGCGGCGCGCGATGCCGCTTGAATTTGACAAGCGCCGCGAATTTTGGATCGCGCGGCTCAAGATAATCCGCGCAGAAGGTTTCACGCAAAATGCCCCATCGCGCCCGGCAGACGCTCGCGGTGGCTGACAATCCATCACGGGTTGGTCACTCGCCCGCGGAGTCGCGAGCCGAATACTTGCGTGCACAACAACAAATACGAAGAGGGGAAAATGCGCGACGTGAAGCAAAACCAAGACGAGCCGCCCAGCAGGGGCGCGCCCACGGTCGGATTCACGCTCAACCTTTCGATCATTGAATCGCGCATCGACGCGATCACCGCCTATGTGGTCTGGAGCTTCGTCGCGCTTGGCGATATGCAGCGCGAGTTCGTCGCCGGGGCGACTCCCGACCTGTTCCGGGATTCATGGCTGCTCTGGCCGGCACGCCCCGAGGCGGAACTCGAGGGCCAGGTGCTTGCCGGGATCAGTGCCGGCGAACCGGAGACGGTGGCCGCGGCCTGAGGCCTTTCCATACCGGGCCTCCCACCGTTCGAGCTCTTCGGCGACGTCGTCAAACGTGTTGGCCATCGGGAGATATTCGTCGCGGAGCAGGAAAGACGCGGTCGCCGCTCTCGCCCGATATTCCTGTGCGCGGCGACGCAACTCGGCGGCGTCGAGATTCATGCGAAAACCGCCGGGTCGGTCGGTCAATGCGGCGGCGCCACTCTTCTGCACCCAATGAGTAACTTATGCTGCGACTGCAGTGGGGGCCAATTGAGGTAGAACAGTACGCGTTAGACGTACGTCGCCGCCGCGCAACCGCCTAAAGTAACGGCAACAACGAAATCGGAGTGGTGGTGGCGGAGGCGGTAAAGCGCGGACGCATAATGACGCCCGCGCAGTGCCGGGCGGCGCGGGCGCTGTTGAACTGGACACAGATGCGCCTGGCGCAGCACGCCAGGGTCGTCAGGATGACCGTGACGATGTTCGAATCGGGCGGCACGGTGCGGGCATCCACGCGGCGGCGGATTCAGGCGGCGTGCGAAGAGGCGGGCGTCGAATTCATCTGGTCGGAGGCCGACGGGGGCGAGGGTGTGATGCGCTGACCGCCCTGCCGCGCAAGCCTAGACCCTCCCGGTGGTGGGAGAAGTGATTCATTCGAGGCCACCTAAACGGAACGCGTCCTAGCCCGCCTGCTTCGCGAGCGGTGTCTTGCCGGATTGCGGCGCTGGCGGCTGCTCCCATCCGAACACCGAGCGCCCGCCATAAGCGTGCGCGGCCGCCCGTTCGTCGGCGATGTGCTGCTCAACGGATGGACCCCCTGTCTGAGAATCCGCGGCATGGCGCTCGAGCCGCCGCGCCTGCTCGTCGAGCCGCTTCAACGCGCCCAGCTCTTCCTCGCGGCCGAGCCTCGCGTTGTGGACGGCGGATTTCAGCACCCCGATCGTCTGGTCGTAGACGCGGAGCGGCACCGGGAAGGGGTGCCGGTCCTTGCCGCCATGCGCCAGCGAGAAGCGCGCCGGATCGCTGAAGCGGTAGGGCGCGCCGTGCACGACCTCGGCGACCATCGCCAGGGCCCGCACCGTGCGGGCGCCCACGCCGGGGATCAGCAGCAGGTCCGGGAAATCGGCCGGCCCGCGTTCGGCCGCCGCGGCCAGGGTGCCGCGCAGGCGCCGCGCGATCACGTCGCTGGCGCGCACATCGTGGTGGTCGGGCATGACCATGTGCGGCAGCACAGGCTGCGTCGGCGGCGCCGTGGGCGGCGCACGGTCTGTCTCGAGGCGGCTTAGCTCGCGCACGATCCGGTCCGGCCCGAGCGCGGCCAGGAGATCGAGCTGTCCGCGCCGCGACGCGGCGGCGCGGCGATCGGTGAGGTTGACGATCTCGCCTTGCGTCGGGCCGTCGATCGCGGCGTGCGGCTCGTCGATGAAGCTCGCCAGCCCTTCGGACAGCCAGTGATAGCGGCGGGCCTGCCCGCGGTCGCCGTTCATGCCCTGCTGCACCACCACCCAGCGTCCGTCATCGGTGACGATGAAGCCGTGCAGGTAGAGGTCGAAGCCGTCCTGCACCGCGGCGCTGTCGACCTTCGCGACCAGCCGGCTCGCCCGCGCCAGCGCCGCTCCGTCGACGCCCACCCGGTCGCCGAACGCGACGAGCTCCTGCGGCGTCTGCCGCGAGTGGCGGCCGCGGCCGCCGCAGACATGGATCCCGAGCTCCTTGTGCAAAGGTGCGAGCCCGCGCTTCAGGGCGCCGATCACGCTGGTCGTGATGCCGGACGAGTGCCAGTCCATGCCCATCACGGCGCCGAACGATTGGAACCAGAATGGGTGCGCCAAGCGGCGCAGCAGCTCGTCGCGCCCGTAATGATGGACGATCGCCTGGCTGATCACCGCACCCAGCCGGGTCATGCGGTCGGCGAGCCACTTCGGCACGTGGCCGCCATGCAGCGGCAGGTCGGCGCTTCCGGCGCGGCGGGCCATCATCTTGCTCGAAACACGTTCGTCATTTGTTCCAAGGATTACCCCGGGTTTAGCAGGGAGGAAAGGGCCGAATTTCGCGTTTATCAATTTTGGGTCGTTTGGCTCGTTTCGTTGTCCGTTACCACCGCGTCCGGCTTTTCCCGGTTGTGCGCCAACGGGGACTATGCCGAATAATTGTGCCGGCATCAGGGACCCACCATGGCCGAGACACTTCCCGATCCGGACCACTTGCGGGCGCAGGCGCGACACCATCGCGAAGAAGCCTTGAAGACGAAGGACCCCGCGGCCCGCGCGCAACGCCTGTTGGTAGCCGACGAATACGAAAAGCTCGCCAACGCGATCGAGGCCGAACAGGGACAGCCCCCGAAACGCACGGTTCAGTAAATGAAGACGGTTCAAGACTACCTCCAGCACGAAGCGTTGGCGAGGAAGAGCACCTCTCCGGAGCAGCGCAAGTTGATTGCTCACATGGCGGAAACCTGGCGCATGCTGGCCGAGCAGCGGCGCAAGAAGCTCGCTAAAAAACCCGCCTAGCGGCGCTTGGCGTCGAACGCCTCGACCTCGCGAGCCAGGACCTCGTATTCCTGGGCCAGCTTCAGGTACTCGGCTTTCATCCTGGCGTTTGTCGAATGGGCCGCCATGCGGCGCAGATCGACGGCTTGTGAGCGGTAACGTTCCGCTCGCGATTGCGTGGACGGCATGGACGCAAGGACCCCCGACTATCGAATCGCGTTCCCTACCGCCCCGCGCCTTTTATACGCAGGCCGCACGGTCAAGCAAGGGTTTCTGCGGCGTCTACGACGAAGGACCAATCGGAGCGCCCCGGCGCTACTGTCGGGCGAGCGTGCAGTGGATCTCGACCGGCGCCGTCGGCGCGTCCGACTGGACGAGCTTCGAGATATCCGTCTGCTTGTAGCCGTCCTTGGCGCACATGAACCGGACGTCGGCGGGATCGACGTTGAGGGCGAAGCCGCGGATGACGAAATGGCCGTCCTCGTCCGTGGTGACGACCACGCTGCCGTTCTTGAGGTCGGCGAGGACCTTGGCGCCGGCCACTGGCTCGCCCTTGGCGTCCTTGACGACGCCGAAATAGGGGTGGCCGATCAGCGCCTGCTCCTCGTCGTCGCCGAAGGTGCCGCCGCCCGCCAAGGCCGGGCCGGCCCCGAGGCAGATCAGCAGCATCGCCGCCGCGACGATAAAGCCGTATCGCTTGCGCCAGGTCGTGATCACGGACGGCGTTTCCCCGAACACATCGTTCTCTTGCCGCTCATTATGCGGGGCAGGCCCGCGGTTGGCCAGGGCGGCTACTGCACGCCGGCGGCGCGCAGGTACTGCAGATCGACGAAGCGGTCGGCATCCGGAGGCGGCGCGGGGAGCTGACCGCCTTCGGTCATCAGGGCGATGGTCTGCCTCAGTCCGTTCAGGTCGATCTCGCCCCGCTTCGGCATCACGTTGCGCTCGGGCTCGAAGAACAGCGCCAGCGTCCGTCTCGCCTCGACGTCGGAAAACCCGCTGGTCTCCACGATGGTCGCGGCCACCGCATCGCGGTTCGCCGGATCGCGGATGAACTGGAAGGCCGAGGCGAGGGCGCGCACGTAGCGCACGACGATGTCCTTGTGCGCCGCCGCCCACGACCGCTGCGCGGCCGTGACCGTGTAGAGATAGGCCGGCACCGCGTCGCTCGACAGGCCGAGGAGCCGGTAGCCCTCGGCCTGGGCGGCGATATCCTGCGGCTGGCCCAAGGGAACGGCATCGCAGGCGCCGCGCTTCAGGCAGGACAGGCGCGACGGCGTGCCGGAGATGGTCTTGACCTGGAAGTCGCCGTCGCGCAGCCCGTTCAGCGCCAGCAGCTTGCGGATCGAGATCGCGATCGTGCCGCCTTCGTCGGCCATGCCGACCAGCTTGCCGTTCAGGTCGGCAAAGCCGCGGATTTCGGGCTTGGCGACCAGGCTGTAGATCGGGTTGTTGAACTCGGCCGCGATGGCGACGACGTCCGCGCCCTTGAGCGCGCTCTGGATCAGGAACGGCGTGGCCACATGCGTCACGTCGACCGTGTCGTCGCTCAGCGCCTCGATCATCTTCTCGGCCCCGCCGGGAATGAAATACTGGCGGACGGCGAGGCCTTCGCGGGCGAAATCGCCGTGGCGGTCGGCGACATGCACCGGCAGCGAAAAGATGCTGCGCTCTGCGGAAAACGCCTGCCCGTAGCGCAGCGAGACCGTCTCGGCGGCCGCCGGACCAACCAGGCGGCAGAACAACAGACAGCCGATCACCGCTGCTGCCGGCAAGACACGTCGCATGCGTTCACCTTAGCAAGAACGTTCCACCGGCGGGAACTGCGCTTTGACAGCGCGACGGAACGCCGCCTAGGATGGCCGCGATGGTTCCCCGATCCGGGGATGAAAAGGGAACGCGGTGAGGGCGCCCTGGCGAGTCCAGGACCTGATTCCGCGGCTGCCCCCGCAACTGTAAGCGGCAAGCCTTCAGCCACACGCCACTGGGACACCGGGAAGGCGGCTTTAGGCAGAGACCCGCGAGCCAGGAGACCTGCCATCGAACGCGGTCAGCGCGGGCGCGTCGAGCGGGGTGACTCGACGGTATCGATCCGCCCTTTCCTGGGATGATCGGTTCTCGTTCGCGGTGACGACCTGGGTCTGCCGCGGACGTCATGCCGGTGCGTTTTTTTCTGAGAACCGTTTGGTCCTTGCTGGCGTGCCTGCCGATGACGGCTTGGGCGCAGGTCCAGACCCTGGACCGCGTCGACGTGACGGCTCCGGTGGTCGGGCTGGAGACCGCGACCACGGCCAACGAAGGCGAGGTCAGCCGGAAACAGATCGAGGACCGGCCGGCGTATCGGGTCGGCGAGGTCCTCGAGGCGACACCGGGACTGATCGTGATGTCGCACAGCGGCGAGGGCAAGGCGAACCAGTATTTCCTGCGCGGCTTCAATCTCGATCACGGCACCGACCTGGCGCTGAGTTTGGACGGCATGCCGATCAACATGCGCACGCACGGCCACGCCCAGGGTTATGCCGACACCAATTTCGTGATCCCCGAGCTGGCGCGCGGCTTCAGCTATCGCAAGGGCCCGTATTACGCCGACGAGGGCGACTTCTCGTCCGCCGGCGCCATCCATCTCGGCTACGTCGACCGGCTGGAGCGCAGCATCGCCGAGGTGAGCGGCGGCATGTACGGCTACGCGCGCACCTTGCTCGCGACCTCGACGCCGGCCGGTGCGGGAAATTGGATCGCCGCCGGCGAGCTTCTCCACAACGACGGACCGTGGACGCACCCCGACGACTATCAGAAGGTCAACGGCGTGCTGCGCTATGCCGAAGGCACGGACAATGACGGATTTGCCGTGGCGGCGATGGCGTATGGCGGGCGCTGGAACTCGACCGACCAGATCGCGCGCCGGGCCGTCGACCAGGGCCTGGTCGGCCGCTTCGGCAGTCTCGATCCCACCGACGGCGGCGATGCTAGCCGCTTCAGCCTCTCCGGCCGCTGGGCGGAGAGCGACGGCAACCAGACCACGCGCGTCAGCGCCTATGCGATCCACAGCGAGCTTGAGCTGTTCAACGACTTCACTTATTTCCTGCGCGATCCGGTGAACGGCGATCAGTTCCGGCAGAGCGACAGCCGGAACATCTTCGGCGCCGACGCCAGCCGCACCTTCTACGGCGCGCTGGTCGGGCGCGACGCGGAGACGGTTTTCGGTGTGCAGACGCGCTACGACAACATCCATGTCGGCCTCGCGAACACGGCGCAACGCCGGACGCTGACGACCGTGCGCGATGATCACGTGGATGAAGCGAGTGCTGGCATCTACGCGCAGAACACGCTGCGCTGGACCGGATGGTTCCGCACCGTCGCCGGCTTGCGGGTCGATGAATTTTACGGGACGGTCCGCAGCGACACGCCGGCCAATTCCGGGACCACGAGCGACCATATGGTCAGCCCGAAATTCGGGGTCGTCTTCGGGCCGTTCGCCAAGACCGAGTATTACGTCAGCTGGGGGCAGGGGTTTCACAGCAACGATCTGCGCGGCACCACGATCGCGGTCGATCCGAACGACAAGACCACGCCGCAGCAGCGCGTCCCGCTGCTCGTCCGCTCGCAAGGCGCCGAGATCGGGGCGCGCACGCAAGCCATCGACGGTCTGAACAGCACGCTGTCGGCGTTCGTGCTCGATTTCGATTCGGAGCTGCTCTTCGTCGGCGATGCCGGCACCACCGAGGCGAGCCGTCCCAGCCGCCGCGTCGGGGTCGAGTGGGCGAACGTCTACCAGGCCACGTCGTTGCTCAACCTCGATCTCGACGTTGCCTATACGCGCGCCCGCTTCACCAACGACGATCCGGTGGGCAAGCGCATCCCGGGAGCGGTCGAGGGGGTGATCGCCGCCGGCTTCGACGTCGACAACCTGGACCGCTGGTTCGGCGGCATGCGGCTGCGCTATTTCGGCCCGCGGCCCTTGATCGAGGACAACAGCGTGCGCTCGAGCTCCACGGCGCTTGTCTCCGGCCGTGTCGGCTACAAGCTCGCCGAAACGTGGCGCGTGCGTCTCGACGGCTTCAATCTGCTCAACGTCAGGAAAAGCCAGATCGACTATTTCTACGCCTCGCGCCTGCGCGGCGAGCCGGCCGAGGGCGTCAACGACGTCCACTTCCATCCGGTCGAGCCCTTGACTCTGCGTCTATCGCTGAGCACGGTCTTTTGACCATGACGGATATTACTGCCTTCAACTCCGATTATGTGACGACGCGGCGGGCGCCGCTGGACCCGACGACGCGACGCTCGCGCCGGTTCGGGCTCGCCGTCGCGATCGGACTGCATGCCGCCGTCATCGCACTCCTGATGACCGTGCGCCCATGGGCGCCGGCGGCGCCGGAACAGCTCGTCTACGACCTGGTGTTCGTCGAACCGGCCGCGGCTCCGCCGCCGCCCGCCGCGGAGCCGCCCGACGCCAACCTTCCCGAGACGCCCGCCGGGCCGCCCGAGCTCGTCACCGAGCCCGAGCCGGCGCCAATGGTCACCAGCGTCCCCGAGCTGCCCAAGCCGGCCCCCCGGCCGCATCCACCGGTGCGCCACCCGACGCCGGCCCCTGCGCCAAGAGCCGCGGAAGCACCCGCCGCGGCCGCGCCGACCCAGACGGACAGCAGCGGGTCGTCACCGATGGCGCCGCCGAATCCGTCGCCGCCGGCGGTCGCCGCCCATCCGCCCCCGGATCTCGCCTATACGGCGACGCTGCTCACCTGGCTGAACCAGCACAAGGAATATCCGTGGATGGCGCGGCGGCGGGGCGTCCAAGGGCGCGTCATCCTGCGGCTGGCCGTCGCGCGCAGCGGCAACGTGACCGAAGCGCGGATCGAGACCAGCAGCGGCGCCGAGCTCTTGGACCAGGCGGCGGTGGACATGGTGCATAGGGCCAATCCGTTGCCGCCGCTTCCGGCGTCATTCGTGGGGGATCGGGCGGAATTCCGGGTGCCGGTCGAGTTCGCGCTGTCGCGGCAATAATGGACGGGGTGGATCGCTGGGACTTGGCCCTCCCCCGGTGGCATCCGAGCCGACCGAAAGGTCAGACAGCAAGCACAATGTGATCGGCGCCGTCACGCAGTCCCGATGGCCCGTCGGTGCTTCAGACCGCGACGGCCACGGGACGATCCATCCGTGGCCTTGTACGCGGTCAATAGCTGGTTGTCGGCTAGTGCCAGGGCTCCCATTCCCGCGGACAAGAACACGTAGCCGCGTCGCGCGCCGGTTTCCTCGCTGGACGGCACGCATGGGAAACGCACGTCGAGGCCCGAGGGGGTTATCAGATCTGCGATGTAATCATAATTGAGGCGCCTTCTGCCGTAGCGGTCATAGCCGTATCCGGGATCGCCAGGCACCTCGAAATCATCGATCATGGCGATGAAATCGTGCCAATGCTCCTGGATGATCCGGATCTCATCGCCGAGCGGCAGATCCGCATACCAGTGAGCGTCCAGATAGAAGAAACAGAACTCCCCCGCAACCTGTCGGGCGAGTTCCCTGAGCATCGCGCGGCTGTCAGCGAGATACAGATGGACGTTTTCGTGGACCGCCAGTCTCTGGTGAGCCACATAAAACAACGCTGGGGAGAGTTCGCACGAATGGACCGGCACGCCAAACTTTGCAAAAAACGCGGTCGACGTCCCGGTATAGGTTCCGGTTTCGATCACACAGCGGATCGGCGCAGTGGCGAAGATGCTCTCGACCACGCGCTGGCGGACGGCCTGGCAGTTGAGCGCTGCCGAATGGTCGGGCGGTGGCGTCGCCAATGCTGCGAACGCATCCTCCAGAACGTTCAGCCGGGCGAGGATGTCCCGGCGGAAGGAGAACAGGTGAAAATAGAGTTTGCGCAGCTGCTGGCCGAGCCCCCGCGATGCGGCAGGGATGGCCCAGCGTGAAAACACCCCGCTCATGTCTGAGCCGCCTGGATCTGCGGCCGGTCCACGACGGAGTCCGCCGGCATCGTCGTGCCCCGCTCGAGGCATCTGTCGAGTTGCTCGGCAAGGACTTTAACGTGCGGATCATGCATCATGGTCAAGTGCTCGCCGGTCACCGGAAATACATCGATCCCGGCGCTGACCCGCCGCCAGACCGGCAACGGACCGCAGCGCTGCGGCTCCCGGACTTCGGCTCGAAAAAAACTGATCCGTCCGGGATAATACTTGGGACGATAACGCCGAAAGGCGCTCATGGCGCCGGCATGGACAGCGCGAAAATGCGCCGGCACGTCGCCACCAATGCGGGCCGCCAAGGGGTGAGCCGGCTGCGACCGGCCGGTGGCATCCAACCACCCGTTGCTCGTCACTTTCCAGAGATAGGCCAGCCCGTTGCTTCCTGAGAGACTGAGCGCCTTTCGGGTGACACGGACGATCCGCTTAGCTTGGAACGTCAGCCAGGCGCCCACGGACAAACAGCGTTCGTTGACATCCGAATCGAACAAAGCAAGAAGTTCGACCTCTTCTCCCCCGGCGTACAGGCGACGCGCCATCTCGAAAGCGACCTCGCCGCCGAAGGAGTGCCCGGCAAGGGCAAAAGGACCGTAGGGCTGGATCACGCGCATCTCGCCGATGTAGTGCGCGGCCATGTCTTCCACCCGCTGGTGCGGTGGCTGGTCCGGGTCCAGCCCCAGCGCTTGAAACGCGTAGATTGGACGGGGGCTGCGCAACAGATTGGCGAGCCGCTTCAGCTCGAGCACGTTTCCGTACAGACCGTGCACGATGAACAGAGGCCGCCCGGTGCCCTGCGCCTTGATCGGAACGAGGCAGGAGAATTGCGCCTTCCTTTGCTCGCGCAGGAGAGCAGCAAGCGACCGGATGGTCGGCGCATACAGCAGAATGGAAAGCGGGATCTCGCCGCCGGTGATTTTCCGCACCTCGGAAAGGGCGATGAAGGCCAATAGGGAGTGCCCGCCGAGATCGAAAAAATTGTCATCAAGGCCGATCGGAGACACCTCGAAGATCCGCTCCCAGACGTTCCGCAAGTAGTCCTCAAGCGGAGCGTCTGCGGACGGTGCTTCTACCGACGCCAAGGCTTTGTCTTCGGCGGCCGGCCAATGGAGGGCCGGGTGTTGCCGGATCTGCTCCAGGCACTCCGGGTTCTTCAACGCCTGAAGATTCGTGAGTGGAACGTCGTTGATCGCATCATGTACCGCGCGCTCTGACGGTTTTCCACTGTGGGTGGTCGGCAGCGCGTCGATCTGGGCGATCACCTCCGGCACGTGCGCGGGCGAGCCCCGCCGCCCAAGCTCGGTCTTGATGCGTCGACTGAGCGAGCCATCGAGGGCTATGCTCCCATGCAACACGACCAGCAGCACCATACGGCTGCCGCCGGCGCTGCACGGCGTCCTCTGCTCCACGGCGAGCGCTTCCTTGATTTCCGGAATGTCCTGCAGGATGCGGTAAATCTCGGCAGGCCCGATGCGGATCCCCCGGATATTCAAGACGCCATCGGAGCGCCCGTGCAGGCGTGCCGTGCCGCGCTCGGTGAATTCGATGAAATCGCCGTGGCTCCAGACGCCGGGGTTCTGACTGAAATAGGTCTCATGAAAACGTCGCCCCTCCAGGTCGCCGTAGAGACCGAGCGGCCGGGACGGGAAGGGATTGCGGCAGATCACCTCCCCGACGCGGCACCCCGGAGGACTGTTGGCCGAAAGCTGCGCCTGGACGTCGTACCCGAGACTCCGGCATTGTAACTCGCCGCGATAGACCGGGAGGTTCGGATTGCCGAGCACGAAGCATCCGATGATGTCTGTTCCGCCCGAGATCGATTGGAGCGGGAGCGGCTTCACATGGTCATGCACCCAGTCATACTGCCAGTCGTAGAGAATGGAGCCTGTCGACAGGATGGACCGCAGCGCGCTCAAATCGAAATGATCCCGCGGCAGGAATCCGGTATCGCGGCACATCTGCAGATACGGCGGACTCGTTCCGAACACGGTCACGTTCTCCGCATCGACGAGCGCCCAAAGCGTGTCCGGCGCGTTGATCGGCCCGTCATAGAGGACGATTTCTGTCCCGCTGGCCAGGGCGGACAGCTGCCAGTTCCACATCATCCAGGCGCAGGACGTGTGGAAATACATCTTGTCGCCGGGCCGAAGATCGCAGTGAAGCCTGTGCTCCTTGACATGCTCGAGGAGCGTACCACCCGCGCCGTGGACGATGCATTTCGGAGTGCCCGTCGTGCCGGACGAAAACAGGATGAACAACGGATGGTTGAACGGGAAGCGAGGCCAAGCCCCGTCCGCGCCGGGTTCGTCCATCGCATCGCCAAGCCGAATCACCGGAACCGTGATTCCGTCGGGCACCGGCCCATCGTCGAGTGCGATCACCGCACGCAGGCTGGGAAGAGACGCAATGATGTCGCGAACGCGCTCAGCAAGCAGGGCCGGCCGGCCCAGATCGAGGCTGCGCAGGTTGCAGAACAGGAGGCCTGGAGCCAACTGGCTGAAGCGGGAGAGCACGACTGACGTGCCCATATCCGGCGCTACCGCCGAGAATGTCGCGCCCAGCGAGAGCACGGCGAGGCTGGCGATGACCGCCTCGGAGTTGTTATAGGCGACGGCGGCGACGCGATCGCCGCACCCGATCCCCCGGCGCGCAAGGCCAACCCGGAGCCGGGCTACTCGATCGCGCAACTCGCGGCGACTCAGACGCTCGACCGCGCCCTGCGCCCGCACGGCCGTCAGGGCCGGCTGGTCGCCATGAGCGCGGTCGTCGATCCGTAATAGATTATCGGGATAGTTCAGGGATACGTCAGGAAAGAACACAGCCTGCTCGCACCCGTCGCCGACGCAGACGTTCGTGGCGTCACCGGTCCAACGCAAATCCGACCAGTCCAGGAACAGCCGCCAGAATCGCCGGAACTCCGTCACGGAGAATGACGAAAACGCCTCATGGTGCGGAAACCTCCGTCCGGTCATGCTCTCGCAATAGCGGACGAACTCCGTTAGCTGTGAACGAGCGATGCGTTCGCGGTCCGGCGTAAAGATCGGATTGCGGGATAGCTCGCCAGCCATGCAAGACACTCCCCGTCTGCGGACAGATTTGGCGCTACGCCGCCAAGGTTTGGCCACCAGCCGCGTCAGCGGCGAAATCGAATCTATGGAAGGACACGGCGATCTGCCGGACGTGCGCCGCGAGGGCGCCGATATAGCTCGGCGCCGGTGTCAGGTCCTGTAGCGACCACTCCGTCGGATCATCCGCGTGACGCCCGAGCAGTTTCGGCCTTGCCTCGACGCTGACGTCGATCTGGTTCGGCGGCACTGAGAGGCCGATCCCCAGTGCCTTCACATAAGCCTCTTTTCGCGTCCAGAAGCGGTAGAGAGTGCGCAGGCGATTATCTGCACCCCGCATCAAGGCCAATTCTGCCGGACACAGGAAACCTTGCGCGAGCGCGTCGAGCGTCAGACGGGGGGTTACGCGCTCGACGTCGATGCCGACACTTGCGCCGCGCGCCACAGCGATCAAGCACAGTCGGTCGGCGTGCGATACGCTGAAATCGAGATCGTCGGCACCAACCACCACCGGTTTGCCGAGGCCGGTGCGGCCGAAGCGCAAGGCCTCGCCCGTGACCGCGAGAACGCTGGCCAGGATGCACCGCCGCGCGGCACGAGCCACGATCCAACGTCGCCCATCGTTCCGGTGGCAGAAACGGCCTGCGCGGGCGCGCTCTTCGTCGTCGAGAATGCCGGCAAGCCTATCACGCACCTGATCGGACACGTCGAGATCGACGGACCAGATCGCCACATCCACACTGCTCGGGACCGTAGTCTCAGCCATGCCGCGGCATCTTGCTATTTTTTTGACGGCAATTTTCTTTCGTATGGCCTGCGGTATGGCCTGCGGGGCGCCAATTGTCCCGTGATCAATCTGTGTTGCGTCGGAAAGAGGTAAGACTTTCGGACATCTGGCCTCATTATGGTCGTGTTGGCGCAATTGGCCGCGGCAGTCACGTCAGGGCAATCGAAGACGATCGCCGCGCACTTCATCTCCGACGGCCACACCTGCTTCGGCCCGTCATGACGATCTCGCACAAAAAGAGAAAGAATACCGCGCGGGAGTCGCCGCCGGCCCGGCGATGTGGTATTCGGTCGGCTGAAAGGCCAACAGCACGTGAATCAGCCCCACTTCACCGGTGTCCTCGCGCCACGTCGGCGCGGCTGGCGCGGCACGGCGCGCCGCCTCGGTGCGGCGTTCGGCATGCTGGCGCTGCTGCTGCAGTGCCTCGCGTTCACCGCTCATCAGTCGGCGCGGGCCGCGTCGCCGCTGCCGTTCGACGAACCCGGCGCGTGGTGCGGCATGCCGGACATGCGCGGGCCGAACCTGCCGGACAGCGGCAAAGCGC
Organism: Alphaproteobacteria bacterium; assembly: GCA_036394195.1. GTDB lineage: Bacteria > Pseudomonadota > Alphaproteobacteria > CACIAM-22H2 > CACIAM-22H2 > DATJPD01. Next base: position 6,134 of record DASWFO010000324.1, on the reverse strand, counting down.
CGTTGCGCGGCAGCTTAGTCTGCCCGATCTGCCAGAGCGTGCTGGCCGGGGGCGCCGGCCTGCTTCCGCCGCCGCTCATTCTCGTGGCGCCGACGGCGGTTCGGCACTCCGTATCACCGGTCGCCGACGCCGCAGTACCGGCCAGACACGGCCGCTTCTCCGCCAACCCGCGCGGACCGCCGATCCTCCTCTGAAAAGCATTCGTTGACCGGACGCCGGCGGTGCGCCGCCCGCGTTTGGTCGCGGTCATTGTTTAGGGGAGCCCCGCGTCCGGCGGGGCGGCATCATGAACGACAGAATCTTATGGGCCTTGGCGCTCGGCGTTCTCGGGACCTGCGCGTCCGCGAGTTCGGCGCTGGCGCACGGCTATTCCGGCAAACGTTTTTTTCCCGCGACGATCGCGACCGACGATCCGTTTGTCGCTGACGAGCTCTCGCTGCCGACGGTATCGACGTCACACAACGCGGCGACCAAGGATGACCCGGTCACGCGCGAGACGGACGTCTCGGCCGACATCGCCAAGCGGATCACGCCAGACCTCGCGATCTCGTTCGGCGGCGGTTGGCGCTATCTGAAGCCGAAGGGAAGCGGCGAAACCAACGGGCCTAAGAATTATGAGGGCTCGATCAAATATCAGCTCCTCAACGACCCGGCGCACGAGCTCCTGGTGGCCACCGGCGTCGGCTTCGAATGGGGCGGCAGCGGGCTGTCACGGGTGAAGGCGGACCGCTTCAACACCTTCACGCCGACAATCTTTTTCGGCAAAGGCCTCGGCGACCTGCCGGACGAGGCGAAATGGGTGAAGCCGGTGGCGATTACCGGCACGCTCGGCCTCGGGATTCCGAGCCGGTCGAAGAGCGCCAGGTTCGACACCGATCCGGACTCCGGCACCATCACCGTCAGCCGCGACCGCCACTCGGACACGCTGAACTGGGCGTTCGCGGTCGAATACAGCCTGTTGTATCTGCAGTCGTTCGTCGAGGATGTCGGGCTTGGCGCGCCGCTCAATCAGCTGATCCCGCTCGTCGAGGTCAACATGCAGATGCCGATCAACCACACGACCGACGGCGGCCGCCGCAATACCGGGACCGTGAACCCCGGCGTCATCTGGGCGGGCACGCATTTCCAGGTCGGCGTCGAAGCGATGATCCCAATCAACAACGGCAGCGGCCGCGGCGTCGGCGGCATCGCCCAGCTGCATTTCTATCTCGATGACCTCTTTCCGAACTCGCTCGGCAAGCCGATCTTCAGCACGCCTCTCTTTGGAGACTGACCATGCGACTTTCTCGATTTTTGCTCGTTTGTACCTTCTTGCTGGGCGGCACGGCCGCGGCGCTGGCGCATGCCCATCTGCAGAAGGCCGAGCCGCCGGTCGGCGCCGCGATCAAGGTCGCCCCGACGGAAGTGCGGCTGTGGTTCTCGCAGAAGCTCGAGCCGGCGTTCAGCAAGGTGCAGGTGCTTGATGAGCACGAGCAGAGCGTCGCCCGCGAGGACAGCAAGGTCGATCCGGCGGACGCCGCGCAGATGAGCGTCAGCCTGCTGCCGCTCAAGCCGGGCACGTACAAAGTGACCTGGCGCGCCGTGTCGGTCGATACCCATGTGACCGAGGGCGACCACGTCTTCACGGTCACGCAACAGACGTCCGCGAGGTGATGACCATGACGATGACATTCAAACATCTGGTTCTGGCCGTCGCCGTGACGGCCTGGCTCACGCCGGCTCTCGCGCAATCGCCGCAGAGCGGCGCGATCCATGTCGAAGGTGCCTGGGCGCGGCCCACCCCACCCACCGCCAAGGCCGGGGCCGCCTACATGACCGTGGTCAATTCGGGCGCTGACGACCGCCTCGTCTCGGCCTCCACCCCCATCGCCGGAAAGGCCGAAGTCCATGAAACGATCAACGACAACGGCGTCATGAAGATGCGGCCGGCCGGAGCGCTCGAGGTGAAGCCCGGAACGCCGACCAAGCTGCAGCCGGGCGGCCTGCATCTGATGCTGACGGAGCTCAAGGCGCCGCTCGCCGACGGCCAGAGCTTCCCGCTCACCCTCGTCTTCGAGAAAGCCGGCAAAGTCGAGACCTCGGTCCACGTGCAGCGCAATCCGCCCACTGGCGCCGCCGCGGCCCCCGCCATGCCGATGAACATGGACCATTCGAAGATGGGCAACTGACGCGCCGATGAGGTGGAGCGATTCTCGCCGCGTGATGTGTCCCTCTCCGCGCGAAGCGGGGAGAGGGAGGGGCCCGCGCGTAAGCGCGGGAGGGTGAGGTGTGTTGCCGCCTGCCCGATGTCGGACTCACCTCACCCGCTCGCGGAGCCTGCCCTTGGGCCGCGCTTTGCGGACCCGAGGGCAGGCACTCTAATTTCAAGGCTTCCCCCTTCGTTCGCGTTCGCATCCACTCGCGCGAACGGCCCCCCGAAGGGCGGAGAGGGTCACAGGTGGCAATCGCGGTCGGCGCTTGATTCCATTTAACTCATGTTCGCTCTAGCTGGCCCGATTGTGGCCGATTTCGCCGCTCTCAACCACGCGATCCACATCGCCGCGTCGCTGCTGCCAGCCGGGTTCTCAGTCTTCACGCTGCTGCTCGCCCAGCCGGCCGCCGCCAAGCTCGGCGGCCCGGCGGCCCTGCGCGGCCTGCGATCGCGGCTGATCGTGCCGATGCGGTGGAGTCTGCTGGTCGCGTTCGCGTCCGGGCTGATCTGGCTGGCAACGGAGGCGCTCAGCATGAGCGGCCTTGCGGTTCGCGACGCGATGACCCGCGAGGTGCTCGGCACCGTGCTCGGCTCGACCTTGTTCGGGCGGCTGTGGGTGCTCCGCGCGGTTCTCCTGGCGGCCCTCGCGGCGTGGCTGCTGCGCCCGCGCATCGACGGGGACGGCGCGGGTGCCGAGACGCTGACGCTCCTGCTGGCCGCCGCGTTCGCGGCGACCCTCGCGTGGGCCGGGCATGCGGCCGGGCTCGAAAGCGGCGAAGGGGCGGCGCTGCTCACAGCCCAGACCGTCCATGTGCTGGCGGCCGCCGGCTGGCTTGGCGCCTTGCCGCCGCTGATCCTCGTGCTCCGCGACGCGCGGCGGCGACCGGCGAGCTTCGCCTTCGCGACGGTGGTGACGCGGCGTTTCTCAACTCTGGGCATCGCCTGCGTGACCGCCCTCGTCGTCAGCGGGCTCGTCAACAGCTGGATCCTGGTCGGATCGGTGCCGGCGCTGTTCGGCACCGCCTATGGGCGGCTGCTGCTGCTCAAAACGGTGTTGTTCCTGGCGATGCTGGGCCTTGCGTCGGTGAACCGCTTTCGCCTCACACCGGCCCTCGCGGCGGCCTCGACCTCGACGGTTCGCGCCTTGGCGCGGACCGCGACCGTCGAAACCGTCCTTGGGCTCGCCATCATCGCGGTCGTCGGCTTTCTCGGCGCAACACCGCCGGCCGCGCACGAAACGCCGCTGTGGCCGTTCCCGTTCGCGTTGTCGACGGCGCCGATCATCTGGGAAGGGAAGCTCGACGACGACGCCGTGATCGCTTTGGTGGTTGCCGGCCTTGGCGTCATCATCATGGCGGCCGGCGCCGTGTCGCGGCACGCCATCGTCGCCGTGCTCGGCGCGATCGGCACCATCGGCGGCGCGGGCATCCTCCTCGCTTCGATGAGGGTGCCGGCCTATCCGACGAGCTTCATGCAGTCGCCGGCGCCGTTCTCGAGCGCCAGCATCGCGCGCGGCGCCCGCGTCTATGCCGAGCACTGCGTGACCTGTCACGGGGTCGCGGGGCGGGGGGACGGACCGGCGGCAGCTTCACTCCGGCCGCCGCCGGCGGATCTCACCGCGCACCTCGGTGACCACCCCGATGGCGAAATCTACTGGTGGATCGGCAACGGGATGGCGGGCAGCTCGATGCCCGGTTTTGCGGCGCAGATCCCGCCGGACCGGCGGTGGGAGCTCGTCCAGTTCCTGCGCGCCCAGGCGGATGCGGCGCAGGCCGCCGTGTTGGGCCCGCGGGCGTCGCGCTTCATCGGCTTCGAAGCGCCCGATTTCACCTTTCAGATCGACGATGGGTCTCCCGAGACCCTCGCCGATCAGCGTGGTCGGGCCGCCATGCTTCTTGTCTTCTACCAGCGGCCGATCTCCGATCGCCGCCTGCTGCAGCTTGCCGCGATTCGCTCGACGCTGCTCGGGGCGCGGGTCATCGCGATCCCGATCGGGAGCGCGCCGGCCGTTCCCGGCACGGCCGCGATCGCCGCCGAGGCGGGGCCGGAGACGCTGGAGGCGTATTGCTTGTACGGGCCCGGTGCCGAGCATGTCGAATATCTGATCGACCGCTCGGGCTATCTGCGGGCGCGGTGGCGGCTTGCGGACGGGCACGGATGGGACGACATCGCCGAGCTCACGGCAGAGCTCGCCGCCGTCGAGCGCGAGCCGTTCCGGCCGGCGGAACCCCCGCGCCACGTGCATTGAGGGCCGATTTATTTTCCCTCGTCCTGAGGAGGCCGCGCAGCGGCCGTCTCGAAGGACGTCCGTTGACGCAGGATCAGGCCCCAATTACGGTCGCGACCTATGTCCGGTTCCCTGTGGAAGATTTTCACCGACGAGGCCGTCGACGTGCGTGGCAAGATCATCGGGATCTACGTGGTTTTGATCGGCGCCAACGTCCTGGCCTGGGCCTGGGCGCTGGTTGCCTTCCGCGATCACCCCGTCCTGCTCGGCACCGCCCTGCTGGCGTACACCTTCGGCTTGCGCCACGCGGTGGATGCCGATCACGTCGCCGCCATCGACAACGTGACGCGCAAGCTGATGCAGGAGGGCAAGCGGCCCTCGACCGTCGGCTTCTTCTTCTCGCTCGGGCATTCGACGGTGGTGGTGATCGCGTCGCTGCTGATCGCGGTCGCGACGACGACCTTGGGCAAATTCTCGGCGTTCAAATCGGTGGGCGGAATCATCAGCACCAGCGTCTCGGCGTTCTTTCTGTTCGCCGTCGCCCTGGTCAACGTCGTGATCCTGCTGTCGGTGTACCGGACCTTCATCCGCGTGAAGCACGGCGGCGCGTTCGTCGAGGCGGATCTCGATATGCTGCTCAATCAGCGCGGCGTGCTCGGCCGCTTCTTCCGCCCGCTGTTCCAGCTGATCCGCCAGAGCTGGCATATGTATCCGCTGGGCTTCCTGTTCGGCCTCGGCTTCGACACCGCGACGGAGGTCGGGCTGCTCGGCATCTCCGCGGCCGAGGCGTCGCATGGCCTCTCGGTGTGGTCGATCCTGGTGTTCCCGGCCCTGTTCACCGCCGGCATGTCGCTGGTCGACACCACCGACGGCATCCTGATGATCGGCGCCTATGGCTGGGCATTCGTGAAGCCGATCCGCAAGCTCTACTACAACATGACCATCACCTTCGTGTCGGTGATCATCGCCTTGCTGATCGGCGGGGTGGAGGTGCTGGGACTGGTCGCCGGCAAGCTGCAGCTGGAGGGCGCCTTCTGGAGCTTCATCGCGGCCCTGAACGGAAACTTCGGCGCGCTCGGCTACGTGATCATCGGCATCTTCGCGCTGAGCTGGCTGGTCTCGGCCGTCATCTACCGCATCAAGGGCTATGACCGGATCGAGGTCCGCACGGCGTGAGTGTGCTATTATTCGTCGCGTGATCACACCAAACATGAACCGCCGCGCGCTGCTGCTCGGCAGTGTCGGACTCGCGGGGCTCGCCGCCGCCGGCTATAGCCGCGCGGCGCGGGCGCTGACCATAGAAGAGGTGTATCCGAACAGCGCCGTCGGCCTGGCGCTCAAGGACCGGTGCGGCGGGCAGAGCGAACACGCCGCCCTGATCGCGGAGCTCGAAGCCGAGCTGGCGCGCGAAAGCCCGGCCAATGGCGAAAAGGGCGGGGGCGAGACGTCGCGGACCGCGACCTGCCCGATCTGCGGCTGCCCGGTGACGGTGACGAAACCCGTCAAGTGATTGCCCGAGGCCGGGCCCGTGCCGTCCGACCGAAATCGGGGTCAGCGACCGAAATCGGGGTCGGAGTGAGGTGACCCGGCTTTTCCGGACAGTTCTGAACGGGGTTATTATCCGTGAGGGGGTGTCCGATGGGGAAGCGGCAACGGTTCAGCAAGGAGTTCAAGCTTGAGGCGGTGCGGTTGCTGGAGTTGGGGCAGAAGCCGGCG
>DASWFO010000323.1:0-8497 GCA_036394195.1 Alphaproteobacteria bacterium | reverse complement strand
ATACGCCATGAACTGCGCCTTCCCAGACTCCGACAGTATCTTCGTGATCGCAGCCGTCAGCGACGTCTTCCCATGGTCCACGTGCCCGATCGTCCCAACATTGCAATGCGGCTTGTTCCGCTCGAACTTCGCTTTGGACATGGCTTTCTTTCCCGAATGTACTGATCGTGAGTAGTTGTCGTCGCTCGTCCCCGGCGTCCCGTGTCAGCTCAGCGTGCTGTCAGTTCAGTGTGCCGCTCCCGCGCGACGGGATTGTTGACGTCGTCCGCCGGATCTTTCGGTCGAATCCCGCACCGACGGTGCTGTGCGGGATGGAGCGGGTGATGGGAATCGAACCCACGTAGCCAGCTTGGAAGGCTGGAGCTCTACCATTGAGCTACACCCGCCTGTGGGCCCGATGGCTATTTTCTGACGCGGCTCCTTTCAGGACGCCCATCCGGTGCCAGGCACCGGCAGGCTGTCGGCAACTCGTTGCGTCCTTCTCCCGGTAAAGGGCTGGTGGAGGGGGAAGGATTCGAACCTTCGAACTCCGAAGAGGGCAGATTTACAGTCTGCTGCCATTGACCGCTCGGCCACCCCTCCGTGCCGGGTTCCCGGCTCCCGCAACGGAAGCGCGAAATATGAGGATTTACCGAGAGAAGTCAACGAGAAACCCTCAGAACAAAACAAGCCATCCCCGCCCGCTGCCCTGCCGTTAACGGAGTTAACAGGCGCTGGTGGGGGTGACTTGCAATCCCTTGTAAGACCGCATATTAAGGCGCGCCACCATGAAAGGCAAGCACCGCCATACCCGCCCGTCCGACGGCTCCTCTGGGGGCAATGGCCGCGCTAACGGCCATCGTTCGAACGGCAACGGCGAGCGCGGCCGCACAGCCCGCCCGGCGGTTGCGGACGTTGGCGGTAAGAAGATGTGGCTCTATGGCATCCATCCTGTGCTGGCGGCGTTGGCCAATCCGCGGCGCCGCGCCATGCGGGTGCTGCTGACCGCCGACGCCGAGAGTTCGCTCGGGCCCCGCCTCGACGTGCTGGCGCAGAGCCATCCGTCCGGCCTGCCCAGGCCCGAAATCCTGACCCGCGACAGCATCGAGCGCGTGTTGCCGCGCGGCGCCGTGCACCAGGGTGTGGCGGCCCAGGTGCAGGGACTGGACGACACCGACATCGAGGACATCTGCCGCGCCACCGATGGCCAGGACGGCGCCCGAGTGGTGATTCTCGATCAGGTCACCGATCCGCATAATGTCGGCGCGGTCATCCGCTCGGCGGCGGCGTTCGGGGCCGCCGCGGTGATCCTGCCGGAACGCAACTCGCCGGGCGACGGCGGCGTGCTCGCCAAGGCCGCGTCGGGCGCCCTCGAGCGCGTCCCGCTTGTCCGCGTCGTCAATCTCGCGCGGGCCCTTGGGCGCCTGAAGCAAGCCGGGTTCTGGTGCGTCGGCCTCGACGGCGATGCCCAGATGCCGATCAATGAAGCGGACTTGTCCGGCAAGGTTGCACTGGTCCTCGGCGCCGAGGGCGAAGGCCTGCGTCGCCTCACCCGCGAGCACTGCGATCTGATGGTCCGCATCCCGATCAGCCGCGGGATCGAAAGCCTGAACGTTTCCAATGCGGCCGCCGTCGTGCTTTACGAACTCGCCCGCCGAGCGGGCTGAGTTACCGCTTTAAGCTTTGTTTGGGGCCGCGCGCGCTCAACATCTATTTACCGTCGCAGCAGTGACCGGTTAGGCTGTCTGCATGGTGGACGTGATCGGCCGCAACGCCGCCGCTGCGGACAGCAACCGCAATGTGCGGGGTGTGGTCGTGCGGCTGGTGCGCTTCCTGGGCGTCAATCGGCGCAACCTCGGGCCGGCGCTGCTGACGATCTCGGTCACCTCCTTCCTGTCCATTGTCGCCTGCGTCTCGTACCCGACGATTATCTTTTCCGGAGCGCTGGCCCCGTACCTCCACATCGGCATCGGCATCGGATTCTTCAGCGCGGCCGTTCTCGGTGCGGTGATGGCGCCCGGCAGTTCCTACCCAGGTGCGGTGACCTACGCTCAGTCGCAGCCGCTGGTCATCCTCGGCCTCATCGCAAGCTCGTTGGTGGTGACCCTGCATGCGACCGGACAGGACGACCGAATTCTCGCGACGGTTCTCGCCGCCATCATGGTGGGATCGCTCGCCTATGGCGCGTTCCTCCTGTTCCTCGGCTATTTCCGGCTCGGCAATCTGATCCGCTACATCCCGTTCCCGGTCATGGGCGGATTCCTCGCCGGCATCGGCTGGCTGCTGCTCAAAGCGGCGGTCGCGTCGATGGCTGGAATCGACCTCCACTATGACAACGTGCGGGAGCTGTTCGGGCCGGACGTGCTCCCCAAATGGGGGCTCGGCGTGGCGCTTGGATTGATCATCCGCTACCTGCAAAGCCGACACCGGCATGCCGCCAATCTGCCGGCCGTCCTCGCCGTGGCGATCGCGGCCTTCTGGATTGTGGTGGCGATCGCCGGGACGCCCGAGGACGTGTTGCGCGACAGCGGATGGCTGCCGCAGCGCTTCCCCAGCAGCGGACATTGGACGCCGTGGCAGCATCTGGTGAGCCTCGACAGCGCGGCGTGGACGCTCTTTCCGGCACATATCGGCGAGTTCGCGACCTTGGCGGTGATGAGCGCCCTCGCCTTGCTATTGAGCGCCAACGCCATCGAGCTCAGTACGCGCCGAGATCTCGATCTCAATCGCGAGCTCCGGTCGGCGGGCATCGCCAACCTGCTGTGCGGCCTGGGCGGCGGCCTGCCCGGCTACTACTCGATGAACGGGTGCCTGACGTCGGAGCGGATGCGGACGCCAATCCGCTTCGTCGGCCTCGCTACGTCGGCGGTCTGTTTCCTGGCGCTGCTCACCACCTCGCAGATCGTCACCTACATTCCGAAAATCGTCGCCGGCGCCCTGATCATCGACATGGCGCTCGGCTTCCTGCTCGAATGGCTCTACGTCAGCTGGCGCCGGCTGCCGCGGGCCGATTTCCTGATTTTGCTGCTCGTGTTCGCAACCGTCGTTGTCGCCGGGTTCATGGAGGGCATAGCGCTCGGCACCCTGACCGGCGTGGTGCTGTTCGTGGTCCGCTACAGCCAGATCGGCATCGCGCGCGACAAGCTGTCCGGCTCGACCTATCGCAGCAACGTCGACCGCGCCGAGCCGCAGCAGGCGGTGCTGCGCGAGCTCGGTGATCAGATCTACATTTTGCGGCTTCAGGGATTCGTGTTCTTCGGCACCGCGAACAAGCTGATCTCGATCGTTCGCCGCCGGCTGACCAATCCGGCGCGCCCGCCGCTGCGTTACCTGATCGTCGACTTCAAGCTGGTCACCGGAATGGACGCCTCCGCCGTGGCCAGCTTCGCGAAGCTCGCGCAGTACGCCGAAGACAAGGAGTTCGTGCTGGTCCTGTGCCACCTCGTGGACGCATTTTCGGCCCTGCTGGGCAAGGACGGCATCGACGAGACGAACCGCAATCTCCGCATCTTTCGCGATCTCGACCACAGCCTCGAATGGGCGGAAAACGATCTTCTGGCGCGCAACGGCGCGGCGCTGCCGGGGCCCGCGGCGGCGTTCGACGTGCAGATCGGCGCCATCTATCCCGTGCCCGCCGACGCCGAGCGATTCCGGATCTACTGCGAAGCCATGTCCTACCAGCCCGGCGACAGCTTGATCCGGCAAGGTGCCGCGGCCGACGACATGCTGTACATCGAATCCGGCCGTGCTGCGATCATGCTCGAACTGCCCACCGGTACGAGCGTGCGCCTGAAATCGATCGGGGCCGGGACGATCGTCGGCGAGATCGCGTTCTATCTGGGCGTGCCGCGCTCCGCCTCGGTGATCGCGCTCGAGCCGACGGCGGCGTTCCGCCTGTCCGGCGAGCGGCTCCGCCAGATGCAGCAGGACGATCCGGCGCTCGCAACCCAGTTTCACCAGTACATGGCCCGCACGCTCTCGGCCAAGTTAGTCGAGACGAACCGGCTGGTCAGCGCGCTTAATCAATAGGCCCCTCAGACGCCGGGCGCGGCACATCCGTGCCGCTTGGCTTCGCGCCCATTAGGGCGCGCGGTCGCAGTCGCGACCGTGTTCTCGGACCTCGGAAGCCTCGGACTGTTTCTGTTATTTAGTGCCGAACATGCGGTCGCCAGCGTCGCCGAGGCCGGGCAGAATGTAGCCATGCTCGTCGAGGCGTTCGTCGAGGGCGGCGGTGAACATCGGCACGTCGGGATGCGCATCGTGGAAGGTCTTCACCCCTTCCGGCGCGGCGACCAGGCAGACGTATTTGATCGCGGTGACGCCGGTGTCCTTGAGCCGCTGCACCGCGGCGACGGCCGAATGGCCGGTCGCCAGCATCGGATCGACGACGATGACCAGCCGGTCGTGGATGTCATCCGGCACTTTGAAATAATACTCGACCGCGACCAGCGTCGCCGGGTCGCGATAAAGCCCGACATGCCCGACGCGCGCTGACGGCACGAGGTCCAGCATGCCGTCGAGAATGCCGTTGCCGGCGCGCAGGATCGAGACGATGCACAGCTTCTTGCCGGAAATCTTCGGCGCCCGCATCTTCGCCAGCGGCGTCTCGATCTCCTCCAGCTCGATCGGCAGATCGCGCGTCACTTCGTAGGCCAGCAGCAGGCTGATCTCGCGCAACAGCTGGCGGAAGCTCGCCGTGGATTCCTGCTTCCGCCGCATCAACGTCAGCTTGTGCTGGACCAGCGGATGATCGACGACGGTGAGATTGATCGCCATTCAAAGCCCCCTTCAGAGCATTCGTCAAAAAACAGTCCCATCGCTGTCGACAGCGATCGGCGGCGATCCGTCAGCCCGGCGTTCCAGAGCCAGCCGGCGTCCGGCGCTCCAGGTTCCGCCCTCGAGGATCTTGGCGAGCGCCAAGTCGCAGCCGAGCTCGGCGCGGATCAATGTCGCGAGACGATCGAGCAGCACTACGGTCAGCGCCCGCCATTCGACGACGATCTCGGACTCGACGGGGTGACGTAAGGCGAGCACGTGATCGTGCTTGGGCACCAGAACGCCGCCGTCGATGAACAGCCCGCCATTGCGATATTCGGGCAGGCCGGTGAGCTGGCCGAGCCCGGCCACCGCCCACCCGGCCTCATCGAGCGGCTCGATCAGCGAATAGGCGAGCCATTGCGAGAGCTTGTGAAACGGCACGAGACCGGCGCCGGGACCGGTGCCGCCGGCGGCGGGATGCCGCCACACGTCGCCGAGATTGACCCCGTCGAGCGCGATCCGGCCGGGCCAGATCGGCCCAAGGCCGCGCAGCAATGCGGCGAGGACGTCGCCGGCCTGCGATTCCTTCATCGCCGCCAAATGGTCGAACAGATGGCCGACCCGCGGCGGGTGGCCGAACAGATCCGGTGCGGTGTGCAGGGCGGCCCCCAGGCGCCGCAGCAGCTCGGTGCGTCCGGCGAGGCCGACCAACGGGTTGGCGCGGGTCACCTGGAAGCCGGCTTCAAGCTGTTCGACCGAGAAGCGCGCCAGCGCGTCGGCATCGGCGCGGAAGGGCTGTCCCGACACGGATGAAAACGCGCCCGCCGCGAACAGATCGAAGCTCGCGACCGCCAGCCCCTCCGAGCGTCCGAACGTCTCGCCGCTCGCCGGCTCGCGATAGCGCCAGGCCGTGCCGGCGCCGGCGTCGAGCAGCACGCTCGTCACCGCCAGGTCGAAGCGCACGCGCGCGATTTCCTGAGGCGAGGCGCCGAGCCGCGCCTTAAGCGCGGCCCAGCGATCCCGCCCTCCGACCGAGAAATGCCGCCAGCGGCTGTGATAGGGGACATCGAGTGTCGGATAATTGTCGCGGATCACCCCCGCGACAAAGCGCGCCAGACTCGGCATCCCTTCCGGCCGGTAGGCGAAGTGTTCCAGCCGGCCGCGCTCGGCCGCGGCAAAGACCGCGCCGCAGCGTTCGCGGATGGCTTCGGGGGTGCGCAGCCACGCGATCGCGGCGCCGATTCCGTCCGGCATCACTCGTGGAGCGGGCGCCCCTTGGCGACCGCAAGCTCCGTCGGGTCCGGGGTCTTGTCGGCGTAGTACCCCGCCGCAACCTTGGCATCCATCTCCACCCGCGCGTCCGGGGGGATCAGGTCGTCGGGGATCGGGACCCGCTCGACCACCTCGATGCCCGACCGCACGATCGGCTCGAATTTCATGTCGCTCATCGAGACGAAGCGGTCGATGCGGGTGATGCCCAGCCAGTGCAGCACGTCGGGCATCAGTTCCTGGAACCGCATGTCCTGCACGCCGGCGACGCATTCGGTGCGCTCGAAATATGTGGCGGCGCGGTCCCCGCCCTCCTGCCGCTTGCGTGCGTTGTAGACCAGGAACTTGGTGACCTCGCCGAGTGCTCGGCCCTCCTTGCGGTTATAGACGATCAGGCCGGCGCCGCCTTCCTGCGCCGTCTGAATGCACACCTCGATCCCGTGCGCGAGATATGGGCGGCAGGTGCAGATGTCCGATCCGAAGACGTCGGAGCCGTTGCATTCGTCGTGCACGCGGCAGGCGAGCTTGCGCGATTTATCGGTCAGCGCCGCCACGTCGCCGATGAAATAGACCGTCTGGCCGCCGATCGGCGGCAGAAAGACCTTGAAGTCGTGGCGCGTCACCAGCTCGGTAAACATCCCGCCCGTCTGCTCGAACAGGCCGCGCCGCAGCTCGTTCTCGCCGATGCCGAATCGCTCTGCCACGCCGGGTAGGAACCAGACCGGCTCGATCGCGGCCTTGGTCACGCGCACGTCGCCGTTGGGGAGCAGGATCCGGCCGTCGGGCTTGAGCCGGCCGGCGCGCATGGCGTCCTTCAGCTCCGGCATGTTGATATGCGCCTTGGTGATCGCGATCGTCGGCCGAATGTCCGAGCCCTGCTTGATGAGATCGCCGAACACCTCGCTCACCAAGTGACCGTAGGGGTCGAGCGAGACGATCGTCTTGGGGTCGCCCCATTGCGGGAACGGCCCGATCCGCTCGGCCGGCGACGTATTGGTGAGATCGGGAACATGGACCGGGCTGAGCTTGCCGGCGGCAATGGCGAGCGCCCGGTAGAGCGCGTACGAGCCGGCATGCGCGCCGATCACGTTGCGGCGTGCCGGATCGGAAAATGTGCCGATCACCGGTCCGCGCTCGGTGGCCGTCGCGGCACCCCAGTGCACCGGAAGATATCTTGACCCGCCCCGGGCGGGATGCGACGTCAGGACGATATGTTTAGGCGTTTTGCTCGGACTCACGGGGAAAGCTCCCTCGCTTAAAACGGCATTATATCAGCACTTCTTCCCCTCCGCACAAGCGGGCGTCAGTGAGAGTTCCGCGCCCCGCGCGGAGCAGAGGCGGCCGGTCCGGCTCCCGCCCGAACCGACCGCCTCACCCCGCCCCCTGACGAAGGACGGGGGCGCCTGACGCCGCGGTCGTCAGATCTTCTTTGGCTTGACCGGCAGCAGCGAATGGATGCGCTGCTGCAGCTCATCGGTGACGGCACGCGCATCATCGGCGTCGTGCACGACGGTCGGTGTGAGGAGAACCAGCAGCTCGGTACGCTGGAGGCTCTTAGTGGTGTTGCTGGCGAGCGCGCCGAGCAGCGGGATCTCGGAGAAGAACGGCACGCCGTTGCGGCCGCGCTGCTTGTTTTCCTGAATGAGGCCGCCAAGCGCCAGGGTCTCGCCGTTGCCGACCGCGACGACGGTGCGAATCCGCCGCTGTTGGATGGTCGGCGTGTCGAGGTTCGAGGTCGTGGTCTTGGTCGCGGCACTCACCTCCTGCTCGATCTCCAGCGTGGCCACCCCGTTCGCGTTCACTCGCGGGGTCACGCGCAGGATGACACCGGTGCTGACGAGCTGGATGCTGTTGACGACCGGCGCCCCGACGGTGATCGTGCTGACCGCCTGCTGGGTCGCGATCGGAACCTCGTCGCCGACCTGCAGCATTGCGGTCTGGTGGTCGAGGACCATCAGATGCGGTGCCGAGACCACGTTGACGCTGGTGATATCCGACAACGCGTTCAACACGGCCTGGGCGCTTGTCGAGCCGAAGACGGCGCTGAAGCCGGGGAACGCCTGCGTCAGCGCGCCGGTAGTCGCTGTGCTGAGCGTCGTCTTGGCGCCGCCCTGCTTGAAGAACCATTGCAGGCCGTATTGCAGGCTTTCGTTCAGCGTGACTTCGGCGACGGTCGCCTCGATCAGGATCTGCTGCGGCAGAATGTCGAGCTTCTTCAACGCGCCCTCGATCATCCGGTATTCGCTCGGCCGGCTGCGGATCACCAGCGCATTGTTCTTCTCGTCAGCCACGATCTGGGTGCGCTGCGACGCAGGCCCACCGGCTCCCCCGGCCTGCCCGGTGCGGTCATCGATGCCGACCGGCGGCGGCAAGGTCGAGCCCGAGCTGTCGAGCCCGGTCCCGCCGGCGGTCGGACTCTGGCCGCCCCCTTGTCCCGGTCCGGCCTGAGAGGCCCCGGCGCCGCCCAGCACGGGCGCCGGATTGGCCGCCG
>DASWFO010000322.1:0-11025 GCA_036394195.1 Alphaproteobacteria bacterium | reverse complement strand
CATCTGCCCCTCGAACCCCTTGATGTGCTCCTCGATCGCCTGCTGGCGCGCCGCCCGCTGCTCGTTGCGCTTCTGCTGCTCGCCCTCGATCCGCGCCTTCTCCGCCGCGTTCTGCTTGAACGTCCCCAGCGCCCCGGCCAGGGCCCCGATCTCATCCGTCCGCCCCGGGAACGACGCATCCGCGCTCAGATCCCCGCCCGCCACCTTCAGCATCGCATCCTGGATCTGACGCAACGGCCGGATCACCCGCCGCGACACCGCCATCATGCTCCCAACAGCCAGAACAAGGGCCAGCGCCAGCAACGCGAGCTCTCCGGTGAGCTGACTGAGCGCGGCACCGCGCTGGCTCGCCGCATGCTCCTTGGCGGCCTCGAGCGCGCCCTCCGCGACCGCGAGCACGCTGGCGAGGCGCGACACCGTGTAGGGCGACCACTGGTTGGTGGTCATTTCCGGCGTCTCGCCGGACATCAGCGCCTTCAGGACTCGGTCACGCGTCGCAATGTAATCGGGCGCGAAATAGATTCGCTTCGCGTTGGCAATGGCGTCCTCGAGCGGACGCGGCAGACGCGTGCCGAACGCCGCGTTCTCCAGCGCCGTCCACGCGGTCTCGCTGCCGCCCACGAAGCCCAAGTACCTTTGGAACGCTTCCGGCGACGCTTTTCCAGCCGCCAGGCTTTGCGACACGACCAGCGACGCCTCGCCGGCCGCGTTGCGCAGGATCCAGGCGATCTGCTTCAACTCCAGCATCTGATCGACGAATGGATCGACGTTTTTCACCGCCGCAACCAGCCGCGCCGAAATCTTCTCCAGAAGCTCGAGCAGCTTCGTTTCCTCGGTGTCGAACTCCTTCGCCAAGCCCTCGCGGCGGGCCGACTTCGGCTTGGCCATCGCGTCCCAGGTTTCACTCTGCAGGGCGGTCATCGTCTTCACCGCGCGCTGCAGCTCGGGCTGCAGGCTCGACTTCTCGGCGAAGTCGACGCTCTCCAGCGTGTCGGCCGCTGCGCGCAGCGCCGACATCTGAGCATCGCGGATGTCCTTCAGATAGGATTGCAGGTCCGCGGCAATCGGGTCAGGCAGGTTCAAGCTACGCACGGTCGACGAGCGGTCCGTGCGCAGCCGATGCATGGTCTGGAAAGCGTAGCCCGACGCGGCGGCGACACCGGCGATCCGGCTGGCCGCGGCATAGCGCTGCCACGAGCTCCAGGCGCCCAGGGCCAGGACGATCACCACCGCGCATGCCATGCCGGCGATGACTGATTTCAGCAGCGCGTTCGCCGACAGCCTGTTGAGCACCGGACCCTCCCCGTTTTACGGAAATACCGTTCACGGTTTTAAGGTTTGACGGTAAAGGCTCGGTAAAGAGAGGTTGCGGCGAAATAAAGGACTCTGACAGTTCCTTAAACACGAGCCCGATTAAGGGCGGTCTCACTCCGCCTCGACCGGAACTCCGGGCAGCAGCTTGGCGGTGCGGATGGCGAGGGCGGACTTCACATGGCTGACGTTCGGCGCGGTCGTCAGCTTGGTGGTGAGGAACTTCTGATAGGCATCCCAGTCTTCGGCGACGATCTTCAGGAGGAAGTCCGTCTCGCCCGCCAGCATGTGGCATTCGCGGACCTGCGGCCACGAATTGACCAACTCCTCGAAGGCCTTCAGGTCATGCTCGGCCTGGCTGGACAGGCCGACCTGGGCGAAAACGGTCACATTGAAGCCGAGGGAGGCGGGGTTCAGCTCCGCGTGGTAGCCCCGGATCACCCCCGCCTCTTCGAGGGCCCGCACCCGGCGCAAACACGGCGGGGCCGAGATCTCGGCGCGCTGAGCCAGCTCGACATTGGTCATCCGGCCGCTGTCCTGGAGATCCCGCAGAATCCGCCGGTCGATCCGGTCGAGCTTAACCCCCCGCATAGTTCCATTTCTCCTGACGTGCTGGTGTTGAAATAATATTGCACAGCCCAGAGGCGCCGCAACTGATTCGTGGAATTTTATTACCCGACTTGCGCCCCTGGCACCGGCTGCCCATAGTGCCGCCGCCGATGGCAAGGACCAGCTGGATCATCACACCCGGAGAAGCAGGCTTCGAATCGCAAGGCCGCGGCCTTGCCGAAGCCCTGGGGGTCACCCCGATCTTCAAACGCGTGCGGGCGAAACTGCCGTGGACATGGCTCCCCGGCGGGTTGTGGCCGCAGCCGTTCGCGGCCTTGGCCGCGGACAGCGATAAGCTGGCGCCGCCCTGGCCCGACCTCGTGATCAGCTGCGGCCGCGTCGCCGCACCGGTGGCCCTCGCCATCAAGCGCGCCAGCGGCGGCCGCACCCGCGTCGCGCATATCCAGGATCCGCGCATGCGGCTCGGCGGCTTCGACCTGATCGTCGCTCCACGGCATGACGGAATCGTCGGCGAGAACGTCCTCACGACGACGGGCGCCATTCATCCGGTCACGCGCGACAAGCTCGCCACGGCGGCCGAGCGCTGGCAAGCCACCTTCGCCGGGCTGCCGCGACCGCTGCTCGGCGTCCTGATCGGCGGCAACAACGGCCGCTACAGACTCGATGAAACGGCCACCGGGCGCATTGCCGACGGACTGGCCCGCCTGGCCGAACGGCACGGCGCCGGCATCGCGGTCACCCCGTCGCGGCGCACGGGTGCCGCCAACGAAGCGCTGCTGCGCAGGCGGCTCGCCGGCGTCCCCGCCGTCATCTGGGACGGTCGGGGCGACAACCCCTATCTCGGGATTCTTGCCCTCGCCGACTCGCTCGTGGTGACGGAGGATTCGGTGTCGATGACGTCGGAGGCCATCGCGACGGGCAAGCCCGTCTATGTGGCGCAGCTGCCGGGACGGTCGCGCCGCCAGGAGCGGTTCCACGAAGGGCTGAGACGGGCCGGCTACACGCGCCAGTTCAACGGCGAGCTTGCGAGCTGGACGTATTCGCCGCCGGACGACACGGCCCAGGCGGCGGCCGAATGCCGCCGCCGCTTTGGCTGGTCGTGACCGGCGCGTTCGGGCTATAAGTCCGGCTTGAACGGCGCACGCGGGTTCGCATGCCACTTCGCATCGAGACTTTCAGCAACGTCAAAGGCGGCGACGCCTTTTTCAAGGCGGTCGGCCATCCGCTCGCCGTCCAGCCCGCGGCGGCTTTGATCGCCCGCCTTGGCGGGCTCGGCCCCGTCGCCGTCTACGATCCGCTCGGACTTGCCGATGCGTTTGCGTCACTGCATGACCTGAGTGCCCTGACTCTCGCCGGTCTGTTCGTCCAGGACGTGGATGCGATCGGCAAGACCGCGCTGGGTCGGCCGTCGCAGCCGATCACCGACCTGCCGGCCGCGAAGGCGAAGGCCGTGCTGGTGCTCGCCTTCGACGCGACACGCTTCGTCGATCACATCCGTCACCTGGCACCCGCCGGTGCCGAGATCGCGACACTCGACGCGATGCGCCTGCCCGCGGACATGCTGACGAACCGGCGCACCTATCTCGACCCGCTGAACTTCGCGACGAACTTCGCCTTCTTCCGCGACGCCGACGGCCGCCACACGCGCCTCACCACCGCGAATTACTGGGCCGGCTACGGCGCCAAGGAGGTGAGCTTCTGGCTGTGCCTGTTCGGCACCGACGGCAAGGTGCTGGCGCAATGGCGCGAGACGGTGCCGCCCGGAATGGCGGCGATCGTGATCGACAGCCGCGAGGTGCGGCGGAAATTCGCGCTGCCCGACCTCACCGGCCAGCTGTTCGTCCACGCGATCGGGGCCGTCGGCCACGACGTCGTCAAATACGCGCTCGACGTGTTCGGCGATCGGCCGGAGGAGCTGTCCTGCACGCACGACGCGAATGCGTGGCCATCCGACTATTACGCCGGCCTGCCGGCGCCGAAGCCTGGCGAAAAGGTCGTGCTGTGGGTGCAGAATAGCCATCCTTGCGCGATCCCGCCGAAGGCGATCGGCCTCAACCTGATGGGGCGGAGCGAGACGGCGTGGCTGGGCCGCGCGGTGCCGCCGTTCGGCAGCACGGCGCTGGACGTGGCCGAACTCCTGCCGGCGGCGCGTTGGCCGCAGCAGATCGAGATCCGCGCCGGCCGGCATTTCGTCCGCCCGCGCTACGAGATCACCGCCGCATCGGGACAGCGCCGGATCGCGCACCCGAATGTCGAGCGCATCGACCTCAAGCCCGATCCGCAAATCCCCGAGCTGGGGAACCTGATGGGCAAGGGCTTTATCCTGCCGGCCCCCGTCCTGCCGCCCGAGCGCTATCGCAGCATCCTGCTGCCGACGCCGATGGCGACGACGCAGGCGAGCCTGCCGGTGTCGGTGAAAATCTACGACGCCTCGGGACGCGAGGCGGCGACGACGTTCCTGGGCAAGCTGCCCCGCGACCACGCGACCGCGGTCGAGGTCGCCGACATGCTCAACGGCACGGCCATGACGGCGCTGCCGTCCGGCTACGGCCACATGGAGCTGGTTTACGATTTCCGCGATGGCGGCGAAGCCGATGGATGGCTGCACGCGCTGTTCCGCTACGAGGACCGCACGAGCGGCCACGCGGCCGAAACCAGCTTCGGCGCGCATATCTTCAACACCGCTCTGGTCTACAAGAACGAGCCGCAATCCTATGTCGGCCGGCCGCCGGGGCTGTCGACGCGGCTGTTCCTGCGCCTCGGCGTGGATGGGCTCGACACGCTGTGCCACCTGATCTATCCCGCCTCGACGCCCTGGCACCCGACGTCGACCACGCGGCTGCATCTGCACCGCCACGACGGCACCGAGGTGGCCAATGCCGATGTCCGGATTCCCTGCAGCGGCTCGTTCCTGTGGCGCGCCTCGGAGATCTTCGGGCGCGACACCCTGACTAAGGCCGGCCGCGGCGGCTATGTGCTGATCCGCGACGCCACCTGCCGTCTGTTCGGCTATCACGGGCTCCTCGACGGCGAGCGCGCGTTCAGCCTGGACCACATGTTCGGGTTCTGACCGCGGATCCGCTATGAGCATCGTGGAATCCTTCGAGATCGCGGCATGGTCCGGACCGTTCGCGGACTCGGTGCAGGACCGCGCGGTCGAGGCGCTCGAAACCGGGCGGGTGGTTTTTTTCCCGCAGCTCGGCTTTGCGTTCGGCGCGGATGAGCAGTCGCTGCTCTCCCCGAAGATCTCCGACGGCAAGGCCAAGAACATCAGCCTCGACCCGCTGACCAACACGGTCAAGGGAACGGCCGCCGAGAGCGACGAGCGGCACCGTCTGCAGAAGATGATGGAGCGGTTCGCGCAATCGGCGACGCGGCTGGTCTGCGACCTCCTGCCCAACTACGGGCCGGTGCTGGAACGCGCGCGCACCAGCTATCGTCCGGTGGAGATCGTCGGCCGCCATTACTCGCCGCTCAAGGACGACCGGCTGCTGCACATCGACGCGTTCCCCTCGCAGCCGATGCGCGGACGGCGGATCCTGCGCCTGTTCTCGAACGTCGACCCGTCCGGGCAGCCGCGGGTGTGGCATGTCGGCGGTCCGTTCGACGAGATCTCGAGGCACCTGGCGCCGAGCCTCAAGCGCCCGGATCGGATATCGGCTTGGCTCCTCGGCGCCGTCGGCATCACCAAGGGCCGCCGCAGCGCCTATGATCAGCTGATGCTGGGTCTCCACGACACCGGCAAGCGCGATCAGCGCTATCAGGCGACCGGCATCCGCGAGAAAATCTCGTTCCCCGCCGGCAGCACCTGGATGTGCTTCACCGATCAGGTGTCGCACGCCGCCCTGGCGGGCCAACACGCCCTCGAGCAGACGTTCCATGTCGACGTCGACGCGATGACGGAGCCGGACCGCTCGCCGCTGCGCGTGCTCGAACGGCTCACCGGCAAGGCCCTCGTTTGACCGGCGTGCGGGCGCTTCCCGCGCCGGCGTGCGCCGTCCTGCTTTGCCTGATCGCCGGCTATGTCGACGCGATCGGCTATCTCGATTACGAGCACGTGTTCGCGGCCAACATGACCGGCAACACCGTCCTGCTGGCGATCTCGCTCGCCGAGCAGGAGTGGTGGCGCATCGCCCCGTATGGCCTGACCTTGGCCTCGTTCCTGGCGGGGGCCCTGATGGCCGAGGCCGTGAAGCGGCACGGCTTGCGGCCGGCCATCCCGCTGCTCGCCTCGGGCGTGCCGCTGGTGATCCTCGTGATGGCGGACGTGCGGGGAAACTCCGCCCTGGTCCTGCTCGCCTTCGGCATGGGCCTGCAGGGCGGCAGCGTGTCGCGGTTCGCCGACGTCAACGTGCAGACGGTGGTGATCACCGGCACCATCCTCAGACTGGCCGAAGCGACGATGTTTCGGCTGGTCCCGGGCCGCGGCGACCGCCGGCCGGCCCCACCCCGCCTGGCACTCCCGGTGTTCGCGTTCAGCTGGATCGCCTACGCGGTGGGGGCGGGACTGAGCCTCGGGGCCAAGGAGCTGGGGCCGATGAAGCTCCTGCTGCCGCTGCTCGTGCTCATCCCGGTCGCGATCAGCGAGAACCGCGAGCGCTAAAGCACCGGGTCGCCCTGGATGGGGCCGATCTTCGCCTCGAACTGCCGGCGCAGATCGCGCAGCCGCGGCTCGTCGAGCACGAACTCGCGAAAGCCGGTGAGGATCGGGTAATCGGTGATCGGCCGCAGCCCCGCGGGCGGCGGCACGTCGCGCCGCGGCGACCAGCGGCCGGGGCCGAGCCGCGACTGCTGGTCCTTGCCGAGCAGCCAGGTGACGAAAAGCTTGGCTGCGTTCGGATGCGGGGCGCGGCGGAACACGCCAGCCGACTGGGCGAAAATCGGCATCGGGTCGTCCGGAATCGCCAGCGCGATCTTCGCCCCTTGGGCCGCCGCCGCCGCGGACTGGCTGAACGTCGCATCGAAGGTGACGGCGGACCGCCCGGCGGCGATCTCGCGGACCACGCCCAGATGCCCGCGAATGAAGCGCGGCTTGTTCGCCATCAGGCCGTCGACGAAGCTCCAGCCGTATTTGCGGACGATCGCGTCATAGAGGAACAGCGTCAGGTCGTCGTCATGCGGATAGGTGCTGATGATCTGGTCGCGGAACTCGGGCTTCAGGAAATCGGTCGCGACCCGCGGCACCGCATCTCGCGCCAGCCGGTCCGGGTTATAGGCGTAGGCGACCGCGACGACGCCGAGCGGAAAGCTGGTCCCCGCCGGGTCGCGGAACAGCGGCGGGATCTCGCGCAAGCCGTCCGGCTCGAACCCCAGCAGCTCGCCCTGGCGGGTCCAGCGATCGAAGTCCTGCAGCGTCTGAAGAATCGCGACGTCGGCCTCCACCTTGCCGGCGGCGATCTGCGCATCGATGCGCGGCGACAGCTCGTTGCTGAAGGCGCTCACGATATTCACCTTGAGGCCGGGAAACGCCGCCTCGTATTGACGCGCCCAGTTGGTGAAGGCCGCCGTCGGTCCGCCGCCGTAGAGGTCGAGCTGGCCCTCGCTCCGCGCCCGCGGATAGAGATCGCCCTCGGTGTCCGCGGCAGCACACCCGACCACGGCGGCTGAGGCCGCCGCCGCGGCGCCGTGCAAAAACACGCGCCGGCTGCTGAGACCGTGTTCGTACGCACGCATGGACCGTTCCCCCCGAAGCCTTTTTGTGGCGGAAAGTCTAATCGAGTTCGGCGCCCCCGAATAGCCGAAAGGGCGCACGGCGTGTGGCGAAACCGGCCGGGGTGCGCAATAATCGAGGCAACACGACAAAGGCGGGGAAACGATGACGTCACGCAAGCTCGACATCTACAACCACGTGTTTCCGAAGGCCGTCGCCGACCGCGCGCGCGAGATGGCGCCGAAGATGGGCGACCTGATCAAGCGCGTCACCAGCATCCCGATGCTGAACGACATGAACGCGCGCGTGACGATGATGAACCAGTGGGCGGGGTACCAGCAGGTGCTGACGCTGTCGGGCCCGCCGGTCGAGGCGATCGCCTCGCCGGGGGATGCGCCGGGCCTGGCGCGGCTCGCCAATGACGAGCTGAAGAAGATCTGCGACACCCGGCCCGACAAGTTCCCGGCATGGTCGGCGTCGATGCCGATGAACAACGTGCAGGGCGCCCTCGAGGAGATGGACCGGGCGATCAAGCAGGGCGCCAGGGGCATCCAGATCTTCACCAACGTCAACCGCCGGCCGCTGGACGATCCGGAGTTCTTCCCGATCTTCGAGCGCGCCGTGACGCATCACAAAGTGCCGATCTGGATGCATCCGGCGCGGCCCGCCAACGTCCCCGACTATGCCGGCGAGACCAAGTCGAAATACGAGATCTGGCAGGTGCTCGGCTGGCCGTACGAGACGAGCGTGGCCATGGCGCGCATCGTGTTCTCCGGCATGCTCGACAAGCTGCCCGAGATGGCGATCATCACGCACCATCTGGGTGCCATGGTCCCCTATTTCGAAGGTCGCGTCGGGCCGCTGTGGGACCAGCTCGGCACGCGGACCTCGGATGAGGACTACGGCGAGCTGCTCAAGAGCATGAAGAAGCGTCCGCTCGAGTATTTCCGGATGTTCTACGGCGACACGGCGATCGGCGGCTCGCGCGCCGCGATCGAGTGCGGCCTGAAGTTCTTCGGCCCGGACCGGGTGCTGTTCGCCAGCGACTGCCCGTTCGATCCGGAGGCCGGCCCGATGTTCATCCGCGAGACGATCAAGGTGTTGGACGCCATGGACCTCAGCGACGAGGACCGGGCGAAGATCTATTACCGCAACGGCTTGCGCCTCATGCGGATGCCGGAGAAGTAAGCGCGTCCGCCTAAGGCCGCATCGTTCGTTGGCGTTATTCACCTCTCCCGTGGGGAGAGGTCGACCGCGACAGCGGTCGGGTGAGGGGAAATTTCACCGTGTCGCGCTGACGACAACGCAGCGCGGCGCTGAAGCGGCGCCCCTCACCCGCTCGCTGCCGCTCGCGACCTCTCCCGGTGGGAGAGGTCAATAAGCTCCTCGGGAGGATCCGACCAGCATGACACCAGTTCGCTTCATTGCCGTCGCACTGGCCATCATCTCGGCGGACGCATCCGCCAGCGCCCAGACCTATCCGTCGCGTCCGATCACGTTGGTGGTTCCCTATACACCGGGGACTGGCATCGACATCATCGCGCGCACGCTGGCGCCGCGCATCACCGAGCGCTGGGGACAGCCGGTCATTGTCGACAACAAGCCCGGCGCCAGCGGCAATCTCGGCGCCGACCTGGTCGCGAAATCGGCGCCGACCGGCACCACCCTGATGGTGACGGTCGTCACCTTCACCGTCGCACCGGCGATGACCAAGAACATGCCGTTCGACGTGGCCAAGGATTTCACGCCGATCGCCGAGGTCGCCACCGGCAGCATGGCGCTGGTGGTCAATCCGAAGGTGCTGCCCGTCGCGTCGCTTAAGGAGTTGATCGACGAGGCGCGCAAGCATCCCGGTACGCTCAACTACGGATCGCCCGGCAGCGGCACGCCGCAGCATCTTGGGCCCGAGCTGCTGAAGCAGGGCCTCGGGATCGACATCGTTCATGTGCCCTACAGAGGGGCCGCCGGCCAGGTCACGGACCTGATCGCGGGCCAGGTGCACTTCGCCTATCTGCCGGTTCATACGGCGATGCCGTTCACGCAGACCGGGCAGCTGCGCGTGCTGGCGGTGGCGAGCGACCGGCGCTCGCTGCTCGCCCCCGACGCGCCGAGCTTCAAGGAACTCGGCTACGCCAACCTGGAAATGGAGCTGTGGTTCGGGATCTATGGCCCGGCCAAGCTGCCGCCCGACGTCGTCCAGAAATGGGCGGAGTTGCTGCCGCCGATCCTCGAGCTGCCCGAGGTGAAGGACACCTGGCTCAAGCAGGGGCTGGTGCCGTTCTATGCGCCCTCGGAGGAGTTCGGCCGGTTGACCCTAAGCGAGCTGGCGCGCTGGAAGGCCGTGGTCGAGAAGGCCGGAATCCAGCCCGAATAGGGCGCCCGGTGCTTCCCGAAAAAACCCACTCGGGACGTGGTTTTTGCGCGGTCCCGCGGGCTTGCCTCGCCGCAAGCCGACCCTTACGTTAACGGGGTGTCCGGAGTCCCGGACGATTCCCCCAAGCTCCCGGCTCCCCCATATGTCCCAGACGCATCACAGCAAGGTCATCATCCTCGGCTCGGGTCCCGCCGGTTACACCGCGGCGATTTATGCCGCCCGGGCCAATCTCCAGCCGCTCCTCATCCGCGGCATACAGCCCGGCGGCCAGATGTCGATCACGACCGATGTCGAGAACTATCCCGGCTTTGCCGACGTCATCCAGGGCCCGTGGCTGATGGAGCAGATGGACCAGCAGGCCCAGCATGTCGGCACGCAGATGATCGCCGACACAATCACCAAGGTCGAATTCGGCAGCCGCCCGTTCAAGCTGTTCGGCGACAGCGGCGACACCTATTTGGGCGACGCCGTCGTCGTCGCGACCGGAGCCCAGGCACGCTGGCTCGGCATTCCCAATGAAGAGAAGTTTCGCGGCTTCGGAGTCTCGGCCTGCGCGACCTGCGACGGCTTCTTCTTCCGCGGCAAGCGCGTGGCCGTGGTCGGCGGCGGCAACACCGCGGTCGAGGAGGCGCTGTTCCTGACCAATCACGCCACCAAGGTCACCTTGATCCATCGCCGCGACCACCTGCGCGCCGACAAGACGAATCAGGGCCGCCTGTTCAAGAACGCGAAGATCGACGTGATCTGGAATTCGGTGGTCGAGGACGTGGTCGGCGGCGGCAATCCGCCGGCGGTGACCGGCCTCAAGGTCAAGGATGCGACGAGCGGAGCCCGAAGCGAGGTCGACATCGAGGGCCTGTTCGTCGCCATCGGTCACACGCCGGCGACCGAGCTGTTCAAGGGCATCCTCGATCTCGATCGGGACGGCTACATCGTCACCAAGCCGGATTCGACCGCGACCAACATCCCCGGCGTCTTCGCGGCGGGCGACGTGAAGGACAAGGTGTTCCGGCAGGCGGTCACCGCCGCGGGCATGGGCTGCATGGCGGCGCTGGAAGCCGAGCGCTTCCTCGCCCACCAAGAGGCCGCGACCTCCGCCGCCGCGCAATAGCGGCGGGCC
>DASWFO010000321.1:0-19070 GCA_036394195.1 Alphaproteobacteria bacterium | reverse complement strand
CGCGCGACATCTCGGGGGCCGCCGCCCGCGCCAGCGGTGAAATGGCCAGCATCGGCCAGGTGTTCGGTCGCCATTCGCAGGACCTGACCGCCGCGACGGAGACCGGCAAGGCGCGGGTCGATGCGTTCGGCGACGCCTTCCGGCGCCTCGCCGAAGAAGTCACCGTCGCCGTTTCGCAGGCGGCGGCGCGCATCGCCGCGATCGGCGATTCCTTCGATCGTCACACCCGCGGCCTTGCCATCGCTTCGGCCGACGCGCAGGAGAAGATGACAGCGGCCGAGAAACGGCTAGCCGACCATGCGCGCCAGCTGACCGACGCCGGCAACCGCACCAACGACCAGGCGCGGGAGGCGGCCGATCTGTTCCGCAAGCAGGCCGAAGACCTCGCCGCCGCCGCCGCGGTGGCGAAGGCCCAGGCCGACCAGCTGACCGCGAACGAGCTGGCCGTGAAGCGGGCGAGCTTCCTGCGCGCCTCGCGGCTGATCGTCGACAGCCTCAATTCGCTCGCCATCGATTTCAGCCGCGTTCTCGATCCGTCGACCTCGGAGCGACTTTTGCGCGAGTTCATCGGCGGCGACCGCGGCGTCTTCGTCCGCCGCCTCCTGCGTCTCGGGCAGAGCGACACCGAGACCAAGGTGCAGGGGCGCTACCACGAGGACCCGGAGTTCCGGAAATACGTCGACGACTACCTGGCGCAGTTCGACCGGCTGCTCGTCGAATCTCGCGAGACCGATCCCGAGAATATCCTCTCGGCGACCTATCTCAGCTCGGACGTCGGCAAGCTCTATCTGATGCTGACGTCGACGTTAGGCCGGAAGCATTAGGCTAGGAGAAGACAACGCGAAGCGGCTGCGTGCCTTATTACTCTGCGTCATTGCCCGGCTTGACCGGGCAATCCATCGTGCCGCCTGAACCATGGATGCCCCGCCTTCGCGCGGCATGACGGGGAAAAGAACGGCCGAAGCTGACACCTACGCCAGCTTGCCGTGGCAGTGCTTGTATTTCTTTCCTGAGCCGCAGGGGCAGGCAGCGTTGCGCGCGACCTTGCCCCAGGTGGCCGGATTGTTGCGGTCGATGGTGCCGCTCGCGTGCCGCACCGGTGCCCGAGCCGCTGCGGCAGCCGGCGGTGGTGCCAGCGCCAGATCGCCGTCGGCACCGGCTTCGGCCATGGCCGGATCGGCCCGCGTCTCGCGATAACGGGCGGGGTCGCGCTCGGGCGGCGCCTGCGGCAGCTCGTCCGGGACCTGAATGCGGACCTCGACCCGGCTCAGGATGCTCGACACCGTGTCGCGCAGGTGGCGCAGCATCTGCGAGAACAGCTCGAAGGCCTCGCGCTTGTATTCGTTGAGCGGGTCGCGCTGGCCGTAGGCGCGCAGATTGATGCCCTGGCGCAGATGGTCGAGCTGCAGCAGATGGTCCTTCCACGCCTGGTCCAGAGACTGGAGGAGGATGCTCTTCTCCGCCAGGCGCATGATCTCGGGCCCGATATTCGCCGCCTTTTCGGCGAATTTGCGGTCCACCGCGTCCATCAGCCGCGTCTTGATCTCCTGGTCGGCGATGCCCTCTTCCTTGGCCCAGTCGGCGACCGGCAGGTTCAGGCCGAAGATGCGCAGCATCTCCTCGTGCAGCCCGTGGGTATCCCATTTCTCGGCGTATTCTTTCTCGGGGATGCAGCGCTCCACCAGATCCTCGATCACCTCGTGGCGCATGTCGGCCACCTGCTCCGCCACGTCCGTGGCGCGCATCAGCTCCTTGCGCTGTTCGTAGATGACCTTGCGCTGGTCGTTCATCACGTCGTCGTATTTGAGAAGCTGCTTGCGGATCTCGAAGTTCCGCGCCTCGACCTTCTGCTGCGCCTTCTCGAGCGCCCGATTGATCCAGGGATGGACGATCGCCTCGCCCTCCTGGAGGCCGAGCTTGCGCAGCATCCCGTCCATGCGCTCGGAGCCGAAGATGCGCATCAGATCGTCTTCCAGCGACAGGAAGAACTTGGAGGCGCCGGGGTCGCCCTGGCGGCCGGAGCGGCCGCGGAGCTGGTTGTCGATCCGGCGGCTTTCGTGGCGCTCGGTGCCCATGATGTAGAGCCCGCCGGCGGCGATGACCTGCTGGCGCGCGACCTCGATCTCGGCCTTGATCGCGGCGGTCGTCTTGGCCCGCTCGGCTTCGTCGGCGATCGGCTCGACCTCTTGCCGCAGGCGCATCTCCAGGTTGCCGCCGAGCTGGATGTCGGTCCCGCGGCCGGCCATGTTGGTGGCGATCGTGACCGCCCCCGGCCGCCCGGCTTGCGCGATGATGTAGGCCTCCTGCTCGTGGTACCGCGCGTTCAGCACCTGATGCGGGATTTTCTTCTTCTTGAGGACCTCTGCCAGGACTTCCGATTTCTCGATGCTGACCGTGCCGACGAGGATCGGCTGCTGCCGCTGGCGGCACTCCTCGATGAGCGTGACGATCGCGTCGAACTTCTCCTTGGCCGTGCGGTAGACCTCGTCGTCGTTGTCCTTGCGGACCATCGGCCGGTTCGTCGGGATCTCCACGACCTCGAGCTTGTAGATTTCGGCGAACTCGTCGGCCTCGGTCATCGCGGTGCCGGTCATGCCGGCGAGCTTCGGATAGAGCCGGAAGTAGTTTTGGAAGGTGATGGAGGCCAGGGTCTGGTTCTCCATCTGAACCTCGACGTGCTCCTTGGCCTCGAGCGCCTGGTGCAGGCCATCGGAATAGCGCCGGCCCTCCATCATGCGCCCGGTGAACTCGTCGATGATGATGACCTTGTTGTCCTTCACGATGTAGTCGGTGTCGCGCGCGTACAGCTTGTGGGCGCGCAGCGCCTGGTTCACGTGATGGACCAGCGAGATGTTCGAGATGTCGTACATCCCGCCCTGCTTCAGGAGCCCGCTCTCGCGCAGCAGGTTTTCGATCTTCTCGGCGCCGACTTCGGTCAGGGATACCGCCCGCTGCTTCTCGTCCTTCTCGAAGTCCTCGGGGCCGAGCTTCGGGATCAGACGGTCCACCGCGATGTAGAGCTCCGAGGAATCCTCGCTGGGACCGGAGATGATCAGCGGTGTCCGCGCCTCGTCGATGAGAATGCTGTCGACCTCGTCGACGATCGCGTAGTTGAAGGTGCGCTGGACCATGTGGTCGAGGCGGAACTTCATGTTGTCGCGAAGGTAGTCGAAGCCGAATTCGTTGTTCGTGCCGTACGTCACGTCCGCCGCATAGGCGGCGCGGCGCTCGTCGTCGCTGAGGCCGTGGACGATGCAGCCGACGCTGAGCCCCAGGAACTTGTAGATTCGCCCCATCCACTCCGAATCGCGGCGGGCGAGATAGTCATTCACGGTGACCACGTGGACGCCCTTGCCCTCGAGTGCATTGAGATACACCGGCAACGTGGCGACCAGCGTCTTGCCTTCGCCGGTCTTCATCTCCGAGATCGTGCCCCGGTGCAGCACGGTGCCGCCGGTCAGCTGGACGTCGAAATGGCGTTGGCCGAGGACGCGCTTGGCCGCCTCGCGGACGGTGGCGAACGCGTCCACCAGCACGTCGTCGAGGCTCTCGCCCTGGGCCAGCCGCTCCTTGAGCCAGGGTGTCCGCGCCTGCAGCTCGGAATCCGTCAGCTTGACAACGTCCGGTTCGGCCGCGTTGATCGCCGCCACAAGCGGTTGAATAGTCCGAAGGACCCGGTCGTTGGCAGAGCCAAACAACTTCCGGGCAATGGCGGCGAGCATGCGGAAACGACCTTGGGCGCGGCTAATGAATGGGCAGTCGGCGCTTGAGAGATAGGGGTCGGAAGTGCTTCTGTCAACGCAGGGAATCGTGAGCGGAGCCGCGTATTCCCAAGGGTTTGCGGCGCTTGTGGCGGCCCGCCGGCCGGTGCATGATGTGCCCCGCCGCGCCTCAGGCGCTGCGTCTCCCCTCGAGGATTTGCATGAACAGCTTTCACGGTCACTCCCGCTTTGCCGTTGGCCTGGGTCTCGCGGTCTGTCTCTTCGGCCTGGGCGGGATGTTCGCGCCCGAGCTCAGGGCGCAAAACCGCCTTCAGCCGCTCGACAACGCGCAGGACCCGGTGATGGCGACCGTCGACGGCGCGCCGATCCTGCGGTCCGACGTGACCGATTTCCAGAAGTCGCTTCCGCCGCAGTACCAGAAGCTGCCGCTTCAAATGTTGTACCCGGCGCTGCTCGACAAGCTGATCGAGATCAAGCTCATTTCCGAGGCCGGCCAGAAGGCCGAGCTCGGCAACGATGACGAGGTCAAGCGGCGCCTCGAGCAGTTCCGAGAGCGGGTCATCGAGGAGGTCTATCTGCAACGGATCATCGAGAAGTCCGTGACCGACGACGCCTTGCGCCAGCGATATGACAAATACATTAAAGATACGCCGGCGCGGCAGGAGATCTCGGCGCGGCACATCCTCTTGCAGACCGAATCCGAGGCGAAGGACGTCCTCGACCAGATCAAGAAGGGGGCCGATTTTGCCGATCTGGCGCGCGCCCGCTCCATCGATCCCTCGGCCAAGGAGCAAGGCGGCGACCTCGGTTTCTTCACCCGCGACGAAATGGTCCCGGAATTCTCCAACGCGGCCTTCAAGCTCAAGGACGGCGAAGTCTCGGCGGCACCGGTGAAGACCCAGTACGGCTGGCACATCATAAAAGTCGAGGCCCACCGCACGACGGCGCCGCCGTTCGAGCAGATGCGCGAGAAACTCGCCTTCGACATGTCGACCGAGATCAAGAACGACATCGTCGCAAAGCTGCGCAAGACCGCCAAGATCGAACGGTTCAATCTCGACGGGTCGGCGGCGAAGTAGCGGCCGTCTCCAGGTTTTATCAAACTGTCATGGCCGCTCTCTCACCCCTGGCTCCCGACACGGTCCCCGAACTGCCGCCCATTGCCGGCGTGCGCCTGGCGGCGGTCCCCGCCGGCATCCGCTACCAGGGCCGCAACGACCTGATGGTCGCGGCTCTCGATCCGGGCACGACCGTCGCCGGCGTGTTCACGCGGTCGATCACGGCGGGCGCGCCGGTCGAGTGGTGCCGGGAGTGCCTGCCCGGCGGCAGCGCCCGCGGCTTGGTCGTCAATTCCGGCAACTCCAACACCTTCACCGGCCGCGCCGGCCGTCAGGTGGTCGAAGAGACGGCGGTGGCCGCGGCGAAGCTGTTCGCCTGCGCGCCACGCGAGGTCTTCATTTCCTCCACCGGCGTCATCGGAGAGCCTCCACCGGCCGGCCGGATCGCGGCGGCCCTGCCAGGTGCCGTGCGCGATCTGTCGCCGGCGGCGTGGGCGGACGCGGCGCGCGCAATCATGACAACGGACACGTTCCCGAAGCTGGCGACGCGCCGGTCCGAGATCGACGGTGTGCCGGTGACCATCAACGGATTCGTCAAGGGGTCCGGCATGATCGCGCCCGACATGGCGACGATGCTGGGCTACGTGTTCACGGATGCGAGCCTGCCGGCGGGCGTCCTGCAAACCTTGCTGTCGGCGGGCACCGAGATCTCCTTCAATTCGATCACCGTCGACAGCGACACGTCGACCAGCGACACCGTGTTGCTGTGTGCGACGAACAAAGCCGAGCACCGGCCCGTCACGGCCGCCGATGATCCCCGTCTCGACGCGTTCCGCCAGGCGCTCAACGGGCTGCTGGTCGAGCTGGCGCAGCTCATCGTGCGCGACGGCGAGGGGGCCCAGAAGTTCGTCGCCATCACCGTGACAGGGGCAGACTCCGACCGCGCGGCGCGGCGGATCGGGCTCGCGATCGGCAATTCGCCCCTGGTCAAGACGGCGATCGCGGCGGCGGATGCGAACTGGGGCCGGATTGTCGCCGCCATTGGAAAGGCCGGCGAGAAGGCCGACCGCGATTCGCTGGTGATTGCGATCGGTGGCAACCGGATCTGCGAAAATGGCGGGCCCATCCCCGGCTATGACGAAGCGCCAGTGGCGGCGCACATGAAGGGCCGCGGCATCCGGATCGACGTCAATGTCGGCGTCGGCACCGGCAAGGCGACGATCTGGACCTGCGATCTGACGCACGGATACATCGATATCAATGGCAGTTACCGGAGCTGAAGGCCGCGGCTGCGACGGGCCGCCGGCCTCGGCCGAGCCGGTGCGCTTGGTGCTGGTCGCCGCCGCAGCCCTTCTGGATGCTGACGAGCGCATCCTTCTCGCCCGTCGTCCGCCCGGCAAGCCGCTGGCCGGGCTATGGGAATTTCCCGGGGGGAAGGTGGGCGATGGCGAGACGCCGGAAGCGGCGTTGTGCCGCGAACTCGCCGAAGAGCTCGGCATCGACGTGCGTCCGACGTGCCTGGCGCCGTTCACCTTCGCCTCGCACCGCTATCCCGACTTTCACCTTCTGATGCCACTGTATCTGTGCCGGCGCTGGAACGGCGTCGTGACCCCGCGCGAGGGGCAGGACCTGGCGTGGGTGCGGGCGGCGCGGTTGCGCGATTACGAGATGCCGCCGGCCGACCTGCCGCTCGTGGCGATGCTGCTGGATTTTTTGTAGAGCCCGATTTTCACCTCCCCGGCGGAGAGGTGGCACGAGGGTCCCGCGAACCCAGGTCGGTCAGTGCCGGCGGTCGGGGGCGGCTTTTTCGCCGAGCGGGATCTCTTCCGCGTGCAGCGCGGTGGCGAGCCGATGAACCGCAGTGCCCGGCCGAAGCGCCCGCGGCTGCGCCGGATCGGGGGCCCAGCCGGTCAGCGTGAGAACCTGGAATGTCGCCGGGATGCGGTGTGAGTCGTCCGCGTGCTGATCGGCATAGATCGCGGCGGCGCGCAGGATGGTGCTGCGGCGGGTGAAGCAGCGGCGGCGCTCGGCGACGGCGTTCGCCTCGCCCATGCCGCGCAGGTCGCGCATCAGGTCCAAGGCGCTGCGGTAACTGACCTTGATCGCATCGACATCGACGACCGGCAGGGCAAAGCCGGCGCGCTGCAGAAGCATGCCGGCGTCGCGCACGTCGGTGAACGGCGAGATCCTGGGGCCGGCGCCGCCCGATTCCGCGATCTCCGCTTCGATCAGCGCCCGGCGCAGCTCGACCAGCGTGTCGCTGCCGAAGATCGCGGCCAGGAACAGTCCGTCCGGCTTGAGGCAGCGGCGGGCCTGGATCAAGGCACCCGGCAGGTCGTTCACCCAGTGCAGGCTGAGGCAGCTCACCACCAGATCGAACGTCGCCGGCGCGAACGGCAGGTACTCTTCATCGCTGGCAACCGCCAGCCCGCAGCGGCCCGACTTCTTGCCGGGACCCGCGCGCAACATTTGCGGCGAGAGATCGCAGCGCACGAGCGTTCCGATGCCGGCGCGTTCCGCGATCTCGGTCGCGAGAATGCCGCCGTGTGCGCCGAGCTCGAGCGCCACCGGGAATTCGCGATTGATGTCGTCGAAGCGCTCGGCCAGTCGGGCTGCGGCTTCACGGAACAGGAAATCGTGAGCAGCAAGACGCCGCGCGGCGCGGTCGCGGTGGCGACGGACGGCGCGGCGGTCAAAGACGAGGACCGGGCTGCTCATGGCTTTACTATCGCACGGATGCCAGCCCGGTGATCAAGTATCTTGAGTGACGTGCGGTGTTGACATGTGGATAACGAACATGTTCGTTTTTTTAGATGAGTATCGTGTCCGCTGCCGGTACTGCGATCAATCGCGCGGCGAGAGCAGCACTCGATGCGGTGCTGCCGCCGCAATGTCTCTCCTGCGCGAGCGTCACCGACGCGCCGGGCACGCTGTGCGCCGCGTGTTGGTCGAAGATCACGTGGCTCGGCGCGCCGCTCTGCGCGTGCTGCGGCGCGCCGTTCGAATTCGATCCGCAGCCCGGGGCCAATCGATCCGAGCTGATTTGCGGCGCATGTTTGCGGGTGCGGCCGGCATTCGCGCGCGCCCGTGCCGTTTTCCGTTATGACGACGCAGGACGCGGCCTCATTCTCGCGTTCAAGCACGGCGACCGGCTGCACGGCGCTCCCGCCTATGGACGATGGCTGGCCCGGGCGGGTGCCGAGCTCCTCGCATCGGCCGATTATGTGGCGCCGGTGCCGCTGCATTGGACGCGGCTTGCCTGGCGCCGGTACAACCAGGCGGCGATCCTGGCGAAGGAAGCGGCACGGCGTGCCCGGCGCCCGTGCATCCCCGATCTTCTCACCCGCATTCGGCGGACGCAGCAGCAGGGAGAAATGGGACGTGCCGCGCGCCGGCGCAACGTACGCCGCGCGTTCGAGCTGACGCGGCGTTATGCCGCCGACATTCGCGGCAAAAGCGTAGTGCTCGTCGACGACGTACTGACCACAGGGGCAACCGCCGAGGAATGTGCCCGCGTCCTGCTCGATAATGAGGCTGCCGCGGTCGACCTTCTGACCCTGGCGCGGGTGGTCCGGCCGGCCTTTGATTGAACCCCGGCGGTTGACTATATTTTTGGTGTGCCCCGTGCGGAGTCGGGTATGCAGGTAAAGATCGAGATTTATTCCTCCCCGTGGTGCGGCTATTGCGCCCGCGCCAAGGGGCTGTTGTCGCGCAAGGGCGTCGAGTACGTGGAATACGACGTCACCGCCGATACCGCGAAGCGCGACGAAATGGTCGATCGCGCCCGGGGCGGCACGACGGTGCCGCAGATTTTCATCGACGGAACTCACATTGGCGGCTGCGACGATCTGTACGCGCTCGATCGCGACGGGCGGCTCGATCCGATGCTGACCGGGAAGCCGGCCTAGCCGATCGCTGCGATCCGCTGAACCATGGCGCGCCGCGGCGCCGCGATTTCGAGATCTTCGTAAGCGATGACGTGCAGGCGCCCGTGCACCGCCTCCAGCAATTCACCGGGCCGCAGCAGGAAATCCGGATTGCTCGGCTTGCCGAAGCGTTCGTTGCCGGCGGCGAACGTCTCATAGATGAGCACCCCGCCCGGGGCGACGGCGCCGACGATCACCGGAAGCAATGGACGGTAGAGGTAGTTCGTGACCACAACGCCGGCAAAGCGTCGGCCAGGAAGCGGCCATGGCTGCCCGCCTTCAAGATCAGCGGTGACGATCTCCAGCCGATCCTGCGCCGGCAGACCGGCCAACGCCGCTGTGTCACGGTCAGCCGCAACGATGCGGTATCCACGCTCAAGAAATAGGCGGCTGTGGCGCCCGGCTCCGGCGGCCAAGTCCAGAACCGTGCCGCCCCGTGGAACAAGAGACGCAAAGCGGGCCACCCAGGCGGACGGCGCGGCGTCGCAGTGCGGGTCTGACATCGATGTAAGGTCCCCGTTAACCATGTTGTGCTATCAAAGAATCGGCTTGCTCCGCCGAGTCGCGCTGATCATATTAGCGCCCGATCCCAACCGCGGCCGCGTCCATGATCGTTTTCGACCTTAAATGCCGCAACGGCCATCAGTTCGAAGCGTGGTTCAACAGCGCCTCGAACTTCGAGCGGCTGCGCAAGGGCGGCCATGTGGCCTGCGCCATCTGTGGCACGTCGCGGGTGGAGAAGGCGCTGGTCGCGCCGCGGATCACGACGTCGAAAAAGAAAGCCGCCAAGGCTGAACCGAAAGCCGCGGCAGCGGATTCGGCACCGGGAGCGGACGCTCCGGCGAAGGCGCCGGCCGGTCTCAGCGGGCCGGGCCGCTACGCGACCGACCCCGCCGCCGCCAAGGCCGCCGACCTGATGAAGCAGTTGTCGGAGCTGCGCGTACAGATCGAAAAGAACTGCGACTACGTCGGGAAGCGCTTTCCCGAGGAAGCGCGCAAGATACACTACGGCGAGTCGCCGAAGCGGAGCATCTACGGCGAGGCCAGCGATGGCGAGGCGCGGCAGCTGGCCGACGAGGGCATCGAATTTTCGCGCATCCCCTGGACGCCCAGGCGGGATTCTTAAAAGAAAAGTCCGAGGCTTCCGAGGGCCGCAGATTACGCTCGCGACTGCGAGCGCGCGCGCTTATGCGCGCGGAGCCAAGCCGCGCGGCAGGCACAATCGCGCAGCGCGATTTGCCGGCGCGGCGCCCGGCGTTTGAGGGGCTAACGTTAGTTACGGCCGCACGGCGAAGCACAAATAGTTCACCGTGAGATCGCGGCTGAGGCGCCATGAATCGGTGAGCGGGCTGTAGACGGCGCCGCTGAGGTCTTCGATCGTAAGTCCGCCGCGCCGCAAAGAAGCGGCGAGTTCCGCCGGCCGGACGAACTTGCCCCACTCATGGGTGCCGCGCGGCAGCCAGCCCAGAACGTATTCGGCGCCAACGATGGCGAGGAGAAACGCTTGCGGCGTCCGATTGAGAGTCGCCGCGATCAGGGCGCCCCCCGGCCTGACCAGTGCCGCGGTTGCCGCCAGGAAACCGGGAAGGTCGGCGACATGCTCGATCACCTCGAGACACAGCACGGCATCGAACCGCTCACCCGCCGCGGCCAGCGCTTCGGCGGCGGCGACGCGATAATCGATCGCGAGCTCGCTTTCGGCGGCGTGCGTGCGCGCCACGCCGATATTGGTCGCCGAGGCATCGATCGCCACGACCTCGGCGCCGAGCCGCGCCATCGGCTCGGCGACCAGCCCGCCGCCGCAGCCGATATCGAGGAGGCGCAAGCCGGCAAGCGGTCGCGGCTTCTTAGGATCGCGGCCGAAGCGGACGGCCAACCGGTCGCGGATGTAGGTCAGCCGCACCGGGTTCAGCTTGTGCAGCGGGCGGAACTTGCCCTCTCGGTCCCACCACTCGGCCGCCATGGCGGAGAAGCGCGCGATCTCGGCGGGATCGACGCTCGGCGCGTTGGCGGCGTCGAAGGCCGGTTCGGGTGAGGCGGCCGCCTGGGCCAATTCTTGCTTCTCCTCGGATGGAATGGTCGGTCTTGCTTCGTTCGCAGGAATCCAAGTATGTATGGGCCGCCGCCGCCGGGGCAAGCACCGCGTCGCGCGGAAGCCCGGCAATCGATTGAAAGACAAGATAAATCGCCATGGCGCGCCTCGTCATGAAATTCGGCGGCACCTCGGTCGCGGACATTGGGCGAATCAGAAATGTCGCCCGACTGGTCAAGCGAGAGGTGGAGTCCGGCCACGAGGTGGCGGTCGTGGTCTCGGCGATGGCCGGCGTCACCAACCAGCTGGTGGCTTGGGTGAACGAGTTGTCGCCGCTGCATGACGCGCGCGAATACGACACCGTGGTCGCCACCGGCGAGCAGGTGACGGCCGGCCTACTGGCCATCGCGCTGCAGGAGAGCGGCGTGAACGCCCGCTCCTGGATGGGCTGGCAGATCCCGATGGCAACCGACGGCGTGCACGGCAAGGCGCGAATCCAGAAGATTGAGACCGGGCTGATGAGAACCCGCCTGAAGGACGGCCAAGTGG
The DNA here is from genome assembly GCA_036394195.1 of Alphaproteobacteria bacterium. Lineage (GTDB taxonomy): Bacteria > Pseudomonadota > Alphaproteobacteria > CACIAM-22H2 > CACIAM-22H2 > DATJPD01. Next base: position 7,783 of record DASWFO010000321.1, on the reverse strand, counting down.
CAGTCGTCGCCGGCTTCCAGGGGCTGGGGCCCGATAAGCGGGTGACCACGCTCGGGCGCGGCGGATCGGACACGTCGGCGGTGGCGCTGGCCGCGGCGCTGGGCGCCGAGCGCTGCGACATTTATACCGATGTTGACGGCGTCTATACTTGCGATCCGCGCATCGTCAGCAAGGCGCGAAAGCTCGACAAGATCACCTATGAAGAAATGCTGGAGATGGCATCGCTCGGCGCGAAGGTGCTGCAGACCCGATCGGTCGAGATGGCCATGAACCACCGGGTCCGGGTGCAAGTGCTCTCGAGCTTTGCCGATGAGCCCGGAACCCTGGTCGTAGATGAGGAAGAGATCGTGGAGAAGGAAGTTGTCAGCGGCATCGCCTACAGCCGGGACGAGGCCAAGATCACCCTGACCCGGGTTGCCGACCGGCCCGGCGTGGCGGCGGCGATCTTTGGACCGCTGGCCGATTCCGCGGTCAATGTCGACATGATCGTCCAGAACGTCTCGGAAGACGGCAGGACCACCGATCTCACCTTCACCGTGGCGCGGGCCGATCTCGAGCGCGCGGTCAAGGTGCTCAAGGACAAGCAGAAGGCGCTCGGGATCAGCGAGATCAAGCCCGACTCCAAGGTCGTCAAGGTGTCGGTGATCGGGGTCGGCATGCGCAGCCACGCCGGTGTCGCGCTGACGATGTTCCGCACGCTCGCGGACAAGGGCATCAACATCGAGGTCATCTCGACCTCCGAAATCAAGATCAGCGTCCTGATCGACGAGCAGTATCTGGAGCTCGCGCTGCGCGCGCTGCACACAGCTTACCAGCTCGACGCTGCCTGAAGGACGCGAGGCTCCGAATGGATCGCGCCGACGCCCGCCGCCACCTCGACCGCCTCTGGCGGCGCGGCCGGGAATTTCTCGGCGGCGAGATCGCGATCATGGGCGGTGCCATGACCTGGGTGTCGGAGCGCCGTCTGGTGGCCGCCATCTCGAACGCCGGCGGCTTCGGCGTGATCGCCTGCGGCTCGATGTCGCCAAAAATGCTCGGCGACGAAATCGTGGCCACGTTCGAGCTCACCGCCCAGTCCTTCGGCGTGAACCTGATCGTCATGCACCCGCAGCTGATGGAGCTGGCGGAGGTCTGCGTCGCGCAGAAGGTGCCCCACGTCGTCCTGGCCGGCGGCTTGCCCCCCGCCGACGTGCTGCAGCGGCTGAAGCAGGGTGGCGCCAAGGTGACGGCGTTCGCGCCGGCGCTGGCGATCGCCAAGAAGCTGGTGCGCTCGGGAATCGACGCCCTGGTCATCGAGGGCATGGAAGCGGGCGGACATATCGGGGCGGTGTCGACGGCGGTTCTGGCGCAGGAGATCCTGCCCAACATCACCGAGGTGCCGGTCTTCGTTGCCGGCGGTATCGGGCGCGGCGAGGCGATCCTGTCGCTGCTCGAGATGGGGGCCGCAGGGGTGCAGCTCGGCACCCGCTTCGTCTGCGCCACCGAATCGATCGCGCATCCGAAATTCAAGCAAGCCTTCATCCGCGCCGCGGCGCGCGACGCCGTGCCGTCGGTACAGCTTGACGCGCGGTTCCCGGTCATCCCGGTACGCGCCCTGGCGAACAAGGCCACCAACCGCTTCCTCGCCGCGCAGCGCGACGTGATCACGCGCTTCGAGCGCGGCGAGCTCGACCTCAAGGCGGCGCAGCTCGAGATCGAGCATTTCTGGGCCGGAGCGCTGCGCCGCGCGGTCATCGACGGCGACGTCGAGAACGGCTCGTTGATGGCCGGACAAAGCGTCGGCCTGGTTACCCGCGAGCAGTCGACGGGCGACATCATCACCGAGCTGATCGATCAGGCGCTCGATGCGCTGCTGGCCCGCGCGAGCACCGCCGGGCGGGTTCCCGAGGCCGCCGGCTGATGCAAGTCCATCCCGGCACCGCGGCGCCCCGGCGCCTCCTGAAGCGGATCCGGGATTTGATGGCCGCCGGAGGCTCGGGACAGGACCGGCTCAATCAGATCGTCAAGTTCATCGCCGCCGACATGGTGGCGGAGGTGTGCTCGATCTACCTCGTGCGCGGCGGCGAGCAGCTGGAGCTGTTCGCGACCGAGGGCCTCAAGCAGGAGGCGGTCCACAAGACGCGCCTGGCATTGGGCGAAGGCCTGGTCGGCGACATCGCTGCCCATGCAAGGCCGCTCGCCCTCGCCGACGCCCAGTCGCATCCCAACTTCGCGTACCGGCCGGAGACCGGCGAAGAGATCTACCATTCGCTGATGGGCGTTCCGATCCTGCGCGGCGGCCGCACGCTGGGCGTCGTCGTCGTGCAGAACCGCACCTTCCGTGAATACACCGAAGAAGAGATCGAGACCCTCCAGACGATCGCCATGGTGCTGGCGGAACTGGTCGCCGGCGGCCTGGTCGGCGCCGGGACAGGAGAGATCGGGCCGCCGCCGACAGCACTCGGCACGATGCGGCTCGAGGGCTCGCGTCTCAGCGACGGCATCGCGATCGGCCGCGCGGTCCTGCATCAGCCGCGGATCACCATCCGCCAGATGGTCGCGGAGAACATCGACTCCGAGCTGAAGCGCCTGGCGGACGCGGTCGCCAATATGCACCTGGCGCTGGATGCGATGATCGAGCGCACCGACTTCGCGGACAGCGAGCAGCGCGAGGTGCTGGAAAGCTATCGCATGTTTGCCGAGGACCATGGCTGGCTCACCCGCATCCGCGAGGCGGTCGAGAGCGGGCTCACCGCCGAGGCGGCCGTGCAGAAGGTGCAGGAAGACACCCGCGCCCGGATGAGCCAGATCGCCGACCCCTATATCCGCGAGCGGCTGGCCGATCTCGAGGATCTCGGCAACCGGCTCCTGCAACACCTGCTGGGCGACTGGAGCGCCACGGCGGAGCTGCCGGAGGATGCGGTGATCGTCGCGCGCAATCTGGGCCCGGCCGAGCTGCTCGACTACGACCGCAAGCAGCTGCGCGCGATCGTGCTCGAGGAAGGCTCGCCGACCTCGCATGTCGCGATCATCGCCCAGGCCCTCAATCTGCCGGTGCTCGGCCGCGTGCGCGACGTGCTGGCGAAACTCGATCCAGGCGACGTCATCATCGTGAACGCGGCACAGTCGCATGTGATCCTCCGCCCGGGCGACGACGTGCGCGAAGCGGTCACGTCCGCGATCCAGGCCCGGGCCATCCGGCAGGCGGCCTACGAAGTGCTGCGCGACCTGCCGGCGGTGACCCGCGACGGCGTCCAGATATCGCTCAACCTGAATGCGGGGTTGCTGATCGAGCTCGATCAGCTCGCCGCCAGCGGCGCCGACGGCGTCGGGCTCTATCGCACCGAAATTCCGTTCATGATCCGCTCGAGCTTCCCCGACGTGGAGGCTCAGGTGGACATCTATCGGCGCGTGCTCGACAAGGCGGCCGACAAGCCGGTCGTGTTCCGCACGCTCGACATTGGCGGCGACAAGCATCTGCCGTATCTGGAGGAGACCCGCGACGAGAACCCGGCCATGGGCTATCGCGCGATCCGCCTGTCGCTGGATAAGCCGCTGATGCTGCGCGAGCAGCTTCGGGCCCTGCTCAGGGCCGCGGCCGGCCGCCGGCTGGACGTGATGTTCCCGATGATCGCCGAGGTGGCGGAGCTCGACGAGGCGCGGTCGCTGCTTGATCTCGAACTCGACCGCGAGCGCCGCCGTGGCCGGCCGACCCCGGAGATGCTGCGCGTCGGCACCATGATTGAAGTGCCAGCCCTGTTTTGGCAGCTGCCGGCGCTGTGCGAGCGGGTCGATTTCCTGTCCATCGGCAGCAACGACCTGCTGCAGTTCCTGTTCGCGAGCGACCGCGGCAATCCGCATCTCGCCGACCGCTACGATGCGCTGTCGCCGCCGGTGCTGAGCTTCCTCGCGGCGCTGGTCGCGCAATGCGCGGCGGCGGGCAAGCCAGTGACTTTGTGCGGCGATATCGCCAGCCGCCCGCTGGAGGCCATGGCGCTCGTCGGGCTCGGCCTGCGCAGCCTGTCGATGCCGGCGGCGGCCATCGGCCCGGTGAAGGAGATGATCCGCCGCCTGGAATTGGCGCCGCTGGTGCGCTACCTGCGCGGCCTCATGCCGCTGCCGGACCACTCGGTGCGTGAGAAGCTGCGCCTCTACGCCCAGGAACGCGGGATCCTGAGCTAGCGGTCAGCCCGCGGGCTGGTCGATCTTGCGGAGCGCCTGCTTCAACCTCAGCAGCTTGCGGTCGCGCTCGCGCAACAGCTCGGCTGGCGGCCGCCCGCCGTAATCGAAGAAGCCGGCCCCCGACATGATGCCGGTGCGGCCGGCGGCCACCAGGCGGTCGAGGGTGTCGCAGCGGTCGCGCAGTGGCGGCGGGTCGTAGGTCTTGTTGGCGAGGATCCGCTGCAGCAGCGGCAGGCCGGCGTAGTCGGATTTCATCAGGTGGCCGAACAGCGCCATGCGCTCCGCCAGCGCAAAACGGATAGAATCATCGACGTCCTGGGCGGTGGCGTAGCCGTCGTCCAAGAGCCGGTAGATTTCGCGGCTGAGCGCCTCCTGCAGCCGGTTGGCGATGTAGCCGACGATGAAGCGCTTCAGCAGGATGGGCCGCTTGCCGAGGCCGGTCAGGAAGCCTCGCATCGTTTCCAGCAGCGCCGGGTCGGTCTCCGCACTTCCGACGACGTCGACCAGATCGATGATGTAGGCCGGCACGTACCAGTGGGTGATCATGGTCCGCCGAGCGCGCCGCTTCGGCACCAGCGGAAAAATGTCGAGACCCGAGATGTTGCTGGCGATCACCGCATCGTCGCGCGCCACCTTGTCGATCTCAGCAAAAACGCCGCGCTTGACCTCGGGGTCCTCGAACACCGCCTCGACGATCAGGTCGGCTCCGGCGGCCGCCTCGGCAATCCGCTCGACCATCGCGATGCGCTGCAGCGCCGCATCCGCCGCGGCGCCGGTGAGCATCCCGGCCTCGATGAGGATATCGGCGGCGCTGCGGATCATGCCGGGGGCGCGGGCCCGCACCTGCGGGTCGACGTCCTGAAGTCGCACCCGGCAGCCGCCCAGCGCATGGACGAAGGCGATGCCGTGCCCCATCGTGCCGGCCCCCAGCACGGCGACATCGGCGAACCGCAAAGTCATGGCGCCTCCTTGGACGGCCGCGCCGCGGCCGGGTTCGGGCTGGCACCGGGCGGCTCGTCGGCGCCGTTGGCCTGGTGCAAAGTCAGCATCGCCGGTGGCGGCCGGAGGGTGGCGGCCGGAGGGTGGCGGCTGGCTCGGTGTGCGGCAGCCGGCGGGTGTCGTCGGCGCCGTGCACGTTATAGAGCTGCGGTGCCGCGCGGTTGATATGCAGCTGGAAAATGTCCGGCCGGTTGTAATGACCCGCGAAGTCGTGCCTGAGCTTCATCTGAATCCCAAGCTCGAGATTGCAATCGGCATAGAGGATGCCTTCCTCGTTGCCCATCGGGCCGGCGATGACGCGGCTGTTGGGCCCTACGATGACGCTGCCGCCGCTGCAATCCGGGCTGCGCAGGAATTTTTCGCCCTCGGCCCCTGCTTGCAGCATGCGGATCATCCGCTCGTCCACCGTGCCGCAGGCCGAGACGACGAACGCCTTGCTCATCTGCGCGAAGGCCTGCGAATCGACCGACACGCGATTGCGCATCGGGTCGCCGCTGGTGGGGAAGTGATTGGGCCAGCTCATCACGTGGATGCGCGTGCCCTCCGCTGTCAGCGCAAACACCGCAAGCGGGTTCGAATTCTCGCCGCAGATCAGCCCGCTCATCGGCCCGAACTCGGTCTGGAACGCGCCGAAGGTGTCGCCGAAGCCGCCGGTATGAACGAGGCGCTCGCCGACGGTCGGCATGATCTTCTGATGCTTGCCGATGAGGGCACCGTCGGGGGTGAAGTAAAGCTGGCTGTTGAACATCGTGCCGAGCGTGTTCGGCATCTTCTCGCAGACCCCGATGACGACATAGGCGCCCGCGTCGCGCGCCGCGGCGCCCAAAGCCGCGACCTCGGGCCCCGGGACCTCGACCGAATTCTTGAACAGCTCGGTCGCCAGCCGATTGGCCGTGGCGCCGGTCGCGGGCAGGTGGTGGTACCAGACCGGGTGCGCGGGGATGAAGCCTTCGGGGAAGCCGATCACTCGCGCACCGTCGTGCCCGGCCTCGCGGATCAAGCGGCACGCCTTCTCCGTGGACCCTTCACGGTCGAGAAAGACCGATGCGGCCTGGACCGCTGCGACTTTGACCACCGCGTATGCGTCGCCCATCCCTGTGCCTCCCGTGCGGTTCGCCGCGCGCCGGGCGGGCGCGGTGCCGTCTGTTGGATGGCTCTATTCAACTGTCATCGCGCGGCGAGCGCTAGCCCGCCTCAGCGCCCGCGGTGCCCGAGTCCGCGCTTAACCATGACCGTCGCCATTCCGCGCGGCTTCCCAGTGTCGGCAAGACTTTGACTTAAATCTCTAGGATTTCATCATTTTTTATGGTCGCAGCGCGTCTCGGTGATTGATCCGAACGCCCGAAACCTGTTAATTAGAGGGCATAGACCGGGGGGCTACTTGGCGTTCATTTCGAGGCTTTATTGACACCCTAAGAGCGTGCGGAGTCAGCCGAAGACGGCTGACCGCCCGGCGCTCGGCACGATGAGCAATCGAATGGCGAGACGCAAGCAGCGGGTGGAATCAGAAGCGTCGATAGAGCCGATCATCGATGCGGGCGCCGCCGTGCGCGGGGTCGGCGCTACATTGCGCGAAGCGCGCGAGCGCCGCGGCTGGAACATTCCCGAGATTGCACAGCAGCTGCGCATCCGGCCTGCGGTGCTGGAGGCGATGGAGGCGGGGCGGTTCGAGAAACTGCCGAACGGCGCCTACGCCCTGGGCTTTGTGCGCTCCTACGCCGACTTCCTCGGCCTCGACCGCGACGAGATCGCCCGCCGGGTGAAGGCCGAAGCCGCAGCCCTCAACGCCCGCACGGAGCTCGTGTTTCCGACGCCGCTCCGCGAGAGCCGCATGCCGAGCGGCGTGGTCCTACTGGTCTCGATCGGCCTCGCGATCACCGGCTACGGGCTGTGGTACTACAACTCCTCCGGCGTGCGCGTCGCCGCACCCCGCGTCGATGCGGTTCCCGAGAGGCTGGGCGGCGTGCCCGAACGCGCCGGCAAATCGCCGCGCGATGCCGAAGCGGCGACGGTTCCCGCACCGGCCACGACGGAGGTCGTCCCGGAGCGGGTCGAGCCGCGGCAGCCCGAAATCAAGCCCGACACTGCGGCGATGCCCCCACCTGTGCAGCCGCCGATGAGCGCCGCACCGGCCGTACCGCCGGTTGTGCCGCCGAGCCCGTCGTTGGCGGTGGCGCCGCCGCCGGTGGCACCGGCGGCCGCGCCCGCCACCACGTCCGAGCCGCAAACCGCGGCGATCCCCGCCAGCCCGTCGCCGGCGTCGACGCCGTCGATGACGTCATCCGACGTCAAGCCGCCGGCGCAGGCGAGGCAGTTCGGCGACACCGACAACGCGCGAATCGTCATTAAGACGACCGCCGACAGCTGGGTGCAGATCCGCGACCAATCCGGTGCGGTGGTGTTCTCGCGCATCCTGCGCCCCGGCGACAGCTTCGGCGTCTCCAACCGGCCAGGCCAGACCCTGACGAGCGGCAGCGCTGGCGTGCTCGACATCATGGTCGACGGCAAGAAGGCGCCGACCATCGGTCGTCCGGGATTCACGCAGCATGACGTCCCGCTCGATCCGACGCGCCTTCTGGCCGGCACGGCGGTGACGGAATCGCCGCGCGCGGCGCGGCCGCAA
>DASWFO010000320.1:0-33401 GCA_036394195.1 Alphaproteobacteria bacterium | reverse complement strand
CACGCCGACGAAGATCGGCAGGCCCGACTTGCCCTGGACCAGCGTATCGCCGGTCAGGGCATCATAGAGGCCATGCGAGGCGTCGTGCGCCTCGGCGATGATCGGATTGAACGCCGAGCGGAACAGCGTCGCGTCCATCTCATCGGCGATCTGCTCGAGGCGCCCTTTCAGGACCGCGAGGGTGACCGGATCGATGGTCATGCTCAGCCCGCGTCGTAGCGCTTGCCGCGTGCCTGGAAGGCGGCGGTGCCGAGCAGCGCATTCAGCTCGGCGAAATCCAGCATCCGGTTGCGATACGCATCCGTCGTGCCCTGCGTCTTGAGGTTCCCGAGATAATCGCGGAGCGCGAAGGCCAGGGCCCGCACCGTGCCGCCGGGAAAGATCACCAGCTTGAAGCCGAGCGCCTGAAGCTCGGCCGCCGGCAGGATCGGCGTCTTGCCGCCTTCGACCATATTGGCCATGACCGGCGCCCGGCCGCCGAAGCGGCGTGCGATCTCGGCCAGCTGCTCCCGCGAGCCCGGGGCCTCGACGAACAGCAGGTCGGCGCCCGCCTCCACGTACGCGGCGGCGCGGTCGAGCGCCCGCTCGAAGCCTTCGACCGCCACCGCGTCGGTGCGGGCGATGATCAGCATGTCGGATGATGCGCGCGCATCAAGGGCTGCCTTGAGCTTGCCGACCATCTCCGCCGTGCCGATCAGCGCCTTGTCGGCCAGATGGCCGCAGCGCTTCGGCGTCACCTGGTCCTCGAGCTGCAGCGCCGAGGCGCCGCGCACCTCGAACGTGCGCACCGTGCGCTGGACGTTGAGCGCGTTGCCGAACCCGGTGTCGATATCGACGATCACCGGTAGCGTGGCACGCTCGCGGATCGCCGACAGCGTGTCCGCGACCTCGGTCATCGAGACCAAGCCGATATCGGGATAGCCGTAGCGCGTGTAGCAGATCGAGGCGCCCGATAGATACGCCGCCGGGAACCCGGCTTCGGCGACCAGCATCGCCGACATGCCGTCATAGATGCCCGGCGCCACGACGATTTCGGGACCGGCAAGAAGACGTCGCAAGCTCATGCCGCCCCCTTGCCGCGCACGCCCAAGGTGCCGGCTTTCGCGCGCTTCTCCAGATACGGAATGAGGCCGCCGTCCCGCACCATCTCGACCAGATGCGCCGGGATCGGCACGCCGGCATAGCGCTCGCCGTTTGTGCGGTTCTCGATCGTGCCGGCGATCGGGTCGACCGCCAGCCTATCGCCGGGCCGGATGCGGTCGGTATCCGCGCACTCGACCGGCGCCACGCCGAGATTGATGCAGTTGCGGAAGAACAGCCCGGCGAAGGATTTCGCCAGGATGATCGTGACGCCGAGCTGGTGCAGCGCCTGCGCCGCCTGCTCGCGCGAGGAGCCGAGACCGAAATTGTCGCCGCCGACCACGACGTCGCCCGGCCGCACGGTGGTTGCGAAGCTTGGATCGACCGCCTCGAGGCAGTGGCGGGCCATCTCCTCGATCGGCTTTTTCATGTAGAGGCCGGGGGCCAGGACGTCGGTGTCGATGTTGTCACCGAACACGAATGCCCGGCCCGGAGTTATCGGCTGGCTCATGCGGCGGCCCTCTCGTTCAGCAGATCGCGCGGATCGGTGATGTGGCCGGTCACGGCCGACGCCGCGACCGTATACGCCGAGCCCAGGTACACGAGCGAGCTCATGGCGCCCATGCGCCCCTTGAAGTTGCGCGCCGTCGAGGCAAGGCACACCTCTTTCTCCGCCAGCACGCCAGCGCCGTAACCGGCGCAGGCGCCGCAGCCGCTCGCCTGCAGGATGGCCCCGGCTTCGGTGAGTACGGCCAAGGTGCCGTCGGCGGCGGCCTGCCCAGTGATGCGCGTCGAGGCCGGGGCGACCAGGAGGCGCGTCGTGCGCGCGACCTTGCGGCCGCGCAGGATCTCCGCCGCCATGTGCAGGTCGCTGAGCTTGGCGCCGGTACAGGCGCCGATATAGCACTGGTCGATCCGCACCTGCGCATGCTCGCCCACCGGCGCCGAATTCTCCGGCGTGTGCGGGGCCGCCACCTGCGGGGCCAGAGCCGCGGCATCGAAGTCCCAGATTTTCTCGTAGCGGGCATCAGCGTCGCCCTGCCACTGCAGCGCATCGGACGTGTCGACGCCGACGGCGCCAAGCGCCGTCACGGTCGTCCGGTCGGGCGCGATGATTCCGGTTTGCGCGCCAAGCTCGGCCGCCATGTTGGTCAGCACCATGCGCTCGCTCATCGGCAGGGCGGCGATCCCCTCGCCCGTATACTCGACGACGCCGTATTTCACCGTGCCGAGGCCCATCTCGCGGCACAGCTTCAGCATCATGTCCTTGGCCGCGAGGCCGCGGGCAAGGCGGCCGCGCCAGCGCACGAGATGGGTGTGCGGCACCTTGACCCAGATCTCCCCGGTCACCACCACGCCGGCCATCTCGGTGGCGCCGACGCCGAACATGAAGCAGCCCCAGGCGCCGCCGGTCGGCGAATGCGAATCACCGCCGACGGCGAAAATGCCGGGCCGCAGATGGCCGCGCTCCGGCAGCACGACATGGCAGATGCCCTGCATGTCATAGAACTTCTCGATCCCGTGCTCGCGTACCCATTTGCGTGTGATGTCGAGGATGGCGGCACTCTCGGCGTCGAACGCCGGTACGTAGTGATCGGTGATGAGCACGATGCGGCTCGGATCCCACGGCTTGGCACCGAGGCGCTCCAGCATCGGGGCGATGCGCCGCGGTCCGCCGGAATCGTGCATCATCGCGAGGTCCACCCTGGCGGTGATGATATCGCCCGGCTTGACCGCCGCGCGTCCCGAGGCGCGGGCCAGGATCTTCTCGGCAAGCGTCATGCTCATGGCTAGATTCCCAGATAGGCGCGCTTCAGCGCCGGGTTTTCGCGCAGCTCGTCCGCGCGACCGGACAGCACGATCCGACCATTCTCGATGACATAGGCGCGGCCGGCCAAGGCAAGCGACTGCACCACGTTTTGCTCCACCAGCAGCACCGTCAGCCCCTCGGCATGCAGCCGACCGATCAGGCCAAACATCTCCTCGACCAGCAGCGGCGAGAGGCCGAGCGACGGTTCGTCGAGAATAAGCAGGCGGGGCTCGGCCATCAGCCCGCGGCCGATCGCCAGCATCTGCTGCTCGCCGCCGGACAAGGTGCCCGCCGTCTGGTCGAGGCGCTCGGCCAGGCGCGGGAAGACCGCCAGCACGCGATCGCGGTTTTTGTCGCGGGCGGCGCGGCCGCGGCGATAGCTGCCGAGATCGAGGTTCTCGCGCACGCTGAGGTTGGGAAAAATCCGCCGCCCCTCGGGCACGTGGATCAGGCCGGCCGCGACGATCTCCGCCGGCGATGCGGCGGTGATGTCCTGGTCCGCAAACCGGATCGTGCCGCCCTGCGCGCGGCATAGGCCGGACAGGCTGTTGTTCAGGGTCGACTTGCCGGCGCCGTTGCTGCCGAGCACGGCGACGATCTCGCCCGCATCCGCGGCAAGGTCGATGCCGGTTAAAACCGGGACGCCGTCGTAGCCGGCGCGGAGCCCCTGCACGTCGAGCAGCGCCGTCATACGGCCGCTCCCGCGACGGCCCGGCCGGCGAGACGCTGCGCCGCCCCGTGGCCAAGATAGGCCTCGACGACCGCGCTCATTGACGCGATTTTGGCCGGCGGCCCTTCGGCGATGATGCTGCCCTGGTTCAGCACGTAGAGGCGCTCGGTCAGGCTGACCACCGCCTGCATCACATGCTCGATCAAGAGGATCGTGACGCCAGCATCGCGGAGCGCCCGCAGCACCGGCACGATCTCGGCAAGCTCGGTCGGGTTGAGCCCGGCCATGACTTCGTCCAGCAGCAGGAGCCGCGGCGCCGTCGCCACGGCGCGCGCGATCTCGAGCCGCTTGCGCGCCGCGACGGTGAGGGATGCGGCCGGGCGGTCGAGCAGGGCTGCCATGCCGAGCTCGGTGCCGACCTCGGTCGCCCGCGCCAGCGCCGCCTGGCGGTCGGCGAGGCGCAGATGCGCGCCAACCGCAATGTTGTCGCGCACGCTGAGCCGCCCGAACGGTTGCACGATCTGGAACGTGCGCGCGACACCCCGCCGGCAGATCTCGTGCGGTGGCGTGCCGGTGACGTCCTCCCCGTCGAACCGCACGGTGCCGCTGTCCGGGGGGACGAACCCGGAGATCATCGCGAACAGCGTCGTCTTTCCGGCACCGTTGGGACCGATCAAGCCGACGATCTCGCCTTGTGCCACCGTGAGCGACGCGCCGGAGACGGCGAGCAGGCCGCCAAACCGCTTGGTCAGGGCCAGCACCTCAAGCATGGGCGCCCCCAGCATGGATACCCCTTGGGCGCACCGCGCGGTCGAGGAGGCCGATCAGGCCGTCGGGGAGGAACTTGACCATGATGACGAGCAGGGCGCCGTAGAAGATGAGGCTCAGCCCCGGGGCATCGCCCATGAGACGGCGCGCCAGCTCGCCGGCGACGCGCAACGCCGCCGCCCCCAGGAACGGCCCCCACACCGTGCCGATGCCGCCGATGATCGGCGCCAGCAGGATCTCGACCGAGATGCCGGGCCCGAAGGCCAGGCCAGGATCGATGTAGAGATAATAGTCGGCGTAGAACGCGCCGGCGAGGCCGGTGAGCGCGCCAGACAGCGCGATCGCCTGGAGCTTGCACGCGAACGTGTCGACGCCCAGGGCCCGCGCCGCGTCTTCGTTTTCGCGGATCGCCACCAGCCAGGCGCCGAGGCGCGAGCGCTCGAGCATCCAGCCGACCAGGATCGCGCCGGCGCCGAGCCCCAGCGCCAGGTAATAGTAGCCGGCCTTCGTCGCGAACTGCAGGTTCGCGACCCCGACCTGCAGCGGCAGATACAGGCCGACGCCGCCGCCGGTGAAATCGGCCGCGTTGGCGAGGATGCGCAGCACCTCGGCAAACGCGAGCGTGATCAGCGCGAAATAGGAGCCGCGCAGCCCGTAGCGGAAGCTGAGATACCCGATGCCGAAGCCGACGGCACCGCCGACGACGCCGGCGGCGGCGAACGCCAGCCAGGCGTTCACGCCGAAGCGCATCTCGAGGATCGCCGCCGCATACGCCCCGGCGCCGAAGAACGCCGCGTGGCCGAACGAGAACTGGCCGCCAAAGCCGCCGAGCACATTCCACGCCGCCCCCGTCAACGTCGACAGCAGCACCGCGATGCAGACGCCGAGCCAGAACTCAGACGTGACAACCTGCGGCACGGCGAGCGCCATGGCGATGCCAACCGCCAGAAGTCCCGACTTCATGACAGCCGGCTCCCGAACAGGCCGGTGGGCCTGAACAGCAGGACGGCGATGAAGATGAGGAAAATGCCGAGCTGGCCGGCGGACTCGCCGAACATGAGGCCGCCGAGAGATTCGGTGAGACCAATCAGCAGCCCGCCGGCGAGCGCCCCGGTGAAGCTGCCCATGCCGCCCAGTACCACGATCGTGAACGCGATCAGCACGAACACGTTGCCGACATGCGGCGACACGTAGAACATCGGCAGCAGCAGGCATGCGGCGGCGCCGAGGCAGGCCGTGCCGATGCCGAAGCTCATGGCGTACACATGCTCGACGTCGATGCCGACGAGCCGGGCGCCGTGCGGCTCCTTGGCCACGGCGCGAATGGCGCGGCCGAGATCGGTGCGCCCGATCAGCGCCCACAGGATGGCGGCGAGCGCCAGGGCTGCAACAAAACCGATCAGCCGCGGCAGCGGGACCAGGGCCACGCCGAGATCGACCACGTCCAGCGCGTAGGGCGTCTCGATGGTCTTGGTGTCGGCGCTGAACAAGTAAAGCGCCAGGTTCTCGAGCACGATCGAGACGCCGAGAGTGATCAGCAGCACGTTCTGATCGCGGCCATGGCTCACCGTGCCGATGACGCTGCGCTGCAGCGCGTAGCCGATGGCGAAGCACGCCGGCACCAGGACGATCATGCACGCGTAGGGATCGAGGCCGAACAGCCGGTAGAGAAAGAACACGCCGTACAGCCCGACCATCAAAAGGCTGCCGTGCGCGAAATTGATGATATGCAGCACGCCGTAGATGAGCGTCAGTCCGAGCGCCACTAGCGCGTAGACCGCGCCCATGGTGAGGCCGTTGATCGCCGCCGGCAGAAGGATGATCGGATCGAGCATCGCTTAAGTCTCGGCCGGGCGGGCCACGCGGCCCCGCCCGGCCTTGTTCGCTTAGACCTTGCTGGGGATCGGGAACACGGCGTTGCCCGACGAGAACGCCAGCGGATAGACCACCTTGATGTCCTTTTCGAGGACCTGGGTGATCGCCGGTTGCGCGCCGGTGTTCTGGCCGTTGACGAACTTGGTCGGCCCGTAGGGCAGGATGTGCTTGTCCCAGGTGCTCGACGCGAGCGACTCGTTGAGCGCGTCATGCGCCGTCGATTTGGCGCGCTCGAGCGCGTCGGCCAGATACATGACCGCGTTGTAGTTGAGGAACACCTCGTAGCTGAAGAAGAGGCCCTTCTTCTCCGTCTTGTCCTTGAGCGCGATCGCGGCGGCCTTGCGCGGATCGAACCAGTGATTGCAGTCCATCACATAAGCCGCGGCGTCGGGGAACTCCTTGACGAATTTGTAGCTGGACGCACCGCCACCCAGGATCGAATAAATCCCCTTGGCGGCGACGCGCTGCTGGCGAAGCGCCCGGGTGAACAGCACGTATTCGTCGTAGTAGTTGGACGGGATGATCAGGTCCGGCTTGCGCGCCTGGATGCGCAGCACGATGTTCGAGAAATCGCGCGTCGGATTGGCGTGCTTGACCGTCTCCACAACCTCGAAGCCGCGCTTCGGCAGCTCGGTGTTCAGCACGTTGGCGGTGTTGGTGCCGAACGCCGATTCCTCGTGCACGATGAAGACTGTCTTGACCGGCTTGCCGGCCGCGTCGTTGATCCGGGTCAGGCTGTCGATGCCGAACTGCACGATGCTGGACACGCCGGGCGAAAACCGGAACGTATTCGTCAGGCCCCGGGTCACGACCTGATCGGCGGTGCCGACATCGACGACGTGCGGCAGATTGTGGCGCGCCGCGGCCTGGGTGGTCGCAATCGCGATGGCGCTGGCGTACGGGCCGACGATCGCCGCGACGCCGGCCTCGTTCAGCTTGTCGACCTCGGCGGCCCCGGCGTCGGGGCGGGACTGGGCATCCGCCAGCACCGGCTCAAGCTTGGCGCCGCCCAGGGCCTTGATGCCGCCGGCGGCGTTGATCTCGTCGATCGCCATGAGGGCGCCGGCGCGCGACTGCGTGCCCGAATAGCTGAGGGCCCCGGTCACCGGGTGCAGGACGCCGATCTTGACCGTGGTCGCCTGCGCGCGCAGCACGGACGGAAAACCGAGTGTGCCGAGGGCAGCGCCGGCCGCCGCGGTCTTGAGCACGGTGCGGCGGTTCGGGTGAAGCTTGCCTGTCATCTTCTCTCTCCCTGTTTCTTCGGCGATGGATCTACTCGGCCGGCGACCACAGCTTGGTCGCGGCCCCCTGAATGCGTGCGAGCTTCATGCGGTACTGGTACCGGTCGGGCCGGTAAAGGATGTTGATGTATTCGACGGCGCGGACGTCCTGATCGAACACGGTCCGCGTCACCGAGATCAGCGGCGAGCCGACGCGGACCTTGAGCCGGGGCGCCACGACGGTGTCCGCCAAGGCGGCACTGATCGTCTGGTCGGCGCTGCCGATGAGGACGCCCGCCTCCTCGAGCAGCGCCAGCAGCGGCCGGCGCGCCAAATCCTTGCGGCCATAGGTCCGGCCTAGCGCCGCCGGCACATGGCTGGTGGTGAACGACAGCGGCACACCGCCCTTCGAGCGGACCCGCACCGCGCGCTGAACCTCGGCGCCCGGCGCCACATCGAGCGCCTTTGCCACCTCGAACGAGGCCGGAACGTAGCCAAAATCGACGATCTGGACCTTGGTGCGGAGCCCCAGCATCAGCAGGTTTTCGAGGAGGCCGGAGATGTTGCCGCTCACCGGCGCCGGACGCAGCCCGTCGACGACACGCGTACCGCGCCCGCGGCTGCGCTGGACGAGCCCTTCGGCGGCGAGCTCGTCCAGGGCCCGCTTGGCGGTGATGCGGGACACCTTGAAGCGGCGCATCAGCTCGTGTTCGGTCGGCAGCGACGCCTGCGCCGCATAGGCGCCATTCACGATCTGCTCGCGCAACAGCACGTAGATCTGGTGGTACAGCGGCGTGGGAAGATGGCCGTCGGCCAGCGGCCGCGCCGGCCGCCGCCCGGCGGCACGCCGCAGCCGGCCGGGATCGGGCCGCACGTCTATCGTTGCCGTTCGCATGCGGCTCAGGGTTAGCATGCGGCCGGTTCAAATGCCATATTCATAGGTCATTTGAGGCATGGACCCACGACCTTGCCCGAAGGGCGGCGCGGCTGGCATGCTGCTTGCTGCACAGGGCCACCCTTCAAGGAGCGAACGCGATGACGACGAAAGCGGACGACCAGAGCCTGCGCGGCTTTCTGGACATGGTGGAGCGCCGGTTTCCGGAAGAGATCGTCCGCATCGCGGTCCCGGTCAGCCGCGATCTCGATATTACATCGGCAGTGTTCGAGTTCGAGCGCGCCGGCAAATACCCGGTGCTGATCTTCGAGAACGTCGAAGGCAGCAAGATGCCAGTGGTCACCAACATCGCCGGCAATCGCAAGCTGCTGGCGGCCTGCCTCGGTGTCGCACCGGAGAACATGCCGAACGCGTTTCGCGAGCGCTGCCAGAATTACCTGCCCGTCGAGGTCGTGAGCAAGGCGCCGTGGCAGGAGGTGGTCTGGGAAGGCGACGAGGTCGATCTGACCCGGCTGCCGATCCCCAAGCACTTCGCGGTCGACGCAGCCCCCTACATTACCGCCGGACAGGTCGTGGCGCGCGACCCGGAATCCAACGTCGACACGACCGGCTTTCATCGGCTGATGCTCAAGGGCAAGAACAAGCTCGGCCTGTCGCTGCACTCGCGGCGCCGGATGTACGAGTTCCACCGCCGCGCCGAGGCGCGCGGGCAGTCCCTGCCCGCCGCCATCGTGCTCGGCATCCACCCGATCCACTACATGGGCTCGATGGCCTATCACTACCCGCCGCAGGTGCGGAAATTCGAGATCATCGGCGGATTGTTCGGGGCCCCTTATCGCGTGGCGCGCTGCGGGACGGCGGCGCTGGAGGTGCCGGTCGGGGCCGAGATCGTGATCGAGGGCGAGATCCTGAACGAGACACGCGAGCCCGAAGGTCCATTCGGCGAGTTCACCGGCTATGCGTCCTACCGCAGCACCCAGAATGTGTTCGTCGCCAAGCGCGTGCAGATGCGCAAGGACGCGCTGTTCCACAGCATTGCCTCAGGCATGGCCAACGACCACATCCTGGTGAGCTGCGTCAGCCGCGAGGCGGAGATCCTGAACGCGCTGAAGCGCAACCTGCCGAACGTCAAGGCGGTGCACGTGCCGTCGGTCACCGCCGGTGCCCTGCTTGCCATCATCTCGATGAAGAAGACGGCCGAAGGCCAGCCCCGGCAGGCTATGATGAGCGCCTTCGGCACGGAGTTCTACGTGAAGAGCGTCGTGGTCGTCGACGAGGACGTCGACATCTTCAACCTGGCCGACGTTGCGTGGGCGGTCATCACCCGCACGCGCGCCGAAAAAGACGTGATGTTCGTCCCCGGCGCCATGGGCGCCATTCTCGACCCGACATCGGATCCGGTCGACCATACGGTGACCAAGGTCGGCATCGACGCGACCAAGCCGGCCGGCAAGGATTTCGCCGAGCGCCTGACCATCTCGGACGCGCAGCGCGCCCGGGTGCGCGCGATCATCGAGCGCGCGGGGATAAAGCTCTAGCTAAACCAAATGTCATTGCGAGCGAAGCGAAGCAATCCGGTATCTCAGGCACTGGATCGCGTCGTCGCTGCGCTCCTCGCGATGACGAGAATATTTAGTCCTGCGCCCTCCCCGACAACCGGGGCGCGAACTAAGGCCCGTACTTGGCCATCACCAGGCGCTCCGCGAGCACCACCGCGCCGTACAGGCCCAGGCCGACCACGCAGAGCAGCGCGACCGCGGCGAAGACGAGCTGCATCTCCATGGCGGCGGCCGAGAACTTGATGATGTAGCCGAGCCCGACCTGGGCGGTGATGAACTCGCCGACCACCACGCCGATGATCGCCATGGTGACGGCGATCTTGAGGCCGCTGAAGATATGGGTCAGCGCGAACGGAAAGCACACCTGCAGGAACAGGCGCCATTTCGGCGCCATTAGCGAGCGGCAGAGCCGGATGTAGTCCGCCCGCGTCGACTGCAGGCCGACCAGGGTCGAAATCAGGGTCGGAAAGAACGAGCTGAAGATCGCGAACGACAGCCGCGACGTCGAGCCGACGCCGAGCCACACTATGAACAAAGGCGCCAGTGCCACCTTCGGAATGATCTGGAACACCACGACGTGCGGGTAGAGCGCCTCGAGGGCGACCTGCGAGTAGGCGACGAAGGCGCCGAGTGCAATCCCGGCCGCCGCGGCGATCAGGAAGGCCATTGCGCACTCGGTCGTGGTCGATTCCATGTGCGGCCACATGACCGGAAAGTTCCGGCCGATCACGCCGACGATTTCGGACGGCGCCGGCATCGAATTGAACGTCACCGGATGCGTGTGGGCGTACGCCTCCCACAGCGCGAACAGAAAGGCGGCGAAGCCACCCCCCAGGACGGCGCGCCGCAGCGCCAGCGGGCCTACCCGTTCATCCATTTCATCAGCATCCTATCGGCCGCTTCGATCACGCCGTACAGCGCCAGGCCGCAGGCGCACAACACCACGATCGAGGCGAGGATCAGGTCGGTCTCCGCGCGCGACGCGGCGTTCAGGATCAGGAAGCCGAGACCGGCTTTCGAACTGATGAATTCGCCGATCACGGTCCCGATCACCGCCATGGTCATCGCCACCTTCATGCCCGACAACAGGAATGGCAGCGACGTCGGCAGGCGGACATGAACCAGAATGCGAAGCTTGGAAGCATTCAACGAGCGGCAGAGCATCGCGGTGCTGCGCTCCATCGCTTCGAGCCCGGTGCCGGTGGCGACCAGGACCGGAAAGAAACTGATGAAGACCGCGAAGGCCAGCCGCGATTCGACACCGAGACCGAACCACAGGATGAAGATCGGCGCCAACGCGATCTTCGGGATGATCTGGAAGGCAATCAGGCAGGGATAGACCGCGTCGCGCAGCAGACGGAACGAGGTCATGGCCGCGGCGAGCGGCGCCGCCACGGCGGTGGCGATCACGAAGCCGGCCGTCGCGGTTAGAATCGTTGGCCCGGTATTCTCGAGCAGCACGGCGTGGTGGCGGACGATGGCGCCGACGACCTCGACCGGGGTCGGAACGATCACGCGCGGAATGTCGAGCAGCCGGACGATCGCCTCCCAGGCCGCGAAAAGGACCAATGCCACCAGGATTGGTAAGCCGGCCCGGCGCGCCGTGGTGATATGCCGGTCGGACAGCGCCACCAGCGAGACCGGCGGCACCTCGGCGACGGCGGTGACGGCGCGGCTCATTCCCCGGCTCCCGCATGCGCGTCCGAGATCTTCTGCCGCAGCACGGCGCAGATCTCGTTGAACCGCGGTGTCTCGCCGATGCTCGGTGCCCGCGGCCGCGGCAATGTGATGGTCACGTCGGCCAGGATGCGGCCCGGCCGCCGGCTCATCACCACCACACGGTCGGACAGGAAGACCGCCTCGCGCAGGCTGTGGGTGACGAAGATCACGGTCTTGCGGAACTGCTGCCACATATCCATCAGGATGACGTTCATCTCGTCGCGGGTGATGGCGTCGAGGGCGGAGAACGGCTCGTCCATCAGCAGCAGGTCCGGATCGCCGATCAGCGCCCGGCACAGCGCGACGCGCTGGCGCATGCCGCCCGAGAGCTGCGACGGCCGCTTGGCCTCGAAGCCGGCGAGGCCGACCCGCTGCAGCAGGCCGGTGGCGCGGTCCCGATGGTCCCGGGTGCGGCGGCCGGTCACCTGGAACGGAAACAGCACGTTGTCGATCGCCGACTTCCAGGGCAGCAGCGTCGGATCCTGGAACATGATCCCGATATCCGGCCGCGGTGCCTGGATCGGCGTACCGCCGATGGCGATGGTGCCGCGGCTTGGCGTCTCGAGGCCGGCGACCATCATCAAGAGCGTGCTCTTGCCGCAGCCGCTGGGGCCGAGCAAGGTCACGAACTCGCCGGGGGCGATATCGAGATCGATGCGCTCGACGGCGTCGACCACGTCGCCGTCGACGTCGAACGTCTTCGACACGTCGCGGATGGTGACGAAGGCGGGCGCCGTCCCCGAGCGCACCACCGGCATGGCTACGACCATGGGCGTCGCCTCGGCCGAACCGATCGCCTCACGCCAGGTACTTGGAATAGTCCTTCACCGCCGCGACGGCGCTCTGCCACTCGCCCGGCGTCAGCTTCACCTTGCCGACGAACTGGTTGGTGTAGAGCGTCTCCATCGCCGGCAACGCGGCCTCGCTCTTGATCACGTATTTCTGCGTGAGCTCGGCCATCGTCTTCATCTCCGCGGGATCGGCAACGCCCAGCCCCTGCTCCTTGGCGACGTCGTGCAACACTGTCGCCGAGATCAGGCCCAGGCCGATCTTGATCTGGTCGCGGCCGGTCGCCGTCATCGCCATCTCCGGCACCTCCTTGAAGAAGATGTCCATCGCTTCGGTCGGATTGAGCAGGCAGAATTTGATCGATTCCATGCAGCCCTCGACGACCGCTTCGCACAGCGCCGGATCCTTGGCGATGATCTCCTGGCGCGTCATCAGCGTGTTGCCGTAATTCGGCATCCCGTACTTGCTGTAGAGCATCCAGCGGGTATCTATGCCCTTGGCCTTCAGCCCCGGCACCACGCTGGTCCCGAACGCGGAAATCGCGTCCACCGACTTGTCGGCCAGCAGGCGGTCGCGGATCTGCACATCGATCTGCTGGCGATCCACCTTCTCGAGGTTGAACTTCGCGCGTTCGGCGAACAGCGGCAGGAACGGATACTCGCCGGACGTCACGACCGAGCCCATCTTCTTGCCTTCGAGGTCCTGCGGGGTCTTGATCGCCGAATCGTCCCGCACGCCGATGCCCTGCATCGCGTCATAGGAGCAAACCCCGATGCACACCAGCGGCAGGCCCTTGAGCGCCTGCAGGTAGCCGGCCGTGGGCGAGGCCAGGCCGAAATCGAACTGTCCCGTGGCGACGGACTGAGCGGCCGCGACCGAGCCGCTGCCCTTCAGGACTTCCACGTTCAGCCCGTGCTTCGCCCATAGCCCCCGCGCCTTGGCGACGAACGTGAACAGGCTGGAGCCCTCCGCCACCCACGGCAGCGCCAATTTGAGCGACCGGCTCCCCTGCGCGACGACGCGGCGGGGCATGCCGGTCGCGGCTGCGGCGGCGGCCATTCCGCCGAGGACGGCGCGGCGGGAAAACGAGGCAGAGCGTGCTTTTTTCATGGCGAACACCTTTCCTGAATCAGTACCGCGCGGGCGAAACGACGGCAGCGCGCGACTTGCCGAAAAACTGCATGAAATATGCCAGCGGCAGCCCGGGTCCCCCGGCGCTAACGCCGACCGGCAAATCAATTAATTAACTTGGCGACGATGTGATTAAGCGCTGAGCGTCCGCCCAACTTCGCGGCAATTGCGCTCACCGCGTATAGGTCTTGGCCTGCAACTCCAGCAGCGCCGGGTCTTGGTAATGCGGCCGTTCCGGCTGCGGCTTCGACAACAGCGTCTGGAGGGCGCATGGCTCCTCGCCGTCATTGTGAATGTCGTGATAGGTGAACGCCGGCAACGATACCAGGTCCCACGGCCCGAGCTTCACCGAGGTCGTCTCGCCGTCGCGAAACACGTTCACCGTGCAACGTCCCTGCAGGATGAAGAAGGTCTCTTCGGTTTCATGGCAATGCACCGGGATGCGGTTGCCGGGCGGCATGGTCTGGATCGACATCGTAAACGCAACCGGGGCCACCGCATTCGTCTCCGCGTGATCGACCGAGCCCGAGGCGCCGATGTAGCGACGTTGGCTGCGGGCGAAGGCCGGATCGATGGCGGTTTCGAAGCCGAACACGCTCCAATCGTCGCGGCGCTCCGCGTAGCGCGCGATTCGGGGTTTGATATCGTCCTGCAAACTCATGGCGAGCCTCCCTGGGCTGGCGTATGACTTGCAATCCCCGGACCGCCATGCAGCCCCCCGCCGTCGCCGCCATTCCACCCTTTGCCGTCGCCGGACGCCCCGGCGCCCTGCAGCGCATGCGCGTGGGCGACCTCGATATCGGCTATTGGCGCGGCGGCATCCGCGGCCGGCCGCCCATCCTGTTCCTGCACGGCCTGGGCTGGGACAGCTCGCTCTGGTGGCCCTTCGTCGAGCGTTATCTCGACCGCTTCGACGTGATCTGCCCGGATACCCGCGGTCACGGCATCAGCGGCAAGCCGCCCGGGCCGTATTCGATCGACCTCTTTGCCACCGACATACTGGGATTGCTGGACGCGCTCGGCCTGCCGAGACTGGCCGTGGTCGGATTGTCGCAAGGCGGCATGACGGCGCAGACGATCGCGACACGCGCCCCCAACCACGTCGCGGCACTGGCGGTAATGGTTGCCGGGGCGCGCAGCGACCCGACGGCGGCCGCCAACATGGAAGAGCGGATCGCGGCCCAGCGCGGCGCCGGGCCGGCCGCTGCGGCGCGGATCGCCGCCAAGTCCATCCTCTCCGACGGCTTTCTCGCCCGCACCCCCGGCTATCTCGAGGCCTTCGTCGAGTGGCGCGCCAAAATGGATCCGCCGGCGATGGAAGCCGCGATGCGGGCGATCAACGGCTACGATGTCCTGTCGGCGCTGCCGCGGCTGACCGTCCCGGCCCTGGTGATCTCGGGCGACGGCGACCGGCTGATTCCGCCGGCGGCGGCGCGCGCCGTGGCGGCGGCCATTCCGGGGGCTCGCTACGTCGAGATCCCGAACAGCGGCCACATGGTCGCGATCGAACAGCCGGACGCGGTGGCGGCCGCTCTCGATCCGTTCCTGGACGCCTACCGGAAGGCGGTTTCCTGATTATTCCGCCGCGGCATTAGTGGGTGGCGCCACCGCCGCGCTGGCGGCCGCCGGCGGGCGGCGCGCATTCGCCACGGCGAAGCGGCGCCAGGCGGCCACGCCGACATCGGTCCGCGACAGCAATTCCTTACCCGTCGGATTCACCGCTTCGCAGATCCACTTGTCCTCTTCCGAGAACAGCCAGTCATGCGCCCATGAGTTCCACGCCAGCCACAGCGCCCAATCGGCGAGGAACTGCAGGCGGCCGGCGCGGCGGAACAGGTTGAACGTGTAGAGAACCATGGTCGTTGCGTCGACCGGCACCACCCAGCGGCAGACGAAGTAATCGCCGCTCGGTCGTCCGATCAGCGCCAGGCTGGGCAGCAGCGACATGTGCCGGAACTTGATCCCGTACTTCGTCACCGCCGGTGACTTTTCGGCGTCGATCTCCTTGCCGCGGCCGACGGGCTTCAGCACGCGGCGCCACGCCTCCTGCGGCGGCGGAAAACGACCGAGGCCGGGATAGTCGGCTTCCGAAATGCCGCCTTGCGAGACGTAACCGATGCCCTTGCCGTCCGGGAGCGGCGTCGCTGCGTTGCGCGTCGCGTGCTGAAAGATCGGCTGTAGGAACAGCTCCGGCGAATTGCGGTGCAGGAACGGCGCATGCTGATCATAGGACAGGTTGTCCTTCATCACGCGCCAGTTGCAGCGATAGGTCCGCCAGGTCGAGATGCAGTGCCAGTCCTTCTGGTTGGCGAGATATTCCGGCAGGTCCTCCTCCAGCGGCACCGCGTCCATGTCGCCGACGAAGACGAAGATCACGCCGGCGAATTCCTTCACCGGATACGTCTTGACCTTGGCCCCAGCCGGGATCGGCACATCGGGACCTTCGAGCAGCTTGGCGACGACGCGGCCGGTGTCGCCGGAATAGGTCCAGCCGTGGTAGGGGCAGCTGATCGTGCCCGAGCCGGGATACAGGCACTTGCCGAGCGATAGGCGCGCGCGCCGATGGGCGCACTGGTCGTGCAGCGCATAGACCTTTCCCCCGTCGCGAAACAGCACGATGTTTTCGCCGAGCAGCTTGATCGACTTGGGCTTGCGCCGCAGCCGCCACGCCGCCAACGCCGGATACCAGTAATTCCTGAACCCGAGCTGCGGCACGCCGAAGCTGGCATAGGGATCGATATCGTCCGGGGCGGCGCTCATTCGGAGGCCGCGGCCCAGGCGGTGCGATAGGCACGGAGCAGCCACGCGTTGAACTGCACGAGCGTCGTTTCGAGCGGCATGTAGCGGCCCTCCGGCACGAACCGCGAGCGCTTGCCCGCCTGCACGCCCAGGTTCACCGGGATGTCCTGCTGCCAGATCTTCTTGGCGCCCTCGCGCACGCGGTCGGTCCGCTCCTTGAAGTCCGGCAGGTCGATCGTCGAGCGGGGCAGCAGCCATCCGCCGGCGGTGACGCGGTCGTTCGACGCGAGCGTCGCGTCGACCCCGATCGGCGTGATCAGCTGATAGGCCACCGCACCGGGTGCGAACATCAAGGTCATGCTGGGCGGCAGCATCGCGAAGGTGAGCCGCTTGCGCTGGGCCGGCGACAGCGCGGCGATCGGCGGGAAGGCGGGCGGCAGTCCCCAGCCGTCCCCCATCATGCCGCCGTCGGGCTGCAGCAGCGGAACGCTGCGCACGATCGCGTTGTCGGTCTCGCTCATGGCGGTGAACACGACGCCGCCGTCCGGGTGGACGCTCGGCGCGAAATCATGCGTCTTTATGTGGACGAACTCGGGGTGATAGGCGTCGGTGAAATTCTCGGCGTGGATCTTCCAGTTCCAGGGCAGCGGCTTGTCGGCCGGCGCCGGCGGGACGGCGATCAGGCCGGCGTCGTCGTATCCGGCCCAGAACGGCTCGAGCTTGGCGAGGCCCGGCGCCAGGGATGCCGCGTCGGCATCGAGGTTGACGAAGATGAAGCCGTGCCACAGCTCGACCCGCACCTCCGGCAGACGCACCGAGGCCCGCAGGCAATCGAGCGTCTCGCGCTCGATGCGCGGCCCGCCCAGGAACCGACCGTCCAGCCCATAAGACCATTGATGGAGCGGACAGGTGAACGCGCGGCTGCGCCCGGTCGAGCCGGCCTCCGTCACGATGAGCTGACCCCGATGCTGGCATACGGCCGACATCGCCCGGACCGCGCCGTCTTCGCCGCGCACGATCAAGAGCGGCTCGCCCGCGACCGTCGGGGCCAGATAGTCCCCCGGCTGTGCCACCTGCTCGACCCGGCCGACGCAGATCCACGACCGGGCGAAGACCAGCTTCTGCTCGAAGTCGAAAAATTCCGGCGAGGTGTAGCACTCGCGCGGCAGCATTGGTGCCGCTGACTCGTGTCCCGCGAGGCCAGGCAGCTTGTTCAGCACCGCGCGGACGACCGGCGGCAGATCGGAGCGGTGGATCATCAAACCGTCCTGGTTGCACGGCCTATGCCAGCGACGGCGCGCGGCACGTCCGCGAAACGGCGCGAAATCATTGAAAAAATAGCACCGGTGCCGTACCGGATTGTATAAATTTTCAGGCGCTTGGGCAGGCACCCAAGCCGGCCGGCAAATCTATAGATTTGCCCGGTGCTGTCGCTCAGGTGGAGCTTAGCATGATGCCGGTCAGGGCGCCGTAACAGCTTAGCCACGCCGCGCGTGTCTGCGGCGTGAAATCATCGCCCAGGCCCTTTTCCAGAGTCCAGATCAGCGCCGACCCTACCGTGTCGTAGTCCTTCGGCGTTACGCCATACCCGACGTGGCGGCGGGCCAGATCCTTGATCGCCGGCACGAGCTCCTCGATGCGGTGCAGATTCGTGATCACGTAGCCGAGCATGGTCATCAGCTTGCGCCCTTGCTCGGTCATGTCGCCCTTGAACAACGGCTTGAGCTTCGGATCGGTTTCGAACAGCCGGTTGTAAAATATCTCCGCCGCGGCCACGGCGATCGGTGCCACCTTCTCAAAGCTCGTCTGGACCAGCTCTCTGTCGTGCGGCGTCATCGCGTCTCTCCTGGCTTTCGCAAATGCGCCGGAGACGTCGCAAACCCTGTGCCATGCAGGAGCGTGCCGCTAACGTCGAACCTATTGATCTGCCGAAAGATTGAGCGCCCGGAACGGGCATCCTGCCTATTGCAAATGCGACCGGCGCCGCATCGGATGCGGTCCGTCGAATTTGTAATTGTCGGCGACCAGGAGGCTCGACGACGTGATATGCCGGTCGAGCAGGCTGATCGCCCGCGTCTTGTCGCCGCCGAGGGCGGCCTCCATCACCTCGCCGTGATCATCCCCCAGCGCACCCATGAACGAGCGCGTCGGCAACGCCAGCCGCCGGTAGCGATGGAAGCGGTCGTGGGTCTGCTCGCAAAACCTGAGCAGCGTCGGCGAGCCGCAGGCCGAGAGCAATGTGAGATGAAACGCGCGATGGCGCCACTCCCAGTCCTCGGTGATCGGCGCCTCGTCGCCGACGCGCTGCTTCACTTTGCAGAATTCGTCGAACGCGGCGCGGACGCGGTCGCGCCACAGCCCGTCGCCCGCGGCCAACGCCATATCGAGCGCCATGAGCTCGAGCCGCCGCCGCATCTCCGACACGTCTTTCAGGTCGTCGGCGGACACCGGCGCCACCCAGTAACCCTTCTGGCTGTGCAGGATGACCAGGCCGTCGCCGGCCAGACGCGCCAGCGCGTCGCGCAGCGGACTGACGCCGACGCCGTATCGTTTCGTCAGCAGATAGAATGGCAGCTTCATTCCCGGCTGCAGGTCGGTGCTGAGGATGTCCGCGCGCAGCCGGCGCAGCACGAACTCGCTGATCGACGGCGCGCCGAGATCAGCGGGCGGCTGAAATCCGACCCGGCGATCTATGTCGGCGGCTCCTGACCTGACCGTGCGCCGCACCGCAACCTTCCTATTCCTGGCAAATGATACGCGAAGCGGCAGCCGGGCTGGCAAGATTCTTGGTGTTCATTATCTAGACAGCGCCGGCCACTTTTTCGGCAAACCCTCCAAAGAATGTAGATTTCCGCCGAGAAATTGAGCGTGGGCTGCTGAATTAACCATCACCACGCCAAGGACCTCACCGAGGCGGCATGTTTATTGCTGAAAAAGTGCCCAGCGGAGCGACGACGGGGACGGCCATGGCGGGAATCATCTTGCGCGGGAAAAACGTGAGCGCGGCGAAGCGCGCAGCGTTCGTCAAAGCCATGGCCGCGAAGATGAGGGCCAGGGCGGTCGCCAAGATGAAAGCCGCCGAGAAAGCCACGGGCAAGGCGAAGAAGGCCGCGGCGCTTGCCCTTCCCGGCGTGGTCCTGAAGGACGAGATCAACCAGCCGGGCGCCAACCACTACATCGGCAAGCTGACGAAGGGGACGTATCTCAGGATCATCGATCTCGGCGGTCAGCAGGCGGTCGATTTCCTGTGCTTCGACCTGCCCAACACCGAGATCCGCTACAACAACGCCAATTCGCTGAAGCTGAACGAGACGATCTACGTGTCGGCGGGCTTCAAGCTCTATTCCGACACGGCCGAGGTGCTGATGACCGTGACCCGCGACACGATCGGCCGGCACGACACCATCGGCGGCGCCTGCAGCCACGAGGTGAACGAGCTGCGCTACGGCATCAAGAACACCTGCAGCTGCCGCGACAACTTCCTCGCCGCCATGAAGAAGCTCCGCATGCGGCCGAGCGACGTCCATCAGAACATCAATTTCTTCATGAACGTGCCGGTGTCGGCGAGCGGCCGGTCGGGCATCCGCGAAGGGCGCTCGCGGCCTTGGGACTTCGTCGAGCTCCGCGCCGAGAAGGACGTGCTCGTCGTGATGTCGAACTGTCCGCAGCTCTACAACCCCTGCTCGGGCTGGAACCCGACGCCGATCCGCATCATCGAATGGCGGCCGGCGTAAAGGGCTCACGTCAGGCGGCACGCCGCTTGGCGTCGAGGGCCGTCAGGATCTTCTCGGGCGTGATCGGCAGATCGGTGATGCGCACGCCGATCGCGTCCTCGATCGCGTTGGCCAGCGCCGCCGCGACCCCCAGGATGGAGCTCTCGCCGATCCCCTTCGAGCCGAAGGGACCGGGGCCCATGCCGTGCTCTTCCAGGAAACCCTCGAAGTGCTTCGGCAGGTCGGCGGCGAGCGGCAGCCGATAGGTCAGCGGCGAGGTGGTGATCAGCCCGTCGGGGCCGTAGATCAAGCGCTCGAACATCGCCTGTCCCAGACCCTGCAAGGCGCCGCCCTCGACCTGCCCGCGCGCCGCGGCGGCGTTGATGATCCGCCCCGCGTCGGTGCCGCAAACGAAGTTCAGCACCTCGTATTGCCCGGTCTCCTCATCGACCTCGACCTCGATGCCGGTCCAAGCCGGCATCCAGAACAGGCGCTTGGCGTTCAGCGGCGTGCTCAGGTCCTCGTTGACCTTGAAGAACCCGCGGCCGACGAATTCACAGCCGTAGCCGCCGAAATACTCGATCGCGAGCGGCTGCAGCTTGTGCACGGTGTTGCCGTGCCGCACCGTCCAGTTCTCGAGGTGGAGCTCGCCAGGGTCGCAGGACAGCTTCTCCGCCGCGAACGCCAGGATCTGCCCGCGGACATCCTCGCAGGCGCGGGCGACCGCCGTGCCGGTGACGGTCATGCCGGAGCTCGCGTGCGTGCCCTGGTCGTACGGAGTCACGTCGGTGTCGATCTCGCCGTACTTCACCCACTCGAACGGCACGTTCAGCATTTCCGCCGCGACTTGGCAGAGCGCGGTCGAGGCGCCCTGGCCGATCTCCGCGGTCCCGCCCTGCACAACGACGCGGCCGGTGACGGTGATCTTGACCGCCGCGCGCGCCGCGCGCGCTTCGCCGCCGCCGTCCTTGAAGCCGATGGCGAGCCCGACGCCGCGCCGCGGCGGGCGGCTCCGCTCGTAGCCGACGCGCGTCGCGGCCGACCGCAAGCCAGCGGCGAAATCGCTGTCCATCGGTGCGTCGGCCTGCAAGTAGGGATCGCCGACCTTCAACAGGTTCTTGAGCCGGACCTCCAGCGGATCCTGCCCCATGCGCCGTGCGATCATGTCGATCTGGCTTTCGCACGCATAGTTCGCCTGCGTGCCGCCGAAGCCACGGAACGAGCCGGCGGGAACGGTCGTCGTCCGCACTGAAAACGCGCGCGTCCGCACCGCCGTCCATCGATACGGACCGGGCAGACGATAGCCGGTCTTGTCGGTGACCAGCGCGCTCGCGTCCGAATAGGCGCCGCCGTCCAAGTAGAGGCGGGAATCGCGGCAGACGAAGCGGCCGTCGGCGGCGACACCGGTCTTCAGGGTGAGCCGGGCGGCGTGCTGCGACAGCAGCAGGATGTTCTCGTCGAAGGTGAGGCACAGCCGGACCGGCCGGCCGGTCATGCGCGCCATCAGCACGACCAGCGGCTCCAGCTTGCAGAAGCTTTTGCCGCCGTAGCCGCCGCCGACGAAGCTCGCGTGTACGCGCACCTGATGGTCGGACAGCCCGAAAATATTCGCCACGTCCTGCCGGATCAGGAACGGATCCTGGCTGCAGGTCCACAGCTCGATCGCATCTCCCTCCGGGCGCGCCAGCGCCACGAACGGCTCCATCTGGAACGGCGTCATGCGCGAGAATTCGAACGTGTCCTCGAACACATGCGCGCATTGCGCCCACGCCGCGTCGATGTCGCCGACATCGTGATTGAACTGATAGAGCAGGTTCGGCCCGGGCTCGGCGATGCCCTCGCCGCCCGTGCCGTGCGGCCGGAGCGCGTTGATCGACGGCTTGTCGAAGAGCAGCGGTGCGCCGGGCGCCATCGCGTCGTCGATGGTCATCACCGCGGGCAGGACCTCGTAGTCGACGGCGATGCGCCCGAGGGCGGCAAAGGCCGCCGCCTCGTCCGTCGCCGCCACCGCCGCCACCACGTCGCCGCGATAGCGGACCTTCTCGATCGCCAGCACCGGCTGGTCCTTGATCCGCACGCCGTAGATCGGCGTCAGGCCGGCGAGATCGCGCGCCGTCGCCACCGCCCGCACGCCCGGCATGCGCTCGGCGGCACTCGTATCGATGGCCCGGATGCGCGCGTGATGGTGCGGGCTGCGCAGCAGCTTGATGTGCAGCATCCCGGGAAGCGAGCGGTCGAAGGTGAAGGTCGCGGCGCCAGTGACCTTGGCGTGCCCGTCGACCGCAGCAACCTTCTCTCCGACCACGCGAAGCCGATTGGGAATGCTCATGACGCGGCCGCCGTCCGTTGCGCTTTGGCCGCCAGCCGCGCCGCGTCGAGGATCACCTCGTACCCGGTGCAGCGGCAGATATTGCAGGACACCCATTCCCGGAGCGTCGCCTCGTCCGGGTCCGGGTTGCGGTCGAGCAGGCTCTTCAGCAACAGGATCATCCCGGATGTGCAGAAGCCGCACTGGAACGCCGACGCCTCGATGAACGCGGCCTGGATCGGGTGCAGCTCGGCCGGCGTCTTCGCCAGGCCCTCGATGGTCGTGATCGAGCGGCCATCGGCCTGGAACGCGAACTCGGTGCACGCGGCCACCGGCCGGCCGTCGATCAGGACGGTGCAGGCACCGCAGACGCTCTGATCGCAGGAGACCTTCGTCCCGGTCAGGCCGAGCTGGTCGCGCAAGAGATCGGCCAAGGTCAGCGACGGAGCGACCGACAGCCGGTGCTCACGGCCGTTGATGGTCAGCGCGATCGCGCAGGTCTCGGTCATGTCGACATACCCTTGGCGAGAGCCTGCAAGCCGCGGCGAAGCTTCACCTCGATCATGCGGCGGCGATAAGCGCCCGACGCCAGATGGTCCGAGACGGGCGGCGGCAGGTCGGCACACCACGCCGCAGTCAGCTCGGCGGCGCTCGCGTCGAGGCCAGACGCGTCGATCGGGCCGGATAGCTTGATCGGCTTCGTCCACGGGCGCGGATAGGCCCAGGAGACCGCGACCCGGACATCGTGGGCCCGGCCCTTGCTCACGATCGCGGAGAGCACGACGCCGGCAATCCCTTTCAGCGTGCGGTCATAGATGAAGCGGCGCTCCGGTGCCGCGAGGATGAGAATGCTGTCGAGCAGGGTCTCGGGTCCGAGGCCGTGGCCCGCGCCGAGATACTGATCCACGCTCAGGCTGGTGGCGCCGGCGGCGCCCACGAACCGAAGCCGGGCATCGGCCGCCGCGAGCAACGCCGCCGCTTCGTAGCCGGGCTCGGCCGCCATGATGTTGCCGCCGACGGTCCCCTTGAAGCGGATCCGCGGATTGGCGATGCGGGCCCACACCGCGGCCAACCCGCCGCAGCCGTCTTTCACCAGCGGCGAGGTGGCGACCTCGTCATGCGTCGCGCCGCTTCCGATCGCAATGCCGCCCTCGGCGGCGGCGATGCTCTTCAGCGACGGAATCTTGGCGAGGTAGATGAGGTCGTCGACCGCGACACCCGTCTTCATGCGATTGACGACGTCGATCCCGCCGGCCATGTACCAGGCCAGCGGGTGGCGCAGCTTCAGCGCCACCGCCTCGGCCGCGGTCGCCGGCACGTGCAAGCGGAACCGCGGAATGCGGGCGCGGGTGCGCAAGCCGACCAGCTCCGCCGCCGGCGGTGTCGCGGCCTCCGCCACGGGCAGGACGTTCGCTTTGACACCCATGCTTCGAGCCCCGCTAGACCGTCGCCATCTGCGGCGTGTCCTTCACCTCGCGGATGGTGCGCATCCGCTCGAGATAATGGGCGCCGGCGGCCACCGGCGAATACCGAGCCGGACGTTCCGGCGTGACGCACGACGGAACGCACGCGATCATAGCGTCGGGGTTCGGCAACTGGAAGAAGGCGAGCGCCTGCCGCCGGCTGCGGCCGGTCAGGCCGCGCGGCGGATTGACCACGCGGTGCAAGGTCGACACCCATCTGTCGTTGGTCCAGCGCGCCATCAGGTCGCCGATATTCACGATGAAGCTGCCCGGAACCAGGTGACAGTCGTGCCAGACGCCGCTCTGGTCCCGCACCTGAAGCCCTCCCGGTGCTGCATCGGGAGCCAGGATGGTGATGGTGCCGAAATCGGTATGCGCGCCGGCGCGCAGCTGGCCGGGTTTCGGCGTCGCGTACTGGTCCGGATAGTGGCGGACCACGAGCTTGCTGCATTCGCGGCTGAACGAGGCCAGGAAGAACTGTTCGTCCAGCCGGAGGGCGGCGGCAAAGATGACCAGGAGATCGCGCCCGAGCCGGCCCATGGCGCGATAATAGGTGCTCCAGACCTCGCGCAGCTCCGGCGGAGTGTCCGGCCAGCGGATCGGCTGGAAGAACGGCGCGATCTCCAGCCGGCGAAAATACGGCGCGTCCAGCGGATCGACCCGGCCAACCGCGAACGTCTCCCTCAGGTCCGGTGGCGCCTTCTCCGAGAGCCCTTCGGACCCACTCGGGATGTAGCCCAGGTCCACCGGCCCATTGGCCGCGCGGTAGCGGCTCTTCTCGCACAGCGGCAGAGCGAAGAAGTCGCGCGACACCGCATGCATGCGCGCGATGAGGTCCTGATCCACGCCATGGCCGGACACGATCAGAAAGCCGATGCGGCGCAACGTCTCGTCGATGCGCGCGGCAATGGTCTTGCGCGCGCGCGGATCGCCGAGGAGAAACGGCGCGATATCGATGACGGGCACTGCGCGTTCGGCAATCAAGTCCTGGGATCCTCCCTGCGCTGGGACCGACCTTGTCTGCACCGCAGGTCCGCAAGTTCCATGCCATGGAAAGGGGCGGCCGACTCCCGCCCCGGACATCGCCGCTGCCCGAATGCTGCTCAGGGTGCTCACGAAATTTGCCGGCGGCTCAAAATTCGAAAGTTTCCGCGGGGCACCCCACCGGACCGGCGACTTGGCCAATGAATGCATGGTATTATGGGCCAAATCCAACCCCGTCCATGGCACGGAGCTTGCTGATCTGGCCGGCAGCCCCCAGGCGGGTATGAATAGGGCGAGAATGAATAAGGAGCGCGCGATGGCGACCCGTAAGTCCAAAGTCACCCCCCTCAACTCGAAACGCGAGCTCGACCTGGTCCTGACCGGCGGCCGCGTCATCGATCCGGCGACCGGCCTCGACGCGGTCAAGGACGTCGGCATCAAGGGTGACAAGATCGTCGAGATTGCCGATTCGATCCGCCCGGCGCGCGCCAAGGCCGTGCGCGACGTGCGCGGCCAGCTGGTGGTGCCCGGGCTGATCGATACGCACGCGCACTGCTATACCCATGTCACGGGCCCGTTCGGTCTCCATCCGGAAGACGTCGGCGTGCGCGCCGGTGTGGCGACGATCGTCGACCAGGGCGGCGCCAGCCCGCTGACCATGGGCGGCTTTCATAAGTTCATTGCCGAGCCGGCGGAGACCCGCGTGCTCTCGTTCGTCTCGACTTATCTCGCGGGGGGCCTCTACGGCCACCAATATGTGGACCTGTATGGGCCCCACGGCGTGAATGTCGACGCGATCCTGAAATCGATCGCCACCTATCCCGACATGATCCGCGGCATCAAAGCGCACGCCGAGCCGGGCAGCTACTCGCGCTGGGGACTGGACGTGCTGCGGCTGGCCAAGACGGCCGGACGCGCCGCCAAGCTGCCGGTCTACATCCATCTCGGCACGCTGTGGCCGGAGAAGGACGGCAAGACGATCGACACCAAGCAGCTGCTCAACGAGCTGATCCCGCTGCTCGACCCGGGCGATATCCTCGCCCACCCCTTCTCGCGCTTTCCGAGCGGCTTCGTCGGCCCCGACAACAAGGTCCATCCGCTGGTGTTCGAGGCGATGAAGCGTGGCGTGAAGATCGACATCGGCCGCGGCTCGCATTTCTCGTTCGACGTCGCGCAGAAGGTGGTCGATTGCGGCATCCTGCCGGATACGCTCGGCGCCGACCTGCACGGCTACAACATCAGCAAGCTGCATTACGACGGGACGTTCCGCGCCGACGTCGACTACAAGACGACGGCGGCGGACATCAAGAGCGAGCCGACCTTCAGCCTGCATCATGCGATGACCGAGCTCCTGGCGCTCGGAGCGCCGCTGACGCACGTCATCAAGACGGTGACCAGCAACGCCGCCGCCATGATCGGCCTGTCGGACACGCTGGGCAGCCTGCAGCCCGGCCGCATCGCCGACGTTTCGGTGATCGAGCTCGAAAGCGGCTCCTTCGAGATGAAGGATGGCGGCGGCGCCAAGCGGCGGACCAAGCAGCGCTTCAAACCATACTTCATGCTGCGCGCCGGCAAGATCCACGAGGCGGATTCGGAACTGCTGCCCCTTTGGGAGCGGCGCGCCGCCTGACGTGGAGCGCCTCTGCGGGCTGAGCGAGGTCGCTGACGGACAGGGCATCGCGGTCGCGCATCGCGGCGGCACGGTGCTGATCGTGCGCACCGGCGACGAGGTGCGGGTCTACGACGATCTCTGTCCGCATATGGGCCTGTCGCTGCGCTGGCCGCCGGCGGATTTCGTGTCGCCGGACGGCCAGTACATCTCGTGCGCCAACCATCATGCGGCGTTTCGAGTCAGCGACGGGATCTGCGTGGTCGGCCCGTGCCAAGGCGACCGGCTGACCCGGCGCGACATCGCCGTCCGGGATGGCGCGATCTGGCTGGTCTGACGGCGGCTGGTCTGAGGGGGGCGCCGCCCCCCTGAATCGGCGCAATACTGCAATTGTTTTGGCAAACCATTGAAATCGCCTGCCGATATGGGAAAAAAGAATTGCAGAGGCGGATTTTCGCCCCCGCAATATGCAATTCTGCTTCGCTGATCGCCCCGCATCACGCACTCCTCGCCCCGGTTGGAGTCCGGGCCGCTCAGCAGAACGACCAACTCGGGATGCGGTTGCAGCGGCTGGCAGCGGCGGGAGGGTTCAGACCGTCGCGCGGTGAATGAGCTAGAAAATTCAGACAGGTACGTTGAGTGTATCCCGGCTCGATAACGACACTGGGCGACGTCGCCACGAACAGCTCTAAGCCAGGCCGATTTCGAAATCCCGGATGCCGTCGGACTCGAACCCGACCAGTCCGGCGTTCGGATCTACGGGCGGCCCCCACAGGTCTCGCCGCTGCGCTTCCGGCAGATCCCAGAAAGCCTTCAGCGCGTCGTCCGTTGCGAAATGGGCACAGAGCGCCGGTCTCGAGAGCACGCGCGCGATGCTGGTCCTCGCGATGAATTCGACGATAACGGATTTGCGCACGAACTCGATGCGTTCCTCGCGGCCGGACGGCACGACGAACAGGTGGTCGTTCATGTGTTCGGCGGCGCTCCTGATCTCGTATAGCTCGCCCATCAGGTCGTGGTGCTTGGGGCCGATGAACAGCTCCGTACGGCTCTTGAACTTCTTCGTGCTGTCGCCCGGCTTCGGGAAGATGAGCCCCTCGAGGCATCGAGAGAACTGGTGGATCTGGTCGAGGGTCTCGCGGTTCGCTCGGGCCTCGCAGTAAACGTGGACGATGTGGAAGAAGCGCAGGAATTTCTTGGTCGCCGCCATATGCGTCATCGCCTTCGCGTGAGCGGCGGCTTCCCCCAGCTGCGCTAGGGTTATGTCTTCCGGGAGCAACCCCAGCACGTGCGGCAGCGCGGAGAAATCCGTCGATTGCCGGACGTCCGCCTCGCCCTCAACATTGGCTCCCGTGAGCCAGAGGGGTGCTTCGGAGCACGAGAAACGCGCGGACAGCATCAGCCCGGTGAAATATCCGCGGACGCGGTTTCCGAGCTCCACGTTCTCGCCGTCCAGGATAGACGGCGCCTTCGATTTGGCCCGTGTGGTGACCACCAGGTTCGCGTCGACCAGATGGTCGGAGCGAATGGACCCGAGCCAGCCTTTCCAGTGGTCAGAAAAGGTCACGACCGGGTGGTTCGACACCCAGAGATCGTCCTCCATCTGGACAGGTTGTGGCCCCAGGTCTTCGACGCCGGTCGAGGTCGCTACGAGGGCGAATTTGTCGCCGGCGCGTATCAGGTCGGTGCGTGCCAAGGGCTGTCTCCTGCCGAGGATACCCTCAAATCTCGAAGCCACAGTAATCCTGGAATTCATCGAAGTCCGGCAGCGTCCGGATGTACCGGACGAAGGCCTTGAGCGCGTCGGCTCTGGCGATCGCGCGGCAACGAGTGACCGTGTCGCCGTAGCTGGCCGGAACCTCCAACATCGGATGTTCGAACAGGCGCCCTCCGTCTCCCCACTTCGAACGGACCAAGTCGCCGCCGACGATTACCCCGGCATGCACGGGCTTCTCGTTCTCCTGGTAGACGATGGTGTCGCCTTCCTGCGCATCGCCCCGGCTGATGCGCGCCAGGACGCCGGAATCAAGGAGGTGCCGCACGAACTCGGGGCTAGCGAAGAAGGGAGTTCGTGCGCTGCCCCCAAAATGCTTCGCCTTCCTGGCGATCCGGATGTACGAGGGCGACCAGAGCAGCCTCGTCGCGTAGACGAAGCAGGTGTATTGCGTTTGCTCGGGGACCCGCTTCCGGGCGGCCTTCACCGAGTGGGGGTGCCGCCGCGCGATGTCCAGCAGCTCAGGGACTTGCTGTTCCGTCGGCAGACGCGGAACGCGCTCGAGTTCGGCCCGCAACAGATTGTCGCCAGCCACGGATGCCTAGGGAGAAGTTTTCGCTGCCGGTGGCTTCGCCAGGTGCACGTCCCAGAGGAACACGCCCAGCGACGTCGCCATCCCGACCGCCAAGCGAGCCACTTCGGTCGGCGGGCGCTGGGCGTCGGGGTGCGCGCCGTGCCCGGTGCCGAGCTGGCCGCGCAGCTCGGCGATGCCGTTGACCAAGGTTCCTAGCGCGCCGAGCGACGCGCGCAGCGTTTGCTCCGTCTTCTGGCTGACGGTGAGGTTGAGCGCTTCGCGCGTGTTGTAGACGAGCTTGGGCAGGTCTTCCTTGCCGGTCGCGGGGCGCCGCGCGCGGCCAGGATCGCCTTGCACAGCGTTTCGACGAATTCCTTCGCGGAGCCGATGGCAAGGGCCGGGTCGGACGTAACCGACGTTTCCATCCGGGTGATCTGGTCCATGACGTGGCCGGACTCCAGGTCATCGGCAACCCGCTTCGCGTTCTCGGTGCCGGGAGCGGCGTCCGCCAAGTTCCTGGCTGCCGCGAAAACCCGTCGACCGGATCGCATCGACTTCACGACGAGGCGATAGCCGTCGGCCGCGAGGGCGTCGTTGAACAACCGGAGGAGCTTGTCGACCTCCTCGTCGTCGGTTCGGACGATGGGGTGGAGCATCTCGCACAGGAACCTGAGGAAAACGTCGTCCGGTCCGTGCAGGAGGTTGAGGCGGCCGTCGTCGTAAACCCAATCGTGTCCCCAGTCATCGAAGTTCTGCCGGTGCAGGACGACGTCGCCGAGCATGTCGCGCGTCCGGTGATCGTGAGACGGCAGCTTGCTCAGGTCGAATATCCGCGTCAGGAAATCGGACTCTGACAGCCGTCCCTCCCATCGCACGTTGTCGAGCCTGAGGGCATCGAATATGTCGCGCCGCGTCGCCTCCGAAATGGCGTTCTCAGCGTCGTTGTCGGGCCACGCCATCGCCGTCAGCCGCCCCACTTCTGGCCATGGATGTAGTCGGTGACCGGCTCAAGCAAGCGCGTTGCCGCGTCGTCGCGGCCAAGGCGCCTGCGGCGTTCGATCTCCCAGTCGACACGGTCGCGCAGCTTTTGCATGTCGCTTTTGACCCGAAGTCGGACGTCTTGCTCCGCGTTCTTTCCGGTGCCGTAGAAGTCGCTGTAGTACTTCAAGGCGTCGGCGTAGAAGCCCTGGATTCGCTGCGTCGCCCTTCGCATCCGGTATTCGTCCGTCCCTGGGAAACCAGCTATTAGCAGGATGTCGCGCAAGGCCTCGGCGGTCTTGTTGAGGCGCACCCCCCTGCCGTCCTCGTTGGCGTCGAGGAAGATGGCGCCGCCTTCGGCCAGGGCGCGTGCGAGGGCGTCGAGGTTCGCGCGGATGGGCGTCCGCTGGACGCCTTCGAAGGACGTAATTGTCGAGATTCCGACGCCGGACATGGACGCCAACTCTTCGATGGTCCACCCGAGCAGGTTGCGGGCGCCGCGGCAGAGAGCGGGAGTCATTTGCACCGAATCCTCGTACAGCCTGGGTGGCCGAAGGATAAAGATCACGGCGCAACATTGAGGTCAACTTTTTTCTTTGACTTCAATGTTCGTCGATTATTGGCGCAAAAACGGCCCGCCCGTACGCGTCCGCAACTTCCGGATGACGCGTGCGCGGGGGCCGCTAAACTTTTAAGGCACCGCGACTCGGAGGCCCCATGTTCATCTACGTCGCCGGAAGTTCGAAGGACGGGCCCTGCAAAATCGGCGTGGCCGCCGATCCGAAGAACAGGCTCCGGGGCCTGCAAACCGCGCGAGCGGACAAGCTCGTCCTGCACCACGTCGAACCCGTGGTGGCGCACGCGAAAGCGGTGGAGCGCGCCATCCACCGGGCGCTCATCGACAGGCGGACCGGCGGCGGCAGGGAGTGGTTCGACATCACGGCCGAGCAGGCCAGGACGGCCGTCGTTTCGGCGGCCGCTTCGGCCAACGTCCTCATCGACGACAAGGCCTGCCTCCAGGAACTGACGGACCGGGCCGTGTTCGCTTGGCTGGAGGAAATGGGGAAGCGCGAAGAAGCCCGCGCTCTGCGGGAAGCGAACGGCAAGGACGTCGACGGCTGCGATGATGAAGAGGAGGAGCCCGTCGGGACGGCTAGCATCCTGCAACTCGTCGCCGCAACGATGCCGCCGCCGAGGACCAAAAGGCTCACGTTCAACGACTACTTGCTGACCACCGGGACCGGCATTTGGGTGCGGTGGGCATTCGAGCAGCTGGGCCGCCGGATGCCTTCCGGGAGGGCGCTGAAGCCGTACCTCGACGTCGCTTCCGAGATGGAAGACCGCTGGTCGAAGATGCGGCACAAGGGCGTCTGGCTTTACGACCCTGCGGAATTCTGGATCCAGTGGAGCCTGGGGCGCGAGCTCTCGTACGGCGAAGCGCGGGAGCTCGCGCAAATCTGGAACAAGTTCGTACCGCTCTGGCTCGAGGTTGACCGCGACGGCCCCCAATGGCCGAAGCACGGGGTCGACGACCACGTCGACGACGTCCACTTGCTCGCGCTCGCGGGCGACGAAGACCATGGTGATCGGATCCGCGTCCTTTTCCTGCACCCGGATTTCCGCGCGGTCCTGGTGCCGCAGCGTCCTGTCGACCTTGCGTACGGGCCGCCTCCCAGGCGCTACCCGGAACTCCAGCCGCTGGGCGACGTGCGGGTTTCGGGTTTCGTGACGCCAAACTTCGGCATGGATCTGTGGACGAAGCCACTGCGCCCGTTGTTGGGTGAAGCAGCGAAACGCCGCGACGACGCGCTCGAACGTTTCCTGGGTAACCGGGACAAGCGATATCCCGCGCCGCGCCCGTACGACGGGATACCCAACGGCGCTTGCGTCTGGGCCTGCCTCCCGACGGTCTTTGACGATGGATTGTACTGAAATGACGCTGCCACGCGGCGGAGCGAAGCGGTCGCAGCCGGACGCGAGACCGACGCTGGTCGGACGTTCCGATTTGCTCCCCGGCATCCGGCAGTTTCTGGAATTCAGGGACAACCTGAAGCAATTCATCTCCCCGATCGCCTCCTACCCAGTGGTCGTCGACGCAAATGTCTTCATAGGGGAGCTCCTGTTTCTGTCCAAGCAGGGGACGACCGCGCACGAGATGCCTGAGCTTTTGGAATGCTTGGTCGCACAGACGCTCGTTGCCTACGTGACCAGCGACATCGTGGCCGAAGTCGAGCGCAACATGGAACGGCTGGCGCTCAAGCGCGGCTTCACCGCCGACGTCTGGACGACCCATTGGGCGGCCTACAAACCACTCCTGCGCGTCGAGGATCCCGACCCGCCTGCCGTCGCTAGGCACGCGAACGGCCGCGATCCGAGCGATGCTCCAACGGTCGCCTTGGCGGAGATCCTCGCCGTTTGCGGCATCCTGTCCAAGGACAAGGACATCAAGGCGATGGGCGGCAAGGTCATTCCAATCAGGTTCAAGATCGAGCTCAGGGATTATTCGAGGCAGGCGGCCGTGTTCGTGTCCCTGCAAATCGGCGGCTACTACGTCGCCCTTGGCACCGTGGACGCGATCGCGTTCGCGGCGAGCGCGCTCGGGCGGGTCCTCGAACGGTTCCGCACCTTGCCGGACGCTGTCAAAATCCTCGCCGTTGTCGCCGTGGCCGTGGCGTTGCTGCATCCGACGTCGCGGAAGGCAATATTGGATGCGCTGAAGAAAATCGCTGCGGCCGCGTCAGACGCGTTCCCGGCGGTGATGGCGTTCCTGTTGCAGGCCGCCCAGGTTGTCGAGGAAAACCGGGCAATCCCACCGGTCGTCACGCACCTGTGACACGCCTCTCGTCCCAGCAATGCGGCCCAGCTCAAGTCGAGACGGATGGGTCAGACGCGAATGATCGCGTCACACGTAGCGCGGCCCTCACGACAAACGGATTTGTCACTCAGGCCTCACGATGATGAGGAATCCCGATTCCTTCGAGATCTGGATTGCTTCGCTTCGCTCGCAATGACGAGAGCGGCAATTCGACTCTGAGCCCGATTTCGCGCGTGATTTTTCTGGATGCCCGCTCAGGTGCTCGCGAAACGCGACACCGACGCGGGCATGACGAAGGTAGAGGTTGGTCGGATCAGACCGTTGCGCGGTCGCGCGAGCGCGTCGGCGGCTTCTTGTCGCCCTCGTCGTCGATGGAGCGGCGGATCTGGTCGGCGAGGTCCCGGATGTGGGTGCGCGCCTCCTGCTCGGCGCGGTCCGCGTCGCGGGCGCGGAACGCCTTCAGCAGCTTCTCGTGGTCGTCGCAGGATTGCGGCAGATGCGTCGGAAAATATTTCTGCTGGACGCGCATCGCCTTCATCTGCGCGAAAATCGACTGCAGCAGCCGTTCCAGCGTGAGATTGCCGGCGATCCGCACGATCTCCTCATGGAATTCGAGCGTCGCCACCGAGTAGGCTTCGACGTTGCCCTTCTTCAGGCAGGCGCGCTGCTCCTCGATGCTGGCCTTCAAGCCCGCCAGCTCGCGGTCGGTGATCTTCTCGGCGGCCAGACGCGCCGCCATGCCTTCCAGCGCCTCGCGCGCCGTATAGATGTCCAGCGCCTTCTGCGGATCGTAGTTGAGCAGGTACACGCCCTGGCGCGGCACCACTTCGACGATGCCTTCGGCCTCGAGGCGGTTGATGGCGCCCCATAGCGGCGTGCGGCTGACGCCGAGCTCGCGGCTGAGCTCCTCGACGCTGATCTTGTCGCCCGGATTGTAGCGGGTTCCGTTGACGAACAGGTCGCGGACAAAGGTGTAGGCATCGCCGCT
>DASWFO010000319.1:0-13857 GCA_036394195.1 Alphaproteobacteria bacterium | reverse complement strand
CGCAACCACGTTCGCGGTGCTGATAAACCCGAACAATCCGAACACGTCGTACGAGATCAACGAGCTGCGGGCGGCGGCGAGGCCGATGGGGCTGGACATCCATGTCGAAGCGGCGGCGAGCGACGGCGACTTCGCCGCGGCCTTCGACGCGTTCGCCGCCCGCCGGACCAAGGCGCTCATCGTCGCGACCGACACCTATTTCAACACGCGTCGCGAGCAGATCGTGGAGCTCGCGGCCCACAGCGCCTTCCCCGCCATCTACAGTTGGGGCGAATTCGCCAGGGCGGGCGGCCTCGTCAGCTACGGATCGAGCCGCGAGCAGGAGTATCGCCGGGTGGGCGTTCTCACCGGAAAAATTCTGGCCGGCGCCAAACCGGGCGATCTCCCGGTGCAGCAGGCTTCCACGGTCGAGCTCGTGATCAACCTGAAGACGGCCAAGGCGCTCGGCCTGACGATCCCCCTCCCCCTGCTCGGCCGCGCCGACGAGGTGATCGAATGACCCGGAGCCGGGTCGCCTGTGAACTACTTCACACCCTTTGGCGCAAGCGTCTGCGTAATATACACTTTTGCCTGAAGACGACCGCTCGACCGCGGGCCATAAGGACGCGATGAACGCGCACGGAACTGAAGCCCTGACGCGCGAGACAGCGGCTGCGCAAGCGCAGCCGGCCGCGGCGAGGCGGCTGCCGCCGCGTGATGCCACGGGTTCGACCTCCCCGCCCGGCGGCGAGGACGGAACGCGCACGATCCGCGGCCGGCTGTTCCGCAAATACGTGGCGCTGTTCGTGGCGGTGGTCGCCGTGGCGCTGCTGGCCAACGGGCTGCTCGAGATCTGGTTTTCCTACCAGGAGCACCGGGCCGCACTGGTCCGCATCCAGCACGAGCAGGCCGAGGCGGCGGCGGCGAAGATCAGCCAGTTCATCAAGGAAATCGAAAGCCAGATCGGCTGGACAACCCAGCTGCCGTGGCTGGCCGGCACGCTCGAGCAGCGCCGCTTCGACGCGCTCCGGCTGTTGCGCCAGGTGCCCGCGGTGACCGAGCTCGCCCAGCTCGACGCCAAGGGCCAGGAGCAGCTTCGGGTGTCGCGTCTCGCCATGGACGTGGTCGGCAGCGGCACGGACTTCTCGAACGATCCGAAATTCACCGAGGCCGTGGCCAAGAAGGTCTATTACGGTCCGGTCTATTTCCGCCGCGAATCCGAGCCGTACATGACCCTGGCGCTGGCGGGCACGCGGCGCGATGCCGGCGTCAGCGTCGCCGAGGTGAACCTGAAGTTCATCTGGGACGTGGTGTCGCAGATCAAGGTCGGCGAGCGCGGCCACGCCTATGTGGTCGACGCGCAAGGCCGCCTGATCGCCCACCCCGACATCAGCCTGGTGCTGCGCAACACCGACCTGTCGCGCTTGGAGCAGGTGCAGGCGGCGCGCAGCGGACAGGTGCTCGACACCAGCCAGATCCGCGAGGTGCGCGACGTTCAGGGCCGGCCGGTTCTGTGGGCGAGCGCACCGGTGCCAGCACTGGGCTGGCTCCTGTTCGTCGAGCTGCCGGTCGAGGAGGCGTACGCGCCGCTCTACGCGTCGATCCAGCGCTCGGGCGCGCTGCTGGCGGCGGGCCTGTTGCTGGCCTTCCTCGCCGGCCTGTTCCTGGCGCGCCGGATGGTGGTGCCGATCCAGGCGCTTAGGGCCGGAGCCGCGCGCATCGGCGGCGGCGATCTCGGGCAGCGGATCTCGATCAAGACCGGCGACGAGCTCGAGGCGTTGGCCAACCAGTTCAACGACATGGCGGGCCGGCTCGAGGAATCCTATGCAGACCTCGAGCAGAAGGTTGAGGACCGCACCCGCGCGCTCAGCGAGTCCCTGGAACAACAGACGGCGACGGCGGACGTCCTCAAGGTGATCAGCCGCTCGACGTTCGAGCTGCAGCCCGTCCTCGATACGCTTGTCGAATCGGCGGCACGGCTCTGCGAAGCGGACTCCGCGTTCATCTTCCGGCTTGAAGCGGGCGCCTATCACCTTGCCGCCAGTCACGGCTTCTCCGACGAATTCCGCGACTTCATCCGCCGCAATCCAATCGCGCCGGGCCGCAACACTCTCGTCGGACGAACCGCCTTGACTGCAAAAGCCGTTCACATGCCCGACTGCCTCGCCGATCC
This sequence comes from Alphaproteobacteria bacterium, assembly GCA_036394195.1. Lineage (GTDB taxonomy): Bacteria > Pseudomonadota > Alphaproteobacteria > CACIAM-22H2 > CACIAM-22H2 > DATJPD01. The sequence continues at coordinate 11,705 of DASWFO010000319.1, read as the reverse complement.
GGAATACGCCTGGACCGAGTCGCAGAAGATTGGCAGCTTTCGCACGATGCTGGGCGTCCCTCTCCTCCGCCAAGGTGTGCCGGTGGGCGTGATCGCGCTAACCCGCTCGGAAGTCCGGCCATTCAACGGCAAGCAGATCGAACTCGTCACCACGTTTGCCGATCAGGCGGTGATCGCGATCGAGAACGTCCGGCTGCTCACCGAATTGCGCGAATCCCTGGATCAGCAGACCGCCACGTCGGATGTTCTGAGCGTGATCTCCCGCTCACCGGGCGAGCTTGAGCCCGTATTCGACGCGATGCTCGAAAACGCAACGCGGATCTGCGACGCGCATTTCGGCATCATGTTCCGCCACGAAGCCGGCCTCTTCTATGCCACGGCGCTGCGCGACGTCCCGCCAGAGCATGCGAAAGCCTTGCGAGAGGGTCCGCGCGTCCCCGCTCCTGCGTCTGCACTAGGGCGCATGGTCGAATCCAAGCAGCCCGTTCACATCTCCGATATTCGCGCCGAACCGGCCTATATGGAGGACCCCAAACGCCGTCAGATCGCAGAGCTTGGGGGCGCACGGACCTTGATCGCCGTACCGATGCTCAAAGACGAAGAGCTCATCGGAGCAATCCTCATCTACCGCCAGGAAGTACGGCCGTTCTCGGACAAGCAGATCCAGCTGGTCACCAACTTCGCCAATCAGGCCGTCATCGCGATCGAGAATACGCGCTTGCTGAAAGAGATTCGTGCGCGCACCGACGAGCTCGCAGAATCCGTAGAGGAGCTGCGGACCTTGGGCGAGGTCAGCCAGACCATCAACGCTACGCTCGACCTGCAGACGGTCCTCAACACGATCGTCAGCAAGGCGGTGCAGCTCTCCGACACCGAGGCGGGTGCCATCTACGTCTTCAGCAACCAGCGCCGCGAATTCCGCCTGCGCGCGACGCACGGCATGGACGACGAGTTCGTCGCCATGATGAAGGCGCAGCACATCCGCGCCGGCGAGACCGCCATCGGGCACGCCGCCGAGCGCCGCGAACCGGTTCAGGTGCCGGATCTGCGGAACGAGCCGCCCTCCGGCCCGCGCGATGCCGTGCTGAAGGCCGGGTTCCGGGCCCTGCTCGTGATGCCGCTGCTGCGTCCCGGGCGCATCGTGGGCGCCCTGGTGATCCGCCGGCGCGAGCCCGGCGAATTCCCCAAGCACACCATCGACCTGCTGCAGACCTTCGCCGCGCAATCGGTGGCCGCGATCCAGAACGCGCGGCTGTTCCGCGAGATCGAGGAGAAGGGCCAGCAGCTCGCCGTGGCCAGCCAGCACAAATCGCAGTTCCTGGCCAACATGAGCCACGAGCTCAGGACGCCGCTGAACGCCATTCTCGGCTACACCGAGCTGATCCTCGACAACATCTACGGCGACGTTCCGGAGAAGGTGCGCAGCGTCCTCGACCGCGTGCAGAGCAACGGCCGGCACCTGCTGGGACTGATCAACGCCGTGCTCGACCTGTCCAAGATCGAAGCCGGCCAGCTTAGCCTCTCGCTCGCCGATTACTCGATGAAGCAGGTCGTCCTCACCGCCTTCGCGGCGGTCGAATCGCTCGCCGCCGGCAAAGGTCTCGGCTTCAAGGTCGAGATCGCACCCGACATGCCGTCCGGCCATGGCGACGAGCGGCGGCTGGCGCAGGTCGTGCTGAACCTGGTCGGCAACGCGATCAAGTTCACCGACAAGGGCGAGGTGGTGATTCGGGCCGAGGCGGCTGACGGCACGTTCACGGTCGCGGTGCGCGACACCGGACCCGGCATCGCCGAGGCCGACCGCGCCAAGATCTTCGAAGAGTTCCAACAGGCCGACAACTCGAGCACGCGCGAGAAAGGCGGCACCGGACTCGGCCTCGCCATCGCCAAGCGGATCGTGGAGATGCATGGCGGCCGGATCTGGGTCGAGTCCGCGGTTGGCCAAGGCTCGGTGTTTTCGTTTACGGTGCCGAGCCGGGTGGAACGCCCGGCGCAGGAGGAGAGCGCATGAGCAAGCTGATCCTGGTCGTCGAGGACCAAGAGGACAACCGGCAGATTCTACGCGACCTGCTGGGCAGCGCCGGCTACGAGATGGTCGAGGCGGGTGACGGCGCGGCGGCGCTCGAACGCGCCAAGGAGCGGCGGCCCGACCTGGTCCTCATGGATATCCAGCTGCCGGTGATGGACGGCTACGAGGCGACGCGGCGCCTCAAGGCCGATCCGGCGCTGAAGGCGATCCCGGTGATCGTCATCACGTCCTATGCGCTGAGCGGCGACGAGGAGAAGGCGCGCGCCGCCGGCTGCGACGATTACGTGACCAAGCCGTACAGCCCGCGCCAGCTGCTGGCCAAGGTGCGGCAATACGTGCCGGCTTAGGAACGAGGCGGGCGCCGGAGTGATGCGACGACGCGAGTTTCTCGGATTGGCCGGCGGGGCGGCGGCGTGGCCGCTGACCGCACGCGCCCAGCAGCCCGGACTTCCGGTGATCGGGTTCCTCCACAGCCTCTCGTCGAGCTACATCGAACACTTCGCGCCTGCGGTCCGCCAAGGCTTGAGCGAGTCCGGCTTTGTCGAGGGCCAGAGCGTCGCGGTCGAATATCGGTCTGCCGAGGGTCAATACGATCGGCTGCCGGCCCTCGTGGCCGACCTCGTCGGTCGCAAGGTGTCGCTGATCCTGGCCGCCGGCGGCAGCGATCCCGGGAAAGTGGCCAAGGCGGCGACGACCACAATTCCGATCGTCTTCGTCAGCGCCGCCGATCCGGTGAAAGCGGGCCTCATCACCAGCTTCAACCGGCCGGGCGGCAACATCACCGGCGTCAGCCTCATCGGCTCCGCCTTGGAGGCCAAGCGCCTGGAGCTGCTGCACCAGCTCGTTCCCGCACCCGCCGTCATCGGCGCGCTGGTCAATCCGAAATATCCGGATGCCGACCTGCAGGCGCGCGAGCTCCGGGACGCCGCGGGTACGATCAAGCGACAGATCGAGATCGTCAGTGCCAGTACAGATCGCGACCTCGACACGGCGGTCGCGGCCCTGGCCGAGCACGGGGCCCGCGCTCTTCTGGTCGTCCAGGACCCGTTCTTCAACACGCGGCGCGAGCAGCTCGTCGCCCTGGCCGCCCGCCACAATCTGCCGGCCATCTATAATCAGCGCGAGTATGTCGAGATCGGCGGCCTGGCCAGCTATGGGACGAACTTCAAGGACGGATATCGCCAGGCCGGCATCATGGCCGGCAAAATACTCAAAGGCGCGTCCCCCGCCGAGCTGCCGGTGATGCAGCCGACGAGCTTCGAGCTGCTGATCAACCTGAAGACCGCGAAAGCGCTCGGCCTCGAGGTGCCGGCGACGCTCCTCGCCCGCGCCGACGAGGTGATCGAATGATCTCTCGGCGCGAGCTCATGACGCTGGTCGGCGGCGCGGCGACGTGGCCGCTCCTCGCGCAGGCGCAACAGCCGGCGCCACCGCTCCGGGTTGGATTTCTGGGCGCGATCTCCGCGTCTGTCTATGCGCGCCGCATCGAGGCTTTGCGAGCCGGCTTGCGCGACCTCGGCTATGTCGAAGGCAAGAACCTCACCCTCGAAACCCGCTGGGCCGACAGCCGCTATGACCGGCTCGCGGCGGTGGCGGACGAGCTGATCCGCCTCAACGTCGACGTCATCGTGACCCATGGCACACCGGGGACCCGCGCCGCCATGGCGGCGACCGCAACGATCCCGATCGTCATGGCCACCAGCGGCGATGCGGTGGCGAGCAAGCTCGTCTCCAGCCTGGCACGGCCGGGCGGAAACGTCACCGGCACCAGCTTCTTTTCCCCGGAAATCCACGCTAAACGGCTCGAGCTGCTGAAGCAGGTCCTGCCGCAGCTCACCCGGGTCGCGTTCCTCGTCAACCCGGCTAATTTTTCGCTCATAGAGCTGGATGTGCAGAGGGCGCGGTCGATCAAAATTGAAGTCGAGGTGTTCAAGACGGAGGCACCGAACGACTTTGAGAGCGCGTTTTCAGCGATGGCGAAAAGCCCCATCGAGGCTGTGATGGTCCAGACCGACGCGCTGTTCCGCGGTAACCTGTCCGCCATTGCGAGTCTGGCGGCAGCACGGCATCTGCCATCGGCCGGCGATCCGGGGTTCGCGAGGGCCGGCGGATTGATCGGCTATGGCCCGGACTTTCTCGAAATGTTTCGGCGCGCCGCCTACTTCATCGACAAGATCGCCAAAGGCGCCAAGCCGGCTGATCTGCCGGTCGAGCAGCCGACCAGTTTCGAGATCGCGGTCAACCTCAAGACCGCAACGGCGCTCGGGCTCGAGGTACCGGCGACGCTCCTCGCCCGCGCCGACGAGGTCATAGAGTAGCCGCCATGCACAACCCGCCGCGCATCCTGATCGTCGACGACAGCGAGACCAACCGCGACATCCTCGTGATGCGTCTGCAGACCCAGGGCTACGAGCTCCTGCAGGCCGTTGACGGCGAGGAGGCGCTGGCGGTCGCCCGCGCCAAGCTCCCCGATGTGATCCTGCTCGACGTGATGATGCCGAAGCTGGACGGCGTCGAGGTGTGCCGGCGCCTCAAGGGGGACGCAGCACTGCCGTTCATGCCGATCATCCTGGTCACGGCCAAGGCCGATTCGAAGGACGTGGTGGCTGGGCTTGATGCCGGCGCGGACGAATACCTGACCAAGCCGGTGGACCAGGCGGCCCTCCTGGCGCGGGTGCGGTCGATGCTGCGCATCAAGACCTTGCACGACCAGGTGCAGGCGCAGGCGGCCGACCTCGCCACCTGGAACCGCACGCTCGAACAGCGCGTCAGCGACCAGGTCGCGGAGATCGAGCGCGTCGGGCGGCTGAAGCGGTTCCTGGCACCCCAGATCGCCAAGATCATCTCGTCCGGCGACGAAAAGCTGCTCGAGAGCCACCGCCGCGACGTCACCGTCGTGTTTGGCGACCTGCGCGGCTTCACCGCGTTCTCCGAGACCACCGAGCCCGAAGAGGTCATGACGGTCCTGCGCGACTATCACACCGGTCTCGGCGCGCTGGTCCAGAAATTCGAGGGCACGCTCGAGCGCTTCGTCGGCGATGGGCTGATGGTGCTGTTCAACGATCCCCTGCCCTGCGACGAGCCGTGCCTGCAGGCGACGCGCATGGCGCTGGCCATGCGCGACGAGATGACCGGCCTGACCGAGAAATGGCGCAAATACGGCCACGAGCTCGGCTTCGGGGTCGGCATCGCCCACGGCTTCGCAACCCTGGGCCGCATCGGCTTCGAGGGGCAGTTCTCCTACACGGCCATCGGGTCGGTCGCCAACCTCGCCGCCCGGCTGTGCGGCGAAGCGAAGACCGGCCAGATCCTCGTCGACAGCAAGGTCCAGATCGCCATCGAGGCGCAGGCGGCTCTGGAGTCCATCGGCGAGCTGCCGCTGAAGGGCTTCCACCGCCCGGTGCCCGCCTTCAACGTGACGGGGTTGAAGGCGTAAGAGGTCCGGGCTAGTGGCCCTGTCCCCCCGGCGGAGCGACGCTCAGCTGCCGGACGGCGCGGAGAATCCGTCGCCACGTCACCACGCCCTCCATATCGCCTTCGCTCAGCAGCTTCAGCGCCTGCTCGGCGGCCTTGATCGGTGCCGCCTCGCCATGCGTTTCGATCAGCCGAAACGCCGTGGTCCAGATATATTGATCGATCGCACTTTCATGCGGGTCGAAACGGACGGCGGACAACGCTCTGTGCGACATTGGCGGCTCCCTGAGGATGAAAACTAGCCCCCCAATGTCATAGGCCGCCTGCGCCGGCAGGGCTGTGAAGCACTTCACAACCCGCGCACCGCATTCGTGCGGCTCGCCGACGGCGCCCGGGCGGCGGCTTGACCGCCCGGACGGGCTTCTGACATCGTGGTTGGGCGCGGCTCAAGCCGCGCCAACCGGCCGCTTCGGCCGAGAGTCACCACGGGAGTGAGGCGATGTTCGCCCGGATCAACCACGTTGCGATCGCCAGCGACGATTACGCGCTGAACGGCAGGTTCTACGAGGCGCTGTTCGGCATGAAGCCATCCAGCAAACCGCGGCCGGCGCGCTCGGTCGTGCTGGGCGACGGCTATGTCGGACTGAACTGCATTCCCAGACGCGAGGGACGCACCGGCGGGCTCGACCATTTCGGCATCGAGGTCGCCGACCTCGATGTCACCATCGCGCGGATCAAGAAATTCGATCCGACCCTGGAGGTGCTGAAGCGGCCACCGATCCGGCCGTTCGCCGCCTACAGTGCCCACGATCCGGACGTCAACATCTTCGACCTGTCGCAGCGCGGCTCAGGCGCCCAGAAGGACGTCTATGCCGAGAACGGCTGGACGCAGCCGCGCACGATCAGCCACATCGCCCTGCGCACCCGCAACGCCGAGCGCTGCGCCCGGTTCTATGCCGAAGTCTTCGAGCTGGCGCTGGCGAACGCCCCGGGCGACGGCCAGTTCCGTCTATCCGACGGACGCGTCACGCTCCTCATCCTGCCCTGGCGGATGGCGGATTATTACGGGCAGGACCCGGCGCGCATGGGCCTCGATCATATCGGCTTCAAGGTCGAGAGCGTCGAGGCGGTGAAGCGCGACATGGACGAGCTCGTGGGCGTCAACCCGCGCATGCTGACCCGGCCGCTCGGCCGCGGCACCGAGGGCGAGGCGCGGCTGGCCGTGCTGAAGCAATGCCCGATCGGCACGTTTCACCTGACCGATATCGAAGGCGTCTGTATCGACGTCGCCGAGGGCGACGCATAGCAACGCGTCAGCGCTCGAGAAAACGGCCGGTCAGCCGCACGAACTCGTCGGCGGCGTCCCACGGCACGAGATGCTTGCAGTCGTCGATCAGATGCAGGTCGAGCTGGGGGAATTTCTGCTTCAGCAGCATCGCCCGCTCCGCGGCTTGAGCACGGTCCTGACGGCCGTAGATCATCAGCAGCGGGCTCTTTAGCTCGGTGAGGCGCTGCCACAAAGGCGGCGCGGATTTGGCCGGCGGCGCCTCCACGACCGCCGCGCGCGCGACCGCCGCCGCGAAATTGCGCCCGATGCAGACCCCATGACGCAACTCCACCTCTGCGGGTGTGGCGAGATCGCGGTGATAGAGCGTGGCTTCCAGGGCCGCCCGCGTCTCGGCCAGCGACGGCTCGGCCGCGGGGGCGGCCCGCTCGGGTCGCCCATCGCTGCCGGGGAGAGGCGGCAGCAGGCTGCCGGTGCCGAGCACCACCACATGCGTGATGCGCGCAGGGTCGTTCAGGGCCAGCTCCACGGCGACCGCACCGGCCTGCGAATGCCCGATCAGTGCTGCGCGCGGCAAGCCCAGGGCGTCCATGAGCTTCGGCACCATGCGGGACCGGTAAGCGAGCGAATGATCGGTCGGAACGTCCGACCGCCCGCAGCCCGGCATGTCGAAGGCGATGGCGCGAAAGCCGGCCTTCGCCAGCGGCCCGAGATTGCGCCGGAACACGTCGGCCGAGGATCCCAGCGACGCGCCGTGCAGCAGCAGCACCGCCGGCCCGGTGCCCTCCTCGAGGAGGCGGAGCCGCAGCCCGTCGACGGTGACGTAGGTGTCCTGGGTGCGCGGCTTGATGTCGGCGTTCATGGCGCTCACTCGTCGGTGACGTCGATCCACACGCCGTCGGGATCGGTCATCTGAAACCTGCCGATGGCGCTGTTCTCGAAAAAGCGGCGGCGCACGTCGGATTCGCGGCTGCCGCCGAGCGGTACGGGCGCCAGATACGGATTCATGCCGGCAACCTCGGCCACATGCGTCTTGAACTTTGCCAGATCCTCGACCTTGAAGCCGAGATGGTCGGGGCCGGGCCGCTTGATGGACATGCCTTCGAACATCGAGATCGACCACGGCATGATGGAGAGGATCACCCGTCCGTCGGTCAGGTGATGCCCGGCCGCCGTCGTCTCCCGATTCAGGGACTTCAGCTCGAACACGTCCATGTAGAAGTCCGCGACGCGGTCGGCGTTCGGCGTCCGAATGGCAAATTTGTTGAGATAGCGGTCCTGGTGCCAGCCCTGGGCGGCCTGATCGGCATAGATGTCCTTGCGCGTGTCGTCCTTCTTCTGGGCGAGGTCGAAGACGTTGCCGTCGGGATCATGACCGCTATAGGCGGCGAACGGCCGGGTCGACGGTCGCTTCACGACATTGGCCTGCGGGTGCTTACGGCGCATGCGCTCCAGCACCGTCTCGACGTCGTCCACCGCCATTCCAAAATGGTCGAGCCCGCCGACATAGCCGTCGCGGCGGGGGATGATGTTCAAGCCCACATAACCGTCGCCGTACACCGTCGCATTGAACGGCGACGTCCGGCCGGAGGATTTGAGACTGAACACGCCCTCATAGAACTTGCTCAACAGGGCATAGTTCGCGCTGATCATGGCCATGTGATTGATCTGTGCAAACATCGTCGCCTCTCTCCGTCTTGTGAAAGTCTCAGGCCCGGCCCGACGCCGGCACGCGGCCCTGCTCTTCCGGGTCGGCTTTGACGTTGCGGCGGACGCCGGCCAGGGTCAACACCGCGACACAGCCGCATATCATCGGGACCGCGACCAGATCGTATATCGTCGGCAACGGCCACTGTAGCGACAGCAGGACGCCGCCCAGGAGCGGACTGACATGCGAGCACAGCCGCGCGACCCCATGCGCCCAGCTGACGCCGGTGGAGCGGATGTCGGTCGGATACTGGGTCGCGGCCAGGGCCGCGAGGGTCATCTGCGAGCCGATGTTGCAGAAGCCGGCCACGAAAATCATCGCGACCAGCGGAAGCCATTCGCCGCCGGACAGGCCGATCAGGGCGATGAACACGCCGCCGACGGCGAACGAGAACGGCAGCACCTTGAAGAAACCGAACCGATCGGCCAGGAAGCCCATCGCGATCACGCCCGTCATGCCGCCCCATTGCAGCGCCGTGGCCGCACGCGCCGCCTCGTCGTGCGGCATGCCGGTCTGCGTGACCAGGGTCGGCAGCCAGTTGTTCAGGAAATTGAGCACGAGCAGGTTCATCAGGAAGCAGAACCAGATCAGCGCCGTGGTCGCCGCCCGGCCTTCGGCGAACAGGCGGAAGACCCGCCAACGGCCGGCACTGGCCTCCTTCGCCTCCTGGCCCAGCTCGAACCGCGTATCGGGGGGAAACTCCAGCGCCGGATTGATCTTGCGGAGAATGCGCGCAATCGCATCGGTGCTTCCGGGCCGAAGCGTCAGCAACCGGATCGATTCGGGCACCCAGGCCCACAACCCCAGCGCCAGCACCAGCGGGATGGCGCCGCCGACATAGAACATCGACGACCACCCGAATTGCGGCACCAAATGGGCGGCGAGCAGCCCCCCCGACGCCGCGCCCATGGCGTAGCCGCAGCTCATCATGGTCACCATCGCCGCCCGCCGGCGGCGCGGCGCGAATTCGTTGACCAGCACCACGGCGAGCGGGACGACCGCCCCCAGCCCGAGGCCGATCAGGAACCGCAGCACCAGCAGCTCGGAGAGATCCCGTGCCTGTGTGATGGCGAGCGAGACCGCCGAAAAATAGACGACCGTCGAGATCAGCACCCGCTTGCGCCCATAGCGGTCGGCGAGCGGACCGATAATCAGTGCCCCGAGGGCAACGCCGACGACGCCGGCCGCGAAGACGGGGCCCAGCGCCCCCCGTTCGAGGTGCCATGACGCCGACAGAGCGGGGGCGACATACGCGATCGCCTGGTTGTCGATGCCGTCGAGGAACAGCGTCAGCCAGGCCATCAGCACGATGCGTCCCTGGAAGACGCTGATCCGCTGCTCATCGATGATTGCCGCGACGTCGATCGCCGCCATCGTCTCCTCCCGGCCGGCCCGTTGATGCGCGACCGGCCACGAGCGGCCCGTCTGCAACGTCGCAGGCGTGTTGTGCCGACTGTAGCACGGCCGGCTCGGCACCGGCCACAAGCCGCCCAGCGCCGGATATCCGGCGTCAGATCACGTCAGGTGCGGGCTGGCGAGATACTCGTCGGTTTGCATCTCGTGCAGGCGGGACGCGGTGCGGCGGAATTCCTGGGCGTGGTCGCCGTCGGTGCACAGGTCGTCCGGCGGGGCCGCGGCGGCGCAGATCAGGTTCACGCGGTGCTCGTAGAGCTCGTCGATCAAGGTGACGAAGCGGCGCGCCACATCGCGCTGGTCGGCGGTCAGGACCGGAATGCCGTCGACCACGAGGGTATGAAAATGGCCGGCGAGGGCCACGTAGTCGGCGGGGCCGAGCGGCTGCTCGCAGAGATCGGCGAAGCTCATCATCGCCGCGTGCCCGGACGCGCAGGGAATCTTCAGGGTGCGGCCGAGGATCACGATCTCCGTCGGGCCGGGCTTTTCGTCCTCGTCGGCGTAGTGCAGGAACGCCGCCTTCAGCGCCGCCGTGGCCGCCGGCCCGAGCGGGGTGTGATACACCGCGACGTCCTCGTGGCGGCCGAGCCGGTAATCCGTGCCGCTGTCGATCTGCAGCACGTCCATCTTCTTCTTCAGGATCTCGATCGCCGGCAGGAACAGCTCGCGCTGCAGCCCGCCCTTGTAGAGGTCGTCGGGGGCCGTGTTCGAGGTCGCGACCACCACGACGCCGCGTTCGAACAGCGCGCCGAACAGGCGGCCGAGGATCACCGCATCGGCGATGTTGGTGACCTGGAACTCATCGAAGCACAGCAGCCAGGCCTCGCCGGCGATGCGCTCCGCCAGGGGCGGGATCGGATCGGCGCTGGCCGCGGTCCTCGCCTCCCGCTCGCGCCATTGGTGCAGCCGCTCGTGCACCTCGAGCATGAAGGCGTTGAAATGCACGCGCCGCTTGTTCGGCACCGGGGCCGAGGCGAAGAACATGTCCATCAGCATCGACTTGCCGGTGCCGACATCGCCGACGAGATACAGGCCCATCGGCGGCGCGCCGGCGCTCGACAGGCCGAAGCCGCGCGCGAAGCCCAGATGCGCCCGCCAGAAGCCGGGGCCGGATTGGGGCTGGTAATCCTTGAGCGCCCGATAGAGGGTCTCGAGCTTCTCGGCGGCGAGCGCCTGCGCCGGATCGGCGCGCAATTCGCCGGCGGCGAGCTTCGCGCGATACAGAGAGAGGGGAGATTGGTCCGAGGCGGCCGGACCGGACGCTGTGGCGACGGCGGTTTCTCGCATTTGGCTACTGCTATGGCGCGCAACTCGGCGACTGCCTGGTTGCGCTCGCGAAGGTCTTCGCGCCGGCACACCGGCCGCCGCGAAGAGGCCGGATTATAGGCGAGCGGCTGTCGCCTTTTCCAGCGCCGTACCGGCCTCGGCGACGATCCGCTCGACGATGCTCGCCGCCGGTTCGACGCGGCGGACGAGGTCGAGCCCCTCACCGGCCCATACCACGGCCGTGTCGACATCGCCCGCCTCTGCCGCCGCCGCATAACGCGGCCGTTCGGCGGCCAGCGCCTGCCCGAGCTCGCTCTCACGGCCGTGCCAGCGCCGGGTGAAATCGTTGGCGATCGCCCGGCCGGTGTACTCCTGCGGCCAGTCAATCGCACGGGCGATGTCGAAGACCCGCGTGCGCACGGTCTGGTCGCCCGAGGACGCCACGATCCGGGCCTTGGCATTCGCGTGGCCCAGCGATTCACCGGCGGCATAGAAGCGCGTGCCGATGAGCGCGCCGGCGGCACCCAGGGTGAGGGCAGCGGCGAGTCCGCGACCGTCGGCGATGCCGCCCGCGGCGACCACCGGCACCG
>DASWFO010000318.1:0-27708 GCA_036394195.1 Alphaproteobacteria bacterium | reverse complement strand
GAGTGCGGTCAACGTCCACTTCATCCAGACCTACAGCTTCTTCGGCAAGCAGTCGCCGGTCGGGCAGAAGGTGCTGGCGGAGCTGATGAAGAAGTACCCCGACGTCAAGGGTCCGGGGGACGTGACGCCCGCGGTCGGCGTGGCCAACGCCTATGACGGCGCGCAGCTCGCAGCCCTCGCGATCGCCGCCGCCGGCAGCACCGATGGCGACGCCGTGCGCCAGGGCTTCTACAAGGTCGACCGCTACGACGGACTCATTAAAACCTATACGAAGCCGTTTACGGCGAACAACCACGACGCGCTGACCGAGAACGACTACGTGTGGACGCACTTCGTCGAATCGCAGATCGTGCCGGTGAATAGCTGACACGCTCCGGCGAACTCACCCCCAGCCCTCCCCCGTCGAGGGGGAGGGAGTGATAAGAATGGCTCTGTTCCCTCCCCCCTTGCGGGGGAGGGCCAGGGTGGGGGGATCTACAAGCACGCATGCTCATCACGCCTGAGCTTCTGATCGGGGCGCTGATCACCGGCCTCGGCCTCGGCAGCATGTACGGGCTGCTGGCGCTCGGCTTCACCATCACCTACGCCGTGTCGAGCACGGTGAATTTCTCGCAAGGCAGTTCGATGATGCTGGGCGCCGTGCTCGCCTACTCGTTCATCGTCACCTGGGGCTGGCCGGCGCCGCTCGGCGTGATCGCCGGGCTGGTCCTGTGCGCCGCCTATGGGCTGGCCGTCGAGCGTTTCGCGGTGCGCCCGTTCGTGCAGCGTGGCTCGAACGCGTGGCTGATGGCGACGGTGGCGGTCGGCATCGTCGCCGACAACCTGGTGCTGTTCACCTATGGCAAGGAGCCCAGGCGCTTCCCCTCGCCGCTCGCCTCGACGCCGGTCGAAATCTTCGGCACCGGCGTCTATCCGCTGCAGCTGGTGATCCCGGCGGTCGGCCTGGCGCTCGCCGTCGGGCTGCACCTCGTCAGCCGGCGCACCATCACCGGCAAGGCGCTGCTGGCGGTGGTGCAGAACCCCGACGCGGCGCGCCTGATGGGCATCAATGTCGGCCGCGCGATCGCCGCGTCGTTCGCGATCTCGACGGTGTTCGCCGGCGTCGCCGGGATGCTGATCGCGCCGCTGTTCAACATCCAGGCAACCATGGGGATCTTGTTCGGCATCAAAGCGTTCGCCGTCGCCATTCTGGGCGGGATCATGAGCGCCTGGGGCGTGATGATCGCCGGCATCCTGTTTGGCATCACCGAAGCGCTGATCACGACGCTCTTCGGGTCCGTCTACACCCAGATCGTGATGTTCGCGCTGGTGATCGTGGCATTGGCCGCGCGGCCCGACGGCCTGTTCGGACGGGCGGCGGTGAAGAAGGTATGAGCGCACTCCGCGTCGCGGCCCTCAGTGCCGTGTTCGCGGCCGCGGCCGCGCTGTGCCTTGTGGTCAGCGGATATCAGCTGTTCCTCATCGCCATGGTCGGGCTCACGGCGATGGTGGGCGTCGGGCTGAACATCCTGCTCGGCCTCACCGGCCAGGTGTCGCTCGGCCATGTCGGGTTCTTCGCCATCGGCGCCTACGCGGTGGCGATCCTGACCACCAAGGCCGGGCTGGATTTCTGGATCGCCTGGCCGATCGCGGCCGCGATCTCGGCGGCCGTCGGCGCGGTGCTGGCGATCCCGGCGCTCCGCGTCACCGGCCCCTATCTCGCGATGGTCACCATCGCGTTCGGCTTCATCATCGAGCACGGCGCCACCGAATGGCGGGCCCTCACCAGCGGCGCCAACGGCATCCTCAACATCCCCGACATCGCGATCCTCGGCCACCGTTTCGGCGACCGCGAGATGGCGTGGCTCGGCCTGGCCGGGGCGGCGGCGGCCACCTTCTTCTTCTGGCGCCTGGCCGGGAGCGCCTGGGGCTTTGCGATGCGCGCCGTGCGCGATGCCGAGACGGCGTCGGCGTCGATCGGCCTCGACGTGGTGGCGATCCGCGCGCTCGCGTTCACGCTCTCGGCGGTCCTCACCGGCATCGCCGGTGGCGCGTCGGCGCCGCTGACGCATTTCGTCGCACCGAGCGCATTCCCGTTCCTACAGTCGATCCTCTTCCTGCTGGTCGTGATCATCGGCGGCGCCGGCACGGTCGCCGGGCCGCTGATCGGTGCGGCGATCGTGGTGCTGATGCCGGAATATCTCGGCTTTTTGGCCGAGTATCGGCTGCTGTTCTTTGGCGCCCTGCTCCTGGTCGTGCTGTGGCTGACGCCCGAGGGCGTCGTCGGGGCGATCGCGCGCCGCCTGAAACGGCCGGCGTCGATGCCGGCCCGCGCCGACGCCCCGGCGGTCGAGGCCTTCCTTCGCGGGCGCGCCGACGGTGGCACCCTCGCGGTGGAAGACCTGAGCGTCGCGTTCGGCGGCGTTCGTGCCGCAGCCAAGGTCACGTTCACCGCGGCTCCCGGCCGGATCACCTCGGTGATCGGGCCCAACGGCGCCGGCAAGACGACGGTGCTGAACCTCGTGTGCGGATTCTACCGGCCGGACGCCGGGACCGTGCGCCTCGGCGGCATCGAGCTCACCCGCCGCCCCTCCCACGCGATCGCCCGCGCCGGCGTCGCGCGCACCTATCAGACCACGCAACTCTTCGGCAATCTCTCGGCCCTCGACAATCTGCTGGTGGCGCAGCGCCGTGGCCGGCTCGGCACGCTGCTGCGGCCACTGCGCCGCGACCCGCACGATCGCCAGCTCGCCGAAGCCTTGCTGGTCTTCGTCGGTTATCGCCGCTCCATCGACCAGCCTTGCCGCGACCTGCCGCATGTCGACCGCCGCCTGGTCGAGATCGCGCGCGCTCTGGCCACCGGCCCGCACGTGCTGGTGCTGGACGAGCCGGCGGCTGGGCTCAGCCAGAGCGACAAGGACAACCTCGCCGCCCTCCTGCGCCAGATCGCCGCCGCTGGCATCGCCGTGGTCCTGGTCGAGCACGACATGACCTTGGTAATGGGCATCTCGCATCACATCGTGGTGCTGGACGCCGGAACCTGCATCGCATCGGGCACACCGGCCGAAGTCCGCGCCGATCCGGCGGTGCGCAAGGCATATCTCGGCGACCACCTGCCGCCCGCCACCGCGCGGCGCCCGCCGGTCACCGCGGCGGGCGCACCGGTGCTGGCCGCCCGAGCGCTCTCCGCCGGCTACGGCGCCGAGCCCGTGCTGAAAGAAGTGGCGCTGTCGGTCCACGCCGGCGAAATGGTCGCCGTTCTCGGCGCCAACGGAGCCGGGAAGTCGACCTTGATGAAGGCGCTCTCCGGCCTGTTGCGCCCGATCGAAGGCGAGGTGCGCCTCCTGGACCGCGAGATCGGCCGGCTGCCGGCGCACCGCATCGCGCCGCTCGGGCTGGTGCTGGTGCCGGAAGGGCGCCAGGTATTCCCGGAACTGTCGGTGCGCGACAATATCCTCCTCGGCGCCTACGCGCGCCGCGATGCGACGGTCGAGAAGGACATCGAAGGCGTGCTGCAGCGGTTCCCGCGGCTCCGCGAGCGGCTGCACCAGCGCGCGGGCCTCCTCTCGGGCGGCGAGCAGCAGATGCTGGCGATCGCCCGGGGCCTGATGGGCGCGCCCCGCATCCTGCTGCTGGACGAGCCGTCGCTGGGCCTCGCCCCGCAGCTGGTCAACGGACTGTTCGAGGCGCTGGCACGCCTGCGCGACGACGGGACGACCATCCTGCTGGTCGACCAGATGGCAGGGCTGGCCCTGGCGCTGGCCGACCGTGGGCACGTCATCGAATCCGGCCGCACCGTGCACGAAGGCACGCCAGATGAGATCCGCAACGACCCGGCGCTCGAGCAGGCTTATCTGGGCGGCGCCGGATGAGCGGTCATTATTGACGGACCGCATCGACGCGACCAATCTCACGCCATGAGCAGCTATATCCCTTACGGCGGCTATTGGAGCACGCCTTACGCGCGCTGGCAGGGCAGCCTCGCCCACCTGCATAGCCTGGAATTCGCGGCCCACGTGGCCAAGGCCGAGCTGACCCGCCGCGGCATCGCCCCCAGCGCGTTCGACTACGGCGTGCTCGGCACCACGGTGCCGCAAACCAATTCGTTCTATGGCCTGCCCTGGGCGACCGCGATGCTGGGTGCACCGCATGTCGGCGGGCCGACGATCAATCAGGCCTGTGCGACTTCGGCGCGCTGTCTCGCCATCGCCGATCAGGAGTTGCGGGACGGCCAGGCGAGCTGCGCGCTGGTCCTGACCGCGGACCGCACATCGAATGGCCCGCACCTTTATTACCCGAACCCGGAAGCGCCGGGCGGCACCGGCACGCACGAGAACTGGGTGGTCGACAACTTCGCACGCGATCCGTACGCCGACGTTTCAATGGTGCAGACGGCGGAGAATGTCGCGCGCAAATACCAGATCGATACCGCGCGGCAGCACGAGGTGGTGCTGCGCCGCTACCAGCAATACAAAGACGCCTGCGCCGACGGTCACAAATTCCTGCGCCGCTTCATGAGCCTCCCGTTTGCGGTGCCCGACGCGAAATTCCGCAAAACCCGCGCCACGCTCGAGGGCGACGAGGGCATCCACGACACGACGGCCGACGGGCTGGCCAAGCTGAAGCCGGTGGTTGACGGCGGCACGGTCACCTTCGGCGGGCAGACCCACCCCGCCGACGGCAACACGGCGGTGGTCGTCACCTCGAAAGAGAAAGCGCGCGAGCTGTCGAAGCGGCCGGAGATCGAGATCCGCCTCGCCGGCTTCGGCCAGGCGCGCGCCGAGCCGGCGCATATGCCGTATGCGCCGGTCCCCGCCGCAAAGCGGGCGCTCGCCGACGCCGACATCAAGATCTCTGACGTCAGCACGGTGAAGTCGCACAACCCGTTCGTCGTCAACGACATCGTGTTCGCCCGCGAATGCGGCTTCGATGTGATGAAGATGAACAATTACGGCTGCTCGCTGGTGTGGGGCCATCCGCAGGGCCCGACGGGGCTGCGCGCGATTCTGGAGCTGATCGAGGAGCTCGAGATGAAGGGCGGCGGCTACGGGCTGTTCCACGGCTGTGCGGCGGGCGACAGCGCCATGGCCGTAGTCGTCGAAGTCCGCGACGCGAAGAAAAGCTAGTTCAACCTGATTTCATGCTGCACAGCCCCCCTCACCCGCTCGCTGCTGGTCGCGACCTCTCCCACGAGGGGAGAGGTGAATGGGCGCGGCGGCGTAACCCTCTCCCCCTTGTGGGAGAGGGTGGACGCGAAGCGTCCGGGTGAGGGGTACGGCCCACGATCGCCTCGATAGTTCGAACGCGCGGCTCTCGTGGAATTCCACCAGATCCGCTACGCGCTCTCCGTCGCGAAGGAACGCAGCTTCACCAGAGCCGCCGCGCGCGTCGCGCTGCGCGCCCGATCAGCCGGTCCCCAACAGCCAGCGCACGAGCGCCACGGCCGCGATGCCGCCGAACAGGCCGACGAAGTCCCGGCCGGTTATCCACATGAGGCCGACCGCCGCGGCGAGGCCCACCCACTCCGCCACGCCGCCGTTGATCGCGATCGGACCCAGGATCGCGCCGACGATCGACATCGGAATCGCCTTCAGCCACGCCTGGATCGGCGGCGTCAGCGGCACGTAGCGCATCATGAAGAAGCCGCCGGCGCGGCAGGCATACGCGACCACGCCCATGGCCAGGATCGCCGCGATGACGTCAGGCCGCACGGTCACGCGTCGCCACTCCCGCGAGGCTGCCGGCGAGTGCTCCGACCAGGATGTACCAGGGCCCCTGCCACAGCTTCTGGACGGCGATCGCCATCGCGGCCGACACCACGAACGGGGCCAGCCGCGGCGATTGCCGCCAGAACGCGACGGCGACCGTGGCGAAGAACGCGCCCAGCATGAAGTCGACGCCGAACGCCCGCGGATCCGGAATCCAGCCGCCAAGGGCGCGGCCCGCCATCGTGCAGGCCACCCATATGCTCCAGGTGACAACGCCGCTGCCGAGAAGGTAGCCGAGGTTATCGAACCCTTTCTCGCGGTCCCGCATGACCAGGATCCAATCCTGGTCGACGAGAAAAAAGAGCGTGCCGTAGAGCCGCGCCGGCGGATGGCCCGTCAAGACCGGACGCAACGTCGCCCCCATCAGCACGTAGCGCGAATTGATCGCCGCCGTCGTCAGGCACACGAACAGCAGCGACACCGGGTAGCTCCAGCCCTGCAGCGACGCGATCTGCGCCCCGCCCGCGAAGACGGCACCGCTGAACACCGTGGTTTCGATGAGGGACAAGCCGACCGTGCCCGCCATTAATCCGAAGGCAAGGCCATACAGGACCGGGCTCGGCAGCAGCGGCCAGATTCCAACCGCGCCAGCGCGGAAGCTGGACGCGAAGCTGCGGCAGACGGACGGGGTCATGTGGGGAGAAGACGGAGGTGCCGAGACGTGGTCTTCTCTGTCGCATATTCACGGGAGCAAGGAAAGCTTCTGCCGAAAAATGCGGCACGGGCATGAGGTCGCGGTCTCATTCAGACGCCATCGACATGTCACGCGTCTGCGCGCCCGGTTGGTGATAATTTGCGCCACCATTGTCACAGGGGAGTAATCAAGCGCTACCGCGATAGGACTTTTGTTTTCACGTCCTCAAACGGAGCCCACAAATGGTATTGGGACAGGGAACGCATCCAGCGTTCGAGATTCGACGCGGAACCAATTTGCCTGCTGCACAATCGACGAGCCCATGCGCGCAACCCGTGGTCCCGCTACGCGTCCTGGTGGTCAGCCAGGTGAAGCTATTCCAGGATGGGCTGGCGCTTCTGCTGGCGCAGCAGGAGGGCGTCCAGATCATCGGAACGACCGGGCTTCCGCAGGCGGCGGCGAAAACCGCGCAGCTTCGTCCCGATGTCGTCCTGTTCGACGCGACGCGGGCGGGCAACCTCGACCACGCGAAGGAGCTCATGCTGCAGACGCCGGCCGCCAAGGTCATGGCCTTCGGCATCGCCGAGACGGATAGCGAAATCCTCGCGCTCGCCGCCGCCGGTATTTCCGGTTACATCTGCGACGATGCGTCCCTGGCCGACGTCGTCGCCGCGGTCAAGAGCACGATGCGGAACGAGCTTCTCTGCTCGCCACGCGCCGCGGCCGCCCTCTACCACCAGGTCGCACTCTTGTCGCGGAACGGAACGGATGCAGCATCCGCAGCACCCTTGTCAAAGCGTGAGATGCAGATCGCCGGCCTCATGGACCGCGGGCTGTCCAACAAGCAGATCGCGCGCCACCTCGGAATTCAGGCGACGACCGTCAAGAACCACGTGCACAACATCCTCGACAAGCTCAAGGTCCATCGCCGCGGCGAGGCCGTCGCCCGTATGCGGGCAGACCTGCACCCGCCCGCCGCTGGCGACGATGCCAGCGCGGGGGCCAAGCGACTGACCTGAGCGACGGCGCGTACTGCTCGTGGGACCCGTTTCTTTTCAGAGCAGTCCGGCCGCCCGCATCTGGATCAGCGCCTGCCAGCCCTGGGCGATCAGCGGCCCATAAGCCGGGAACGGGCCCTGGAAGGGCTCGGCCCCCGGCGCCGTCGGCGCGCCGCGCATGGCGCTGGCGAACAGATCCGGTGCGAATGCGGCGGGGCCCGCGGCGAAGGGTTGTGCACCCAGGACGCCGTCCAGGCCCGGCACCCGCTGCAGGTCCGGCACGCCCGCGCCGCCGCGTAAGGGGTCGGCGAAATACGGCACGGCACTGGCTCTGATCAAGCCGAAGAGCGCATTGACGCGCTGGTCCGAACGAACCTTCAACGGACCCTGAAAAAGCGGATGATGCGCCAGGATCAGCGCCGCGAGCCCGGTGATGTGCGCTGCCGCGGGTAAGGTGCCGTCGAGCGCCGCATATCCGCCCGGCACGGTCGAGACGACCGCGACCCCCGGTGCGGAGACGGCGATCTGCGGACCGACGGCGCTGAGCGCCGCCGGAAAGACGCCCTCGTTGCCGATCAGCTGCGGAATCACCGCCTGGGCGTGCCAGGTGTCCATCGGGAACTCCCGGAGCTTGCCCACCGCGCCGACGGCGAAGACGGTCTGGAACCCGGCCGGTACGGGGACTGCCGGACTTCCAAAATTCCCGGCCGCGACGATGCAGGCGCAGCCGCGGTTCTGGACCTCTTGAAGCTTCTGATGAAACAGCTCCGAGCTCTCCTCGCATCCGACACCGATACAGACCGCATCGAACTCGCGGGCGATGCATTCATCCAGGGCGGCGAGAAGATCGCTCATATGGCCGCCCGGAAGGACTTTGAACGCGTGGAGTTCGGCTTCCGGCGCGAAGCCCGCGATCGGCTGGCCGCTGCCGGCGGCCCCCGCGATGAGTCCGGCCGCGTGCGTGCCATAGGCGAGCGCATCCTCGGTCCACGCATTATCGCTGCGCCGATCGGTAAAATCTTTGCCGCTGGTGACGCGGCGCAGACCCACGTGCGAATTGTCGCACCCGGACCCGATGAGGCCGATCCGTATGCCGGCGCCGGTCAGCCTGCCGGCGGCCTGCTCCCACCGCATGAGGCGCTGGCCCCACCCCACCAGCCGCTCGTTCGGAAAGCCCGGGAAGGTCTCGGCCAGAGAGCGCAGCTTGATCGTCGTGGCGCCGCTCTGATTGAGCTCGGGTGCGGGGATCAATCGTTCCCAATGATTCGCCGCCGGCTTGACATAGATGGCCCGAACCGAGTCGGCCTGGCCGCCGAACAAGGTGATGCGCGCCGTTCCAGAGTCATCCGTGACGGCCTGCACGGGGAAACCCGCCCCGTAAACCACGACGACCGCCCGTGGCAAGGGCTGGTCGCGCTCGCCGACAATGCGGAGCGCCACTTCGGTTCCCGCGGACGAGAACGGAGTTGCGATGCTGCCCGCCACCGCACCTGCGGCTAGGGCACCGGCGCCGTCGGTGAAGGTCAGGGCCGCGTCGCGCTCGATGATGATCTGCGGCTGACCGGCGGCCCGCAAGGTCGCCGCTTTCCCTTCCTCGATCCGCGCGACAATGATGTCCTGCGAGAAGGTGCCGTTGGATTCGAACGGCCGGACGCCGGCCGGCTTCACCCGCCGGACGATCTCGATGTCCTCCTGCTGGCCGAGATAGTCGACGACCGCGTCGAGGGGTCGCGGCTGATCGCCGGATGGCCCAGGACCCGATAACCCAGGACCGGACGGGCGGACGGCAATCAGGTATTGCCGTCGACGTCGTGCCACGGTGCCCGGCCCCGCCCCGCCATTGAGCGCGGCTTTTGGCGAGGGTCGGCTTGGGCCGGTTGCTTTTCCTTCGCTCGCCTCGGCGGTCCTGCGGGCCGACGCGGTCGTCCGTTCGTCCTTCTCCTGGGCCATATCGTCCTCCGTTCCGATGAGCTAGCGGGGTCGGCGCACTGGTTCGATGTCCAGACGCCGACCCCGGAGCCTTGCGGCTGTTGGCTTCGCCTTCTCGCCGATCACCACATCGGACGATTGAAGCCCCACGCCTGCCCCTGCGGTGAGCCGAACCCGTATCCGCCCTGGCCCCAACCGATCCCTTGCGCACCGATGCCGCCGTAGCGGTTTTGCGCCGCCAGCTGATTGGCGAGCTGGGCAAGCTGCCACGCCGCCTGCGGGTTCATGCCTTGCTGGCCAAAGGCCTGTTGTCCCCCGAGCCCGCCAAAGATATTGCCGGCCTGACCGAATTGGCCCTGCGAGGCGCATTGATGAGCCAGCTGATGCAGCAAGGCGCCGATCTGCTGCGCCACGGCGCCCTGAGTCGCAACGTATTGGGCGGCGTGATGGAGCGAGTGGCCGATCTGCTGGCCGACGCCACCCTGGCCCGCCACTTGGTGGGCGAGTTGCTGAAGGATGATGCCGATCTGCTGCTGCGGGCTAGTCTGTTGGCCCCAACCGAGCTGGCCGAGATTCTGCTGGCCGAGGCCCTGCTGGCCGAAGCCCGGCTGATAACCCTGGCCCTGCTGGCCGAGACCTTGCAGACCCTGATTGCCAAGACCCTGGCCGAAGCCCAGGTTGCCAAATCCCTGATTGCCGAAGCCGGCGCTGCCGAACTCCTGGCCGAATCCCTGTTGCCCCCCCAGGCCGGCCATCCCAAGGAGAGGAGGCGTCAGCGCCTGCGCGAGATACTGTGCATAGTTTCCGTTGGCCGATACGTCTGGCATTGGAAAAACCTCCGAGTGAGTGCGCGACAACCTCTGCCCGATGAGGTTTTCCTCATCGACAGTGGTGCGATGATCAATCAGGGAGGCGCCCGATTGATATAGACCAGAGGTTCCAGGCGAGGTTACAGGAACGGACCAAGGCCGACCCTGAACCACATTGATCAGGTCGCCCGGGCCGGTTCGTGTGCCGGCTCAACGGATCAGCGGCTTATCCACTTATCCACACGGTCTGGCATCAGCCGGTGGCGGCGGCCGCCACGTCGTCGCTGCGGTCGAGAATCCGCCGGATCGTCGGCAGGATCTTGTCGAGACTCGTCGCCGTCGCCACGACCACCGAGTCGCTGGTCAGGGCATACGTTCCGGTGCGCTTGAAGCGCGCGATCGCCAGGTTCGGCGGCGTCGTGCTCTCCGCTTGGACGGACCAGACCGCGAGATAATCGGCAAAGTGATCATGGACGATCTGGGCACGGCCCCACTGTTTCTGGGCGATCGCCGCGGCACAGATCGTCTCCAGAATCGCGAGATCGGCGGCCGTGAACCCGCCCGTTGTTGGTCGCGACTCGTCGACGATCGATTCCGGCATTACCTCTCTATGCGACTTAAAAGTTAAACCTTGGCTAAACAAGTTTGCCCCCCGCATGTTTAAAAAACGTCGCGAAGGATAAGAGCAAATCCGAGGCCAATGACGGCCGGAGGGCGCACGACATAAACTCTTCTCCGTCACTCCGCACTTGATGCGGGGTCCATGCGCAAAGTGGCACAATGGATGCCGGATCAAGTCCGGCATGACGGAAAGCAATGGGGAAGAGGACACATGGCCATCGAAGTCGCAAAGGTGGAGCTTAAGAGCGTCTCCGACGCATCCGGGCTCGAAGAACGTATCCGCGCCGGCCAGTTCACGGCCGACCAGGTGATCGCCGTCATCGGCAAGACCGAGGGGAACGGCGGCGTGAACGATTTCACCCGCATCCTGGCCGACCAGGCATTCCGCCGCGTGCTCCAGAAGCTCGGCAAGCGCGGCGCCGAGGACATCGCCCAGATCCCGATGGTGTGGTCCGGCGGCTGCGACGGCGTGATCACGCCGCACGCCACCGTATTCGCGCGCAACGACAAGACCGGGCCCGCGGGCAAGGCGCGCCTCGCGATTGGCACGGCCATGAGCGTCGAGCTCCTGCCCGAGGATATCGGCCGTCCGGCTATGGTCGAAAAGGTGGCCGACGCCGTCCGCGCGGCGATGAAGAACGCCGGCATCGAGGACCCGAAGGACGTTCACTACGTCCAGACCAAGACGCCGCTCCTGACCATCGACATGGTTCAGGACGCCGAGCACCGCGGCAAGACGGTCGCCTGCGAAGTCCATGAATCAATGGGCGTGTCCAATGGCACCACGGCACTCGGCATCGCGGTCGGACTGGGCGAGATCAAGATGCCGAAGGCCGAAGAGATCTGCAAAAACCTCGACCTCTACTCCTCGGTCTCGTCATGCTCGTCGGGCGTCGAGCTGACCCAGGCCCAGATCGTGTTGCTCGGCAATAAGGCCGGGGCCGGCGGGTGCTACCGCATCGGCCACAGCGTGATGAACGACGCCCTCGACATCGACGGCATCTACGACGGCATCCGCAACGCCGGCCTGGCACTGCCGGAGCGGGCGCGCGCCTCGGACCTCCGCGGCAAGCTGGTCAATGTGTTCATCAAGTGCGAGGCCGACAAGCGCGGCAAGCTGCGCGGCCGCCGCCAGATCATGCTGGATGATTCCGACGTGCACCATCACCGCCACTCGAAGGGAGCGGTCGGCGGGGTCGCGGCGGCGGCGATCGGCGATCCGGCGGTGTTCGTATCGGTCGACGCCATGCACCAGGGGCCGCATGGCGGTGGGCCGGTGATTGCCATCGTCGACGCCGGCGAGTGACGGGGGTCGGCCCCAAAAAAGGAAACGCCGGTCGCCCCCCGACGACCGGCGCCTCTCCGGCCTGATCGGCCGTCTGTCGTCTAGAAACTCAGGATCACGTCCGCGGCAATCGTCACCTGGTCGTGCTTGGTGCCGTTCGAGAACGGCCGGGTGTCGTTGAGCGAGGTGTCGTACCGAACCTCGGGCCGGACCACCAGACTGGCGAGATACGGTATCTCCACGGCGGGCTTGATGTTCACGCCGCCGGTCAGGCTCCCATAGGTCGTCCGGCCGCCGCTCTGCACGGTGCCCTTCGCGGCGAGACCGTTTTCGGCGCGCACGAAGTCGTTGTTGTTGGCGAACTGGGACACGAAGATGCCTTCCTCATCGCGCCACACCTCGCCGCGGGCCGCGATCGTGATCATGTCGTTGACCGTATACACGGCGTACTGCGCCATACCATAGCCACGGGCAGTGCGGCACGTTGTCGTGACGCCGTTCAACGCCTGGCAGTCGTCCTGGATGTAGTTCAGGTCATTGATCAGCTGGAACGCGTCCGTAACCTTCCAGATGGTGGTGATATCGTTCAGATAGCGGTTCTTTTTGTTGGCGCCGCGCGGCAGGATCACGCCGTTCGAAGCCAAGCTCGGGTTTTCCGGCCCGATATGAGTGGTCCACAGGCTGGTCAGGTTGCCCTCGAGGAGGTTGAGCCCGAAGCCACCGTGGAATGCCGGACTGCCGTTATTGTCGCGGTCGTCGCCGATCGCCGTGTTCACGCCGGTGTCGATGCCCAGATAGATGTCGAGCATGGACGTGGCGTGCAGGGTCGTGATCACGCCGGTATGCTTGAAGGGAATGCCGAAGTTGAAGATATAGCTGTGCGAGTAAAGGAAGTTCGTCGTCGGGTCGATCGTCTCCGCACCTTCCAACGTCACGTATTGCCCGGCCTTGATGTCAAACCCGCCGTCGGTGAACCAGGGGGTATGGGCCTGGACGTTTGCTTCGACGATGTCGAACTGGTTGTAGCTCTCGCCGGTAGCATTCTGGAACTCGTGCAGGAAGTGAGTGTAGCGGGCGTCCGAGCCATAAATGCCGTGGAATTTGAAGCCGAAATCGTAGCCCTCGATCGTCGGATCGATCTTCCGCTGCACGAGCAGCGCGAGCTGGTTCAGCTGGAACTGCCGGTTCCGGTCGTCGAACAAGCGTCCGAAGTTCTTATTGTTCGGCGAACGACCGTTGAGGTTCCAGGTGCTCCCAGCCTCGAGGTAGCCGCCGAAGGTAATTCCGTCGACCCAGGCAGCCGGCGGTTTTGCTTCTGTTGGTTTATCTTGCGCACCGGCCGTTCCCGCCAGCGTCAAGGCCCCCAACACAACAGCCGCCCCCATCGAGCGTAAACAGGTCTTTTTGTACATTGTCGTCCCCGAACGAGTTATGTCCGGGGGAATTTAACGAAGAGGCCGTCTAAAATCAGGGTCTAAGTCACTAGAAGTTAATACCACCGTCGCAATACGCGCACATGCGGCCCGAATGACACAGTTCGTATATTTTATGGTTTCCTTGCCCAAATATTGGTCGTTTTAGGGGTGGAATCTTACGGGCGTATCCTCTTTAGGCCCGCCGCGGCCCGCCATAGAGAAGATGGCAGCAGCGCCGCAGGCTCAACCGGGGTGGCCCCGCGCATCCGCCGCCGCGAAGGACCGACCCTGGGACGAACCATGATCCGACTCCAGCGGCCTTCGGAATGCGCATCGGAGCAACGGAGTCGCGGCGGCCGTGCGCCCGTGGACGCGGGCGGGCGCTGGTTCCAGGCCATTGCCCGGGAAGGGTCCCTATGCGATGGTCCGCCCCGCGCGACGCGAACCGTAATGACAGGCAAATCCCACGGGAACACCGGCCGGAGCCGGATCAAAGTGCTCCAGGTCATGGCCAGCAGACAGAACGGTGGCGCCGAGATTTTCTTTTCGAGACTTTGCACGGCACTCGCGAACGCAGGCATTCAGCAATACGTCGTCGCAAGATCGGGGGCGCCGTGTGTCGCCGAGCTCTCCGAGGCCGGCATTCCGGTCGCCGAACTGCCCTTTCTGTTCAGTTATGACCTGTTCACCCGGCGACGGTTGCGGGCGCTGATCGACCAATTTGCACCCCGCGTCGTCCTCACCTGGATGAGCCGCGCAACCGCACTCTGTCCCAAAGGGCGCTTCGTCCATGTCGGACGGCTCGGCGGCTACTACGACCTCAAGTACTACGGCGCCTGCGACTATCTGGTGGCGAACACCAAGGACATCGCCGAGTACGCGGTCCGCGGCGGATGGCCGGACGAACGCGTGCGGTATCTGCCCAATTTCGTCGATGAAGCGCCAGCCGCCGCGATCGCACGGACGAGCTTCGACACGCCGCCGGACGTGCCGCTGATCCTGGCACTCGGGCGCCTCCACTCGGATAAGGCATTCGACGTGTTGCTGCGCGCCTTGGTGTTGCTGCCGACCATCCATCTGTGGCTCGCCGGTGAAGGTCCGCTGCACGATGACCTGCGCCGTCTCGCCGCCTCGCTCGGCGTCGCCGACCGCGTGCGCCTCCTGGGCTGGCGCGCGGATGTCGGCGCACTCCTCAAGACCGCCGACTGCCTGGTGTGCCCATCGCGCATCGAGCCGCTCGGCAACGTGATCCTGGAGGCGTGGATGCACGGCTGCCCCGTCGTGGCAGCTGATTCGGCCGGCCCGCGCGGCCTGGTCGAGGCCGGGAAGACCGGTCTGCTCGTGCCGATGGAGGACGCGACGGCCCTGGCCGCCGCCATCCAGCGCGTGCTGGATGACCGCGCCTTGGCGGAAGGTTTGAGCCGGACCGCGTACGAAACCTATCGCGCGCGCTTCAACAAGGAGTCGGTGGTCGCCCGCTACGCGGACTTCCTGTCCCAGGTCGCCGCCTGATGTGTGGCATCGGCGGCATCATGACGGCGAACGGGACGACGCCCGCGGCGAATGTCCTCGACCGGCTCATCGCCGCCCTGTCCCACCGCGGGCCCGATGGCAGCCGCCGCTATGCCCGCGATAATGTCGGGCTCATCCACGCGCGCCTCGCGATCATCGACCTGAAGACCGGGACGCAGCCCTTGATGGGACCCACCGGCTGCGCCCTCGTCGCCAACGCCGAGATCTACAACTACGTGGAGCTCAAGCAGCAGCTCCCCGGGGCGAAGTTCGCAACCGCGTCCGATTGCGAGCCCATTCTCTTTCACTACGATAAATACGGGGCGGACTGCACCCGCGAGCTCCGCGGGATGTATGCGTTCGGGTTGCACGACCCGGCAACCCGCACGCTGCTCGTCTCGCGCGATCCGTTCGGGATCAAGCAGGTCTACTACGTCGAAAGTCCCGCGGGCTTCGCGTTCGCGTCCGAGCCGCAGGCCCTGATCGCCGCGGGCCTGTGCGATGCCATCCTCGAGAAACAGCCGGCCGGCGAGCTCCTGCAACTGCAGTTCACCACCGGTCCGTCCACGATCTTCCGCGGGATCCGCCGGGTGCTGCCCGGCGAGACCCTGGTCGTCAAAGACGGCCGCGTCGTCGAGCGGCGATTCAAGGCCGGCCTCCCGGACACCGGACCGATCGAGATCGGAGAGCGCGAGGCGCTCGACCGCTTGGACAAGCTCCTGCTCGAGACCGTCGCGGTGCATGAACGCAGCGACGTCCCCGTCGGCTTATTCCTGTCCGGAGGCATCGACAGCGCCTCGATCCTTTCCTGCATGGTGCAGCTGCACGGAAAATCGGTGCAGGCCTACACCGCGAGCTTTCCCAACACGTCGGTGCAGGACGAATATCCCGACGCCCATCAGGTCGCGACAGGCGCCGGTGTCCGTCACATCAAGGTCGACGTCACCGCCCGCGACTTCTTTGCGCTGCTGCCGAAGATGGCGGCCGCGATGGACGACCCGACCGCCGACTACGCGCTGGTACCGACCTATCTGCTGGCCCGCGAGGCCGCGAAGGACAACCTCCGGGTCGTCCTGTCCGGCGAGGGCGGCGACGAGATGTTCGCCGGCTACAGCCGCTACCGCCGGCAGATCCGTCCGTGGTGGCTGGGCGGCCGCCAGCGGCGCCGCACCGGGCCGTTTTCCAAGACCGATGTGCTGCGAGACCGGTCGGCGGCGTGGCGCGCCGGCATTGTCGCCGCCGAGAAGGCTGCGGCATTGCCGGGCCGCAGCCGCCTGCAAACCGCGCAGGCCGCCGATTTCGTCGACTACCTGCCGCACGGGCTGCTCGTCAAACTCGACCGCTGCCTGATGGCGCACGGGGTCGAGGGGCGCACACCCTTGCTCGACATCGAGCTCGCGAAGTTCGCCTTCCGCCTGCCGCAGGAGTTGAAGCTCAGGAACCGGCGCGGCAAGTACCTGCTTCGCCAATGGCTGGCGAAACACATGCCGGAGGCCAACTCGCTCGGCCGCAAGCGCGGCTTCACCACGCCGGTCGCCGACTGGATCGCCACCGAAGGCGCGCGGCTGGCGCCGCTGGTGGCGGCGGATCCGGCGGTCGCGGAAATCGCCGTCCCCGAGAAGGCCAAGGCGCTGTTCACCAGCGGACAGAAGCAACACCGTGAAGCGGCGTGGCGCCTGCTCTTCTACGCGCTATGGCACCGCCGGCACATCCGCGGCCGGGCTCCCGAGGGCGACGTCTTCGAGTGCCTAGCGAGCCCGTAACCTCTGCAGTCATGGCGAGGAGTAAAACGACGAAGCAATCCAGCGGCCCTGGATTGCTTCGCTCGCGATGACGAGTTTCAGGTTTCAAGTTCTTCCGTCAGGTCACCATGACGGCCTGGCGGGATCGCGCTCCAGCTTCGCCTTCAGGTGCGAGAGCAGCGGGTAGAGACCGGCGAAGATCGCGATCAACACCCCCCACCCGCCTTCCTTGTAGCCGCCGGCGTGGATGTAGCATTTGTAGATCCGGGTGAAGAAGCGGCGGACATAGGTGCGCGTCGGATCGGGATCGCCGTGCTCGCGCAAATCCTGGGCGCGCGCCGTCGTGTACCGGTCGAGGCGCCGGATCATGTCGGAGATGTTGCGGTCGACCAGGTGATCGAGCGGATTGGTCAGCCGCGGCCCTTCCTGCCCGCTGAGGTGGAGCTTCGGATGGACGCGTCCTTCGCCGAACCGTTTGGCACCCTTGCGATACAGGCCGTGCGTGCCACCCTTGCCGAACGAGCCACCCCAGCCGTGCCGCACCAGCACCGTGCCGATATAGTTGTCGACGGGGATGACGTGGCGGTCGTAGGTCGACCGGGACACGATGCTTTTGATCTCGGCGGCCAGTGCGGGCGATACACGCTCGTCGGCATCGACGTCGAGGACCCACTCGCCGCGGCACGCCTCGATGCCGGCATTGCGCCGGCCGGCCTCCAGTTCCCAGGCCCCCTCGACGAGCCGGTCGGTGAAGCGCAGCGCGATCTCGCGCGAGCGGTCGGTGCAGCGGTCGAGCACGACCACGATCTCGTCGGCGAAGCGCAGGTGCTCCAGGCAATCGGCCAGGCGCGCTTCTTCGTTGTGGATCACCACGAGGGCCGACAGCGTCGGAGTGCTGGCGGGTTTCGCCGAAGCGACGGTGGTGACAGCGGGTTCAGACAGCGCCATGGAGCCTATTTCGGGACAGCGATCGGATCATCATAACCCGGATAGGGCCAGGAACGGAGAACCCGCCATCCGGAACCGGCGTGCTCCAGAAGGCTCGAGGCGTGCGGATCCAGCGTCAAGCCAAGGGCGCGATCGACCGTCGGCGTCGTCTGGTGGACCCACAGATACGGCAGGGTCGTCGCTTTTGGCGGCAGGCCGGTCGATCCGTCCTTCAAGCCCGCCGACAAGTCGGTGGTGGTGGCGCGCGGATACAGCTCGTAGCGGACCACGACGTCGGCCCAACCGTCGCCGCGCGGGTCGATGACTCCGACCACGCTATCCGCCCGGACAACCGCCTTGAGCTCGGCCCCGGTCGCGCGAAGATAACGCGTCACGGGATAGAAGTCGAAGCGCACGCGCTTGGCGACGATGAACGGGCCGACCAGGCACAGCGCCACGGCGGCGATGGCGAGCGGCCGCAGCGCCCGCTCGGTGATGTGCTTCGCCGCCATGTCGCGAAGCGCCACCACAGCGATGACCAGCAGGGCCCCGCCGAGCTGTGTGTTGTAGCGCCAGAACGAGGCGGCACTCTCCCCTTCGCCGTTGCGGCCGAAGGCGCCGACATAGGCCACCCACAGGAAAAAATTGAAGCCGAGGAACAGCACCGCGACCAGGATCGCCAGCCGCCCGGTCGGGCCGGGCTTGCGCCACCACGCAATCGCGGCGCCGATGCAGACGACGAGCATCGCCGCGAAATAGCCGCCCTTCTTGGTGGCGATCAGCAGCATGCGCAGGAAGGCGTTCTTCGCCACCTCGAGTTCCCAGACGTCGAGCGGCTTGAAGCCGAACTCTCCGCCCGGCATCACCTGATCGGCGTAGATGCGCCAGGCGAGGTAGATCACCGCCGTTGGCACGACCAGCCAGAGCAGCGGCCGGACAGTCCGCGACCATTCGATTTCGCGCATGCGCAGCACGATGAGGCCGCCGCCCCCGGCAATCAGGGCCACCAGCACCGCATTAGATTGCTTAAGGCTGACCAGCAGCGCCAGCGTCAGTCCAGCCTGCAGCGCCAGATCGCGCGCGACAATATCGTCGCGCGCCAGCGCCGCCTCGAGCGACCGCCACAACAGCGCGATGGCAAACGCCGCCGCCGCCGCGGTCGTAAAATCCAGATGCGTCGTGAACACGATCTTCGGCACGAAGGTCGGGTTCAGCACGCTCGCGACAAGGCAGCCCAGCGCCAGCTGGCCCCAGGACAGCGGCTCAGTCGCCTTCTCGCCATTGCCGAGGCTGATCAGACGCGCCAGCAGCCGGCCCAGCGCCAGCAGCGCCAGCAGGTTGAACAGCATGCCGGCATTTTCGACGAACCGGCCGGCGAGGCGGCCGGCGAGATACACCGGAAACGCCATGCCGTAGGGATAGGTCGGAAACACGGATCCTGTCGGCGGCAGGTCGGGGCGCGGGAACGCGTCGAAGGCAACCAGAAACCGCTGGTTCGGCAACCAATTCGACAGGTCGTCCCACTGCGTGGCCGGTGCACCGGCGAGGAGGACGAGCAGCGGCAGGCCAAGCAGGGCGGTGCGCAAAAACCCTCCCCAGTCGGCCCGCCGGCCGCGGCGGGTGAGGAGTGCGGCCAGGGTTACCGCGAGGGTCAGCCACGCCAGCGTAACAAAGGATATTCGGCTGAGGGTGCCGGCCAGTGTAAAGAGGAGCGCCACGAGCGCCCATCCGCAGAGGAAGTCGGCCTCCGGCAGGCCACCGGAGCCGCGGACCAGGGCGCCCAGGGCCACGAAAGCGGCCCCGACCGCGAGAACGGCGGCCAAGCCAGCGAGGTCACCGATCGAAGGAAGATAGGCGGAAACGGCGCTCATGACGGTTGATCGAGGGAAAGACCGGACAACGGCGTGCGGCTGTTTTAGACTGCGCCGCGACGCGAATACGCGAGATCAGGCATCATGAACCGTTGCGCACGCTATATTTTCGCACAGCTCAGCTTGGCTGGCATCGTGGTGGTCATCACCATCACCTGCGCCGTGTGGCTGACACAGTCGCTCCGATTCATCGAGCTCATCGTCAACCGCGGCCTGACGGTCGGAGCGTACCTGTACCTCACGCTCCTGCTCGTCCCCGCCCTCCTCGCCACCCTGGTGCCGCTGGGTCTCTTCGCCGCGGTGTTGTTCACGTATAACCGGCTCAACACCGAAAGCGAACTCATCATCATGCGGGCCGTCGGGATGGGACCTGTTCAGCTGGCCTGGCCGACCGTCGTCCTGTCGATTCTGGCCGTCGCCCTCAATTACAGCCTGACGCTCTATTTCATGCCCGTGTCCTACCGCGATTTCAAGGACATGGAGGCGGACGTCCGCGGGGACTATTCCGCGATCATCCTGACGGAGGGCGCGTTCAACACCGTGAGCGAAGGCATCACCGTGTACGTCCGGGAGCGCGAGGCCGACGGCGGATTGCGCGGACTGATCCTCCATGACAATCGCGACAAGGACAAGACGGTCACCATCATGGCTCAGCACGGTGTGCTCGCCCAGACGCCGGACGGACAGCGGCTGATCCTGGTCGACGGCAATCGGCAGACGCTGCAGCACGACAATGGAAAACTCTCGATCCTCTATTTCGATCGCTACAGCACCGACCTCGGCCAGGCCGCGTCAGGCGGCTCGAAAGACCTTCGCTGGCGGCAGCCGCGCGAACGCTTCATCAACGAGCTGTTTTTTCCGGGCGACTCCGAACTCGACCGCCAGAACTATAACCTTCTGCAGGCGGAAGCGCACAACCGGGTGACATCGCCCCTTTATCCGCTGACCTTCGCGCTGCTCGGGCTGAGCGCGCTGCTGTCGGGCGAGCACAACCGGCGCGGTCAAGGAAAGCGGATCCTGATCGCGGTGCTGATCATGATGGTCGTGCAATCGGGTGCCGTGGCGTGGACGGGACTGGCGGCGAGGTTCCCGCTGCTCATCCCGGCGATCTATGCCAATGTCCTCGTCCCGATGGCCGCCTCGATATGGTGGCTGCTGCGGACGCCGCGCCGGTCTCGCCGCGCGAGCGGACCGGCGGAAGCCTTGGCGGGAGCGGACTGACCCCCGCCCCCCCGAAAACGCTGCAATTCTGCAATTCTTCTCGCAACGCATTGAAAAGACTTTCGAGTTAGGCCGCAAAGAATTGCAGCGGGCCGATTTCGCCACAGCAATTCTGCAATTCTCCGTCCTGCATCCAAATCGCGACTGGGTCGTTGTGCTTGTCGACGGCTGGAAAGCTCCCGTGGCCGTCGATGATGAGAACGACCATCTCGGGAGACGGTTTCAGCGGAGGCGAGCGCATGAAACATCTATCCAAGCGCGAACGTCAGGTCCTGCAGTCAGCGCAGGCCATTGCCGGGGCGGAGAATGTCTTCGCCCTGGTCGCCGACGTGATGCGACAGTGCGGCTTTGCCGGCGATTCCCGCGATGGCGAGCTGCTCTATACGATCTTCACCTCGCGCCTGCTGCAGCGGCCGCTGTGCGCGTCCATCCAGGCGCCGCCCTCGGGAAACACCTCACTGCTCAACCGCACCCTCGACCTGTTCCCAGCCGACGCCTACGAGCTCACGAGCGGCGTTTCGCTCAAGGCCGTCGTCTATGGGCGTACGGACCTGCGCCATCGTGTGCTCGTCGTGCAGGACGCGTCCGGCCTCGCCGGGCGAGACGGCATCATGCTGGTGCGCATGTTGATGTCCGAGAGGCAGATCCGCTGGGAACGGGCGCAGCGCAGCTGGCGCAACCTGTTGGCCCATGAGGTGAAACGGCCGGGGCCGATCGCGTTCGTCAGGGTGATGCATCAGACGATGCAGGACGAAGACGAGCTCTGCGGCCTTTCCATCGCCGTCCAAGAGACCCGCGAACACGCGAGACTGGCGATCGCGGCGATGGGGCTCCGTTTTGCCGGCGAACGGGCTCCGCCGCCGGTGGACCTTGCCGCGTGGCATGCGTATCAGCACTGGCTGAGTTTGAACCCCCGCGAAACGGTGATCCCGTTCGCGCCGGCGCTGAGCGGGCTGTTTTTCCGTCGGATCGACCGCGCCGAGCGTGACTGCGAACAGGTGCTGACCGCGACCGCCGTCTCGGCCCTGATGCATCAGGCCCGGCGGGAGCGCGATAAGGCCGGCCGCGTGGTCGCGACGATCGAAGACTACGCGCATGCCCGGCGCGTCCTCGACCGGCCGCTCAACGAGGCGAGCGGAACGGTGGTTCCGGCGGGAGTCAGGGAACTGGTCGGATACCTGCTGGAGCACTCGGCACCGGTGAATCCGCATGGCCGAGACCTGCCGGGCGGGTTGGATCTCAACGAGCTCGCGGCGAAGATGAACGTCGACAAATCAGTGGCGCAGCGGCGCGGCGGGTCTCTCGCAGGCGGACTAGTCTTTTTTCGAGAGCACCGCGAGCGATGCCGCGCCGGATTTGCTGCGCGTCCTCTCGAGGGCCGCGAAGCGGCGCCGGCAGTCCCGAACCTCGGTGCTCATGCGCTCGATGTCGGTCAATTGCCGGCGGAGGGCCGTGGCATCACGACGATATTCATCGTCAAAAGCGCGTCGCCGGCCCAGAGCCGCGGCACCGGCCGCCCACAGCCGGGGAATGCGATAGGCAAGCCAGCCGCCGACCACCATCACGAGCACCCACTCGCCGATCATCGCGAGGCTGGTCATTGGGTCTTGGCTCCGGCCGGCTGGAGCCGCTCGGCGTTGTCGGCCAGTCGCTCGTATTCGGCGGCCATCTGAAGATGGGCCGCTTTGAAATCCGGACCCTCCGCCCGGTCCGCCATCTGGCGGAAATCGGCCGCCTGCTGGCGAAGATAGGTGACCCGGTTCAGCGCCATCGTCGCGCCCCCACGTAAGACCGCCCCCGCGGCCGGTGTCTCGGACCTGCCGGTCCCGCCCGCGCACGTCGTGGCATATTGACCACGTGGCAAGGCGCTGTGAAGTTCAAAATGCGTATAACACAGTTAAACCGACGTTATACCGGACACTAACGAACAGTAGACACATACTTAAGTTAGTGTGAAGAGCATCGACTCTAATTTAACCAAGACAATGTGCGGGCCGGGCCGGTCTTTTAACCGAGTGTTGACTTCCATCCGGCAGTATCGCCGCGCACCCCGTTCGAATGCCGGGACGACCTCGGGTTCGATCGCAAAAACGAGGCGCGGCCCCCACCCGGCGAGCCGGGTGGGGGTATTTCGTGCCAGGCCGGATCAGCTCGATAGCCGCTTTCCGATGACGATCCGCGGCATCGGCAGGACCTCGTATCTGGCCCCCAAGGCCTGAGTCATGACCGGATCGTTGGATGTCAGCCGCACGGCCTCTGCGTCGTCGTTGACCTTGAGGATCCCGAGGCCCCACGTGCCCTGCGGATCGGCCACAGGCCCGAACGCGATCGCCACGCCTGTCTCGGCCAAGCCCGTCCAGTAGGTCACGTGCTCGCGCATGACCTGCGCCTCCCGATCGGTCATATCCAGCGGAAAGCTCGGCCGCGGCGGGATCAGCCGGCACAAGAAGTACTTCATCGGAGCTCCGAGACGTAGAGGTGACGAGCGATCGACGCCAAGCGGCGCAGCCGCGCGAGCCGGGGTCCATACTGCCACGGGCGAGATGGACCCCGGATCTCGCTTCGCTCGTCCGGGGTGACGAGGGAAAAGGATCGGGACTCATCTGTTGGCGTCGATCCACTAGCATGGCGTCCCGGCCCGCGTCGCGACGCGGGTCCGCAACGCCGCCGCGTTGCGCGACCAGAGCTCGGCTTGACAGGGCCTCGGATGTTATATTGTACTACGTTATAGTATATCATTATGACGACCGGCAGCCGCCATCAGAGCGGGCCGGGCCGGGGGACATCGATGAACAGCCGTATTGCCGCCTGCCTCTTGCGGGGCCTGATCGCCGTTGTCGGATTGGGCGTGGTCGCGGCCAGTGTCCCGACCGCCGCCGTCGCCCAGCAAATGACCACTCCCGGCCAGGTGACCGGTCAGCTGCGCGACGCGCTCGACCGTCCGATCTCCGGCGCCGGCGTGCGGCTGGAAGATGTCGAGGGCCGGGTCGTCGCCCGCACGCAGAGCGATCGCGAGGGCCGCTTCGTGCTACGGGAAGTCCCGCCGGGCGTCTATTCGCTGGTCGCCGAGCAGCCCGGGTTCCAAACCACGACGTCGGTGGTGACGGTCCGCGAGGGTGCCGCGGCCACGACCAACCTGACGATGGCGGCGACACAGTCGCTCGACCTGAAACTTGCGACCAAGCGGCTCGACGAAGCGCGCAACGGCCTGTCGCCCGACATCGGCACCAACGTCTATAAGCTGGACCAGCAATCCATCCAAAACCTGCCGCAGGGCGCCAACACTCCGCTCGATCAAGTGCTTCTCCAGGCGCCGGGCGTCGTCCTAGATTCGAAGGCGTCGGGCTCGTTCCACATCCGCAACGAGCATGGGAACGTCCAGTACCGGCTGAACGGGATTCTGCTCCCCGCCGGCATCTCCGGCTTCCAGCAGAACATCGACACACGGTTTGTCGACAGCCTGAAGCTGATCACCGGAGCGCTTCCGGCGCAGTACGGGTTCCGCACCGCGGGCGTCGTCGACATCCAGACCAAGAGCGGCGCGTTCGAGCAAGGCGGCAACATCAGCATGTGGGGTGGCAGCCACGACACCATCCAGCCGGGCCTCGAATACGGTGGTTCGATCGGCACGTTCAACTATTTCGCGGCTGGCAGCTATCGCCACACGACGCTCGGCATCGAGAATCCGACGGATCGGCACGAGGCGATCCACGACAAGCTCGATGAGGAAAAGGGGCTCGGCTACTTCTCCTACCTGTTCCCGAATCTGACCAGCCGGGTCAGCCTGATCCTGGGCGCGGCGGACAGCTATTACCAGATTCCCAACATCCCCGGGCGGACGCCGACGAACACGGTGAACGGCCTGACCATCGACTCCGCTCAGCTGAACCAGCGCCAGATCGAACGCAATCAGTTCGGCATCGTCGCGCTGCAGGATTCGACCGGCAGCGTCGATTATCAGGTCGCCTATTTCAGCCGCTATTCGGCGCTGCACTACCAGCCCGATCCGCTCGGCGATCTGGTGTTCAACGGCATCCAGCCCGACCTGATCCGCCGCTCATTCACGAACGGGGTGCAGGCGGACGGCAGCTATCCGTTGAGCGACACGCACACCCTGCGGTCGGGACTGTTCATGAGCTGGGAAGACGTCATATCGGACAACACCGCCACCGTATTTCCGGGCGACGCCGGCGCGCAGACCGTCGATGCGCCGTTCGTGGTGGCCGACAAGAACACGAAGACGGCCCGCACCTACGGGCTATACCTGCAGGACGAGTGGAAGGCACTCACCGACGTCACCATCAATTACGGCGCACGGCTCGATACGTTTTACGCGTTTCGCCATGAGTCGCAGCTCAGCCCGCGTCTGAATGCCGTCTACAACGTCACGCCGACGACCACCCTCCACGGCGGATACGCGCGCTACTTCACGCCGCCGCCGGTGGAAACCACCTCGTTATCGGCGCTGGACAGATTCGTCGGCACGACCGCGGCAAACACCGGCAACGGCACCACGCTCGATCCGCCGTTCTCCGAGCGCGCCCATGTTTTCGATGCCGGTGTCACGCAGAGAGTCACCAACGAGCTCCAGGTCGGCGTCGACGCCTATTACAAATATTCGCGCAACCTGATCGACGAGGGCCAGTTCGGCGCTCCCGTGATCCTGACCCCGTTCAACTACGCCCGCGGCATAAACCAGGGCATTGAGTTCACCTCGACCTACACCACGCCGCGATTGACCTCGTATTTCAATTTCACGGCGGCGAGCCAGATGGCCACGCAGATCACGTCGGGACAGGCCAACTTCTCCCAAGACGATCTCAATTACATCGGCGGGCATTGGATCCATACCGATCACGACCAGTCGTACACGGCGTCCGCCGGCATTTCCTATGCGGTCACCGATACCTTGCGCACCAACGCCGACCTGCTTTACGGGACCGGCACGCGAAAAGCCGGCGCCACCCCGAACGGCAGCCACAACACGCCTTACCGCACGATCGACCTGGGTGCCGTCCAGCGCGTCACCACGGCCGTTACAGGCGACGTCGATCTGCGCGTGGCCGTCATCAACGTGCTCGATGCCAGCTATAAGATCCGCGACGGCACCGGTATCGGTGTCGGGGCGCCGCAGTACGGGGCGCGTCGCGCCTTTTATGGCGGGTTCACGAAATACTTTTGACGCCAGTGGCCGGCCGGCGGTTGGCCGGCTTGCATTCGTCTCGCGGATCGCGGATTTTGCTCGGCATTCCTGATCATCGGTTCAGCGGAACGAAAAAGCATCATTCATGTCTGTCATCAACGACGTCCTCGAAGCGCTGCGGTTCGGCGGCGCGATGGTCTGGCCGCTTCTGGTCCTGGCGGTCATCGCGCTGGCCATCATGCTGGACAAGCTGTTCGTCTACCGGACGCGCACCCGCCTGCCGCGGCCGCTGATCGATCAGATCGAGACCTACGGCTTCCGCTGGGAGGACGTCGAGACCCGGATCAAGGGGCTCGGTCCGCGCAACTACGCGGGCGAGTTTCTCCACGTCATCGTGTCCAACCGCTCCCACCCGGCGTGGTGGGTCGAATCGCGCGCCGCCGACGAGGCGAGCCAGATCGAGAAATCGCTCGGGCGCTGGCTGTGGATCCTGGACACCGTGGTCACGGCCGCGCCCCTGCTGGGCCTGCTGGGCACCATCATGGGCATGGTCGGCGCCTTCAAGCTGTTCGGTGCCAGCGGCCTGGTCGATCCGGCGGGCGTCACCGGCGGCGTCGCCGAGGCGCTGATCGCGACCGCCCTCGGCATCTGCGTCGCCCTGGTGGCCCTGGCCGGCTACAACTTCTTCTCGGACCGCCAGGCCAAGCTCATGGATGAGATGGAGCGGCTCGGCACCCGCCTGATCGACCGCATCCGCCTCGACGCCGGGGAGAAACGCTCATGAAGCTCCGCCGCGCACGCCGGCCCCGCCGCGGGCGGATCGAGATCATCCCGATGATCGACGTCATGTTCTTCCTGCTGGCGACGTTCATGCTCGCCTCGCTGGCGATGCAGAATCTTCATTCGCTGCGCGTCAACCTGCCGCGCGGCCAGGCGGTGCCGCTGCAGTCGCCATCGCCGGTGACGCTGACCGTGACCCGCGCCGGCGACATCGTCCTCAATCAGACGCCGGTCACGCTCGACACGCTCACCGAGACGTTGAAGTCGATGCTGCCCGATCCTTCGGCCGGCGTGGTCGTGTCCGCCGATGCCGACGCGCCGAACGGCGTCGTCGTCCAGGCGATGCTGCGCGCCCGCCAAGCCGGGGTCGAGCGGTTCTCGATCGCCGTGCTGCGGGAGTAGGCCTCGGATGAGCGCCGCCGCGATGCGCGACAGCCCGTGGGAGCGTCTCCCGTGGACACTGCCGTCGGCGGCCCTGCTGTGCGCGCTGTGCCTCGCCGGATTCGCGCAGCTCCTAGCACTCGGGCGGTCGCCGGAGCAGACCAAGCCGCCGCCGCTGACCATCGAAGCGCAGTTCGTGACCTTGCCCGCACCAGCCCGCCCGGCGCCGGCGGCAGCGCCGGAGCCGCCGCCCCCGGCCCAGGTCGAACCGCCCCCGCCGCCGCCTCCCCCCGTGCCGGAGCCGCAGGTCGTGCCACCGCCGCCACCCCCGCCCGTGGTCCATCGCGAGCCGCCGCCCCGCCCCCGGCCGCAGCCGCGGCCGGCACCCGTTCAACCGCAAACCGAAACGCCGGCTCCCACAGCACCGTCCCCGCCCGTGGCCGCCGCACCCGCGCCCGAGGCGAGCCGCAGCCTGGCCGCGGGGCGCATGGGGGCCCGCGCGATCTATCGCCCGCTGCCCGAGTTCCCGGGCGAGCTGCGCCGGCAGCGGATCGAGGCCGTCGCCGTAGCGCGCTTCCATGTCGCGGTGGACGGCAGCGCCGAGGTGGAAATGGTCCAGGCCACCGACAATGTGACGCTCAACCGGCTGCTGATGACCACGTTCAAAACGTGGCGTTTTTTCCCGGCCCTCGA
>DASWFO010000317.1:0-34614 GCA_036394195.1 Alphaproteobacteria bacterium | reverse complement strand
CACGAAGGCGCACGGCGTCTCGCCCCATTTTTCATCCGGCCGCGCGACCACCGCCGCTTCCATCACCTGCGGGTGCTTGTAGAGCGCCTCCTCGACCTCCAGCGACGAGATGTTCTCGCCGCCGGAGATGATGATGTCCTTCGAGCGGTCTTTGACCTCGACATAGCCGTCGGGATGACAGACCGCGAGGTCGCCGGTGTGGAACCAGCCGCCGCGGAAGGCCGCGCGCGTCGCTTTCGGATTCTTCAGGTAGCCCTTCATCAGCGTGTTGCCGCGCAGCAGGATCTCGCCGATGGTTCGCCCGTCGCTGGGGACGCGCGCCATCGACACGGTGTCGGCCACCATCAGGTCTTCCAGAGTCGGATAGCGCACACCCTGCCGCGCCATCCGCCCGGCGCGCGTCCCCAGATCGAGGCTCCGCCAATCGGCCTGCTCGATGCAGACGGTCGACGGTCCGTAGCACTCGGTCAGCCCATAGAGATGTGTCACGCGGAAACCCATGTTCTCCATGGCCGCGATCACCGCCGACGGCGGAGCGGCGCCGCCGACCGCGACCTCGATCGTGTGGCCGAACGTCCGCTTCACATCCTCCGGCGCGTGGATCAGCATCGTCAGGGCGATGGGGGCGCCGCACATGTGGGTGACGTTGTGCCGCTCGATGGCCGGGAAGATCAGCGCCGGATCGACGCGGCGCAAGCACACATGCGTGCCGCCGACCGCGATGACCGCCCAGGTGTAGGTCCAGCCGCTGCAATGAAACATCGGCAAGGTCCACAGATACACGGTGCCGGGCGACAGGCCGAAGGACAGCGCATTGCCGAGGGCGTTCAGATAGGCGCCGCGGTGGTGATAGACGACGCCCTTCGGGTTGCCGGTGGTGCCCGACGTGTAGAGGAGGCAGATGGCCTGCCATTCATCCGTGAGCGTCGGGAATTCGTCGTCGATGTCGCCCTCGGCGAGCAGCTCCTCGTAGGTAACGTTGC
Organism: Alphaproteobacteria bacterium; assembly: GCA_036394195.1. Lineage (GTDB taxonomy): Bacteria > Pseudomonadota > Alphaproteobacteria > CACIAM-22H2 > CACIAM-22H2 > DATJPD01. The sequence goes on along the minus strand of DASWFO010000317.1, from coordinate 33,631 downwards.
TGAGCCGCTTACCGCCGTCGTAGAGCGGGTCGTCGATGTCGACGACCGGCGGCGGCTTCTTCATCAGCTTGAGCGCCGTCTCGATCGTGCCGGAGAATTCGCGGTCGGCGATCAGCAGCTTGGCCGCACCGTGCTCGAGGCAGACCGCCACTGATTTCGCGTCGAGCCGGAAATTGAGGGCGTTCAGCACCGCCCCCGCCATCGGCACCCCGTAATGTGCTTCGAGCAGCGCCGGCACGTTCGGCGCCATCACCGCCACGGTGTCGCCGCGCCGGATCCCGCGCCGCTTCAAGGCCGACGCCAGGCGGCGGCAGCGGGCGTGGAACTGGGCGTAGGTGAAGCTCAGCTCGCCGTGGATCACCGCGGTCTTCCGCGGATGGACCGCGGCCGCCCTGGCCAGGAACGACAGCGGCGACAGCGGAACGCAGTTCGCCGGCCCCGCCTCCAGATCGCGGTCGTACATGCCGGGCTTGCCGCGTCGTTTCGCCATTCCGGTGTCTCCTCCCGTCTTGGATATTCGGCGGGCGGAACCTAGATGGTCAACAGGCGGCAATTGATGCCGCGACCCCCCGAGCGTAGAGTAAACGCCATGAAAATCGACATCGTCTCCGACGCGATTTGCCCCTGGTGCTATATCGGCAAGCGCCGTCTCGAGCAGGCGCTGACGCTGGCCCCGCAGCCGGAGCTGGAGATCGGCTGGCGGCCGTTCCAGCTCAACCCCGAGATGCCGGTCGAGGGCATGGACCGCAAGGACTACCTGCGGGCCAAGTTCGGCGATTCCGCCGGCGGACAGGGTTACGAGCGCATCACCCAGGTCGGCAGCGAGCTCGGCATTCCGTTCGCGTTCGACCGCATCAAGCGGACGCCGAACACGATCATGGCACACCGGCTGATCCGCTTTGCCGCGCGCGAGAACCTCCAGGACCCGATGGTGGAGACCCTGTTCCGCGGCTATTTCACCGAGGGCCAGGATATAGGCCGGCGCGAGACGCTGGTCGCCCTCGCCGAAGCCGCGGGTCTGAAACCCGCCGCGGTCGATGCGTACCTCTCGGGCGCGGAAGACGACGACACGATCCGCGCCGAAGACGCGTTTGTCCGCCAGATCGGCATCAACGGCGTGCCCTGCTTCATCATCGAGCGCCAATACGCGATCTCCGGCGCCCAGCCGCCGGAAGCCTTCGTCGAGGTGTTCGAGCTCGCCAAGAATGGCGGCGGCGACCAGGCGACAGAGATCGTCTAACTCCACTTCGTCATGCCCGCGAAAGCGGGCATCCATCGCGCTACTGAACCATGGATTCCCAACTGCGCTGCGTTGGCAGCCTTCAAGGCCGCTGACGGGCGCGAAGAATCTGGCGCGGGAATGACGAAGACGAAAAGCGTCCTTACGCCGCCAGCTTCTTCAGGTCGCCGAGCAGTTTGTTCACCCCGGCGAGGCGGACCTTCGGGCTCGTCCAGTCGGCCATGTAGACCAGCTTCTGGTCGGGCCGCACCCGCACTTCGCCCACCCGCGCCGTGATGTAGGTGACCAGCTTCTGCGGGTTGGCGAAACGGTTGTCGCGGAAGCTGACCAGCGCCCCCTTCGGCCCGGCGTCGATCTTGGCGACCCCCGCCGCCTTGCACAGTTGCTTGATGGCGATCACGTCGAGCAGGTTCTGCACCTCGGGCGGCAGCTTGCCGAAGCGGTCGATGAGTTCGGCGGCGAAGGCATCGATCTCCGCCTTGTCGACCAGGGTCGCGATGCGGCGATAGAGCCCGAGCCGGACGCCCAGATCCTCGACATAGCTCTCCGGGATCAGCACCGGCGTGCCGAGCGCGATCTGCGGCGTCCAGTCCTCGGTCGGCAGGGCGACAGAGCCGGCTTCCCGCGCGCTCTTCACCGCGTCTTCCAGCATGTGCTGATAGAGCTCGATGCCGACTTCGCGGATATGGCCGGACTGCTCCTCGCCGAGCAGATTGCCGGCCCCGCGGATGTCGAGATCGTGCGAGGCGAGCTGGAACCCCGCGCCGAGGCTGTCCAGGGTCTGCATCACTTCGAGCCGCTTCTGCGCCGCCGGCGTCAGCAGCCGGTCCGCCGGCACGGTGAGATACGCATAGGCGCGCACCTTGGAGCGCCCGACCCGGCCGCGCAGCTGGTAGAGCTGCGCCAGGCCGAACATGTCGGCGCGGTGCAGGATCAGCGTGTTGGCGGTCGGGATGTCGAGGCCGGATTCGATGATGTTGGTCGACAGCAGCACGTCGTAGCTGCGGTCGAGGAAGGCCGACATGACGTTCTCGATCTCATTCGGAGCCAGCTTTCCATGCGCGACCGCGACCTTGCATTCCGGCACCAGCTTGGCCAATCGCTCGCGCAGGAAGCCGATGTCCTCGATGCGCGGGCAGACATAGAACGTCTGGCCGCCGCGGAACCGCTCGCGCATGATCGCCTCGCGGACCACCACCGGATCGTAGGGCAGCACGAAGGTGCGGATGGAGAGGCGGTCGACCGGCGGGCTGGCGATGATGCTCATGTCGCGAACGCCCGCGAGCGCCATCTGCAGGGTGCGCGGGATCGGCGTCGCGGTCAGCGTCAGCACGTGCACGTTGGCCTTGAGCTGCTTCAGCCGCTCTTTTTGCCCGACGCCGAAATGCTGCTCTTCGTCGACGATCAGCAGGCCGAGGTTCTTGAACGAGATCGATTTGGCCAGGAGGGCCGTCGTCCCGACGATGATGTCGATGTTGCCTTCGGCGAGATCCTTGCGGACGGTCTCGGCATCGCGCGCCGAGACCAGGCGCGAGAGCTGCTCGACGCGGACGGGCAGGCCTTCGAAGCGGGCCCGGAACGACAGGAAATGCTGGCGCGCCAGCAGCGTGGTCGGCACGACCACCGCGACCTGCGAGCCCGACAGGGCCGCGATCGAGGCGGCGCGCAGCGCCACCTCGGTCTTGCCGAAACCGACGTCGCCGCAGACCAGCCGGTCCATCGCCCGGCCCGACGAGAGGTCGCCGACCGCCTCCTCGATCGCGCGGGCCTGGTCCTCGGTCTCCGGATAGGGAAAGCGGGCGCAGAATTCGTCGTAGGCGCCGGCCGACGGCGCCATGATCTCGCCCGACTTGAGCTGCCGTTCGGCGGCGATGCGCATCAGCTGGCCGGCGATCTCGTTGATGCGCTGCTTGGCGCGCGCCTTGCGCGTCTGCCACTGGATGCCGCCCAGCTTGTCGAGCTGGACGCCGGCCTCCTCGGAGCCGTAGCGCGACAGCACGTCGATGTTCTCGACCGGCACGAACAGCTTGTCGCCGCCGTCGTACAGCACGCGCAGGCAATCGTGCGGCACGCCGGCCGCCTCGATCCGCTCCAGCCCGTCGTAGCGTCCGATGCCGTGGTCGACATGAACGACGAGGTCGCTTTCGGCCAGCGACGACGCTTCGATCAGGAAGTTCTCGGCGCGGCGCTTGCGCTTGGCGGCGCGCACCAGGCGGTCGCCGAGGATGTCCTGCTCGGTGACCACCGCCACGTCGGGGGCGACGAAGCCGCGCTCCAGGCCGAGCACGGCGAGATTCGGCACCCGGGCCGGCAGCGCCTGAACCGCCGGCCAGCCGTCGGCCGAGGTCGCTTCGTCCAGGCCATGTTCTTTGAGCAGCAGCGCCAGCCGGTCGCGCGAGCCGGCGCTGTACGCGGCAATCAGCACGCGCCGGCCGGCGGCGATCTCTTTATTGATGTGGTCGCGCACGGCGTCGAACAGGCCGCCGCCCGGCTGGGCGCGGATCGGCGCGAAATCGGGTCCGAACCGCCCGCCGGCATCGATCGTATCGGATCCGGCCGTCTCGGGCGGCGCAAACGGCGACATCATGCCGGACGGGCGGCCGGCCAGCCGCTTTTTCCATTCCTCACGGCTGAGGTAGAGCTGGCCCGGCGGCAGCGGGCGATAAGGCGCCCCCTCGCTGGCGCGCTCGGCGCGCTGGGTCTCCTGACGCGCGTTGTAGAATTCCGCGATCTGGTCCAGGCGCGAGGACGCTGCCTCTATCGCCTGATGGTCGAGCGTCACCGCCGCAGCGGGCACATAATCGAACAGGGTCTCCAGGCGCTCGTGGAACAACGGCAGCCAGTGCTCATGCCCGGCGTAGCGCTGGCCGGCGCTGATCGCCTCGTAGAGCGGGTCGTCCTTCGAGGCACCGAACAGCTCGCGGTAGCCGGAGCGGAACCGGGCGATCGACGTCTGGTCGAGCGGCACCTCGCTGACCGGCTTCAGGGCAAAGCGCTCCAGCCGAGCGTCGCTGATCTGAGTTACCGGATCGAAGGCGCGGATCGCCTCGACCGTGTCGCCGAACAGGTCGATGCGCAGCGGCTGCGCGGTTCCGGGCGGGAACAGGTCGACGATGCCGCCCCGCACCGCATATTCGCCGGGCTCGCGCACGGTCTCGGCGCGGCGGTAGCCGTTGCGTGCCAGGAACTCCGACAATGCCTGCAGCGCCAGCTTCTGCCCCACCGCGGCGCTGAAGGCCACCCCGGCAAAGACCGGCCGGGCCGGTACGCGCTGCAGCACCGCGTTGACCGTGGTGATGACCACGCGGCCGCGGGTGCTTTCCCGCACCGCTGGCGCGCTGGCGAGCTCGGTCAGCGCGTCGATCCGCCGGCTCACCACCTCGCCGTTCGGCGATACCCGGTCGTAGGGCAGGCAGTCCCAGGCGGGAACCGTGAGCACCGCGATGTCGGGATGGAAGAACGCCAGCGCCTCGGCGAGGGTCGCCATGCGTGCGTCGTCGCGCGCGACATGGAGCACATCGCGGCCCGACTGCGCGACTTCGCCCAGGAAGCGGGCGTCGACGCCGGGCGGCGCGCCCGCGATCTGCGCCTGACCTGCCCAGGCTGCGATTTTGGTCATGACGTTCAAAGGCGTGTGCCGAAAACTTCAGAAGTTGGAGCGGCTGCCGGCCAGCTCGCTGGGGGATATTAGATAGGCGAGGCAACTCAGATAATTAGGGGGTAGTCTTAAAGTTCCTGAGAAGTCTCATCACGTCGTGGTCGTGGGCGGGCGGGATCGGTTGCCGCCCGGTCGCCCAATCGAAGATGTCCGGATCCGATGCCGCCAGGAGCCGCTCGTAGCGCTCCAGCTGGTCGGCGGAAAACCCGGGCACGTGGTGGGTCGCGAACGGGCCCAGCAGGAGATCGGTTTCCCGCATACCGGTGTAAAGACTTCGGTAAATCAGGCGCCGCCGCCGTTCCTCCGTGGTTTCGGACATGCCGGAATAGGATATAAGCCGTTGTCATGCGGCTGTCAGCCGCGTCCTCCGCAAATCTGATGCGCCCCAACCTTCTGTTTCCCCTGTTTGCCCCGGTGACCACGCTGCCCGGCGTGGGGCCGCGGCTGGCGGCGCTGTTCGATCGCGCGGTCGGCGCCGACACCGAGGCCGGGGCGCGGGCCAAGGTGGTCGATCTCCTGTGGCATTTGCCGACCGGGATCATCGACCGCCGTTTTTCGCCCACGGTCCAGGACGCCCCCGAGGGGGTCATCGCCACGCTCACCGTGCAGGTCGACAAGCACGTGGCGCCGCATAATCCCCGGCAGCCCTACCGCATCCGCTGCCACGACGAGACCGGCACGATCCATCTCGTGTTCTTCCACGCCAAGGGCGACTACCTCAGCAAGCTGTTGCCGGTCGGCGAGACGCGCGTGGTCAGCGGCCGGATCGAGCGGTTCCGCGATCAGATCCAGATGACACATCCCGACCACGTCGTGCGGCCCGAGGAGTTCGCCGCGCTGGCCAGCATCGAGCCGGTCTACCGCCTCACCACCGGGCTGACGCCGAAGGTCTTGACCAAGGCCGTGCGCGGCGCCCTCGACAAGATGCCCGAGCTCCCGGAGTGGCTGGACGAGGCCCTGCTCAAGCGCGAAGGCTGGGCGATTTGGCGGAACGCCGTGCGCGCGGCGCACGCCCCGCAGTCGGAAGACGACCTGGCGCCCACCACGGCGCCGCGCCGGCGCCTGGCCTATGACGAGTTGCTGGCCAATCAGCTGGCGCTCGGCCTCGTGCGCATGCACCAGCGGCGCCTGCCCGGGCGCCAGATCGCCGGCGACGGCCATTTGCGGGTCAAGGCGCGGGCGGCACTCCCGTTCGCGCTGACCGGCTCGCAGAAGACGGCGCTCGCCGAGATCGAGCGCGACATGGGCGCCGACGGCCGCATGCTGCGGCTGCTCCAGGGCGACGTCGGCAGCGGCAAGACCGTGGTCGCGCTGATGGCGATGCTGAACGCGGTCGAGGCCGGCTATCAGGCGGCGTTGATGGCGCCGACCGAGATCCTGGCCCGCCAGCATCACAAGACCATCGCGCCGCTGGCCGAACAGGCCGGCGTGAAGCTGGCGCTGCTCACCGGGCGGGAGAAGGGCCGCGCGCGCGACCAGATCCTGGCCGGCCTGGCCGAAGGCGAGATCCCGCTGATCGTCGGCACCCACGCGCTGTTCCAGGAGGACGTCGAGTTCAAGGCGCTCGGATTCGCCGTCATCGACGAGCAGCACCGCTTCGGCGTCCATCAGCGGCTGGGGCTCGCCGCCAAGGGTGCCGAGGGCCGGCTCGGCATCGACGTGCTGGTCATGACCGCGACGCCGATCCCGCGCACGTTGATGCTGTGCGCCTACGGCGACATGGAGCAGTCGCGGCTCACCGAGAAGCCGCCCGGCCGGCAGAAGATCGACACGCGCGTGACACCACTGTCGCGCCTCGACGAGGTGGCGGCCGGCATCGGCCGGCAGATCGAGCGCGGCGCCCGCGCCTATTGGGTGTGCCCGCTGGTCGACGAATCCGAAGTCGTCGATCTCGCCGCCGCGACCGAGCGCCACGCGGACCTCGCCCGCCGCTTCGGAAAGCATAAGGTCGGCCTGGTTCACGGGAAGATGAAGGGAGCGGAAAAGGACGCGGTCATGGCGCGCTTCCAGTCTGGCGAGATCGGGGTGCTCGTCGCCACCACGGTCATCGAAGTCGGCGTCGACGTCCCGGAGGCGACGGTGATGGTGATCGAGCATGCCGAGCGCTTCGGCCTGGCGCAGCTGCACCAGCTGCGCGGCCGCGTCGGCCGCGGCGCGCAGGCCTCGACCTGCCTCCTGCTCTACGCCGAGCCGCTGACCGAGACCGCGCGTGCGCGGCTGTCGATCATGCGCGAGACCGAGGACGGGTTTCGCATCGCCGAGGAGGATCTGCGTCTGCGCGGCGCCGGCGAGCTTCTGGGCACGCGACAAAGCGGCATGCCCGAGTTCCGCCTGGCCGACCTCGCGGTGCACGGCGACCTGCTGTCGATCGCGCACGACGACGCGCAGCTGATCCTCGATCGCGATCCCGGACTGGAGTCCGAGCGGGGCGAGCGCCTGCGCACCCTCCTCTATTTGTTCGAGCGCGACGCGGCCGTCAGGTTGGTGCGCTCGGGCTGAGCGCCGGCTTGCGCTCCGGCGGCGTTGCGATGCCGCCCGACACGAGCAGCTTCAGCGCTTCCTCGGTGGTCAGGTCGAGCCGGATGATGTCGTCCTCCGGAACCAGGACCAGGAATCCCGTGGCCGCGTTGGGCGTGTTCGGCAACAGGACGTTGATCAGGCCGCCGGAGATCTCCTGCACCTTGCCCGGCGTGCGGCCGGTGATGAAGCCGACCCGCCACAGCCCCTTGCGCGGAAATTCGATCAGGACCACGTCGCGGAACGGCGTGCCGCGCTCGTGGAAGACGGTCTCGAAGATCTGCTTCACCCAGCTGTAGACCGAGCGCACGACCGGCATGCGGTTGAGGACGGCCTCGCTCAGGCTCAGGAACATCCGGCCGAGCAGCCCGGTCGTGCCCCAGCCGATGAGCGTCAGCAGCACGATGACGATAACGAGGCCGACGCCGGGGATGTTGAACGGCAGATAGGTGTTCGGATTGCCGGGCAGCACGCCGACGACGCGCGAGTCGACGAAGGTGATGACGATCCAGGCGACGTACAACGTGATCGAGATCGGCGCCGTGATCAGAATGCCGGCAAAGAAATACGCCCTGAGCCGGGCCATCAGGCTCATATGGAAGGAAGTGCCTTCCGGCTCATGGTCGTGCGGCGTCGGCGACAAGGTATCGTTCACAGGAAGGCCTCCAGGCCCTTCAGCGTCTCCGCGGGTGCCTCTTCGGGCAGGAAGTGGCCGCAGTTGGAGATCGCATGTCCGCGCAAATCGTCAGCCCATGGCCGCCAGGCGCTGAGCGGATCGTCGCTGCGCTTGGCGATGCCGCGCTCGCCCCATAGTGCCAGAACGGGACAGGCGATCTTCTTTTTCCCGAAATCCAGCGTGTCGTGCTCGAAATCGATCGTGCCGCCGGCGCGGTAATCCTCGCACGCGGCATGGATGCAGGCCGGGTCGGAGAAGCACCGCACGTATTCGGCCATCGCTTCAGGTGCGAAGCTGAAACCCGGGCGCGCCCAGCGCCGCAAGGTCTCGCGCAAGTAGTAGCCGGGGTCCTTGCCGATCATGGTCTCCGGCAGGCCGTCGGGCTGCATCAGGAACAGCCAGTGGTAACTCGCGGTGGCGAGCGCCTTGTCCATCTTCGTCCACATGGTGTGCGTCGTCACGATGTCGAGAACGGCCAGCTTGCTGACGATTTCGGGGTGATCGAGCGCCATCCGATAGGCGACCCGTCCGCCGCGGTCGTGCCCCGCGACGGCGAAGCGCCGGAACCCGAGCTCGGCCATCACCTCGACCATGTCGGCGGCCATGGCGCGCTTCGAGTAGGCGGCGTGCTCCGGGTCCGTCGCCGGCTTCGAGGAATCGCCGTAGCCGCGCAGATCCGGCGCCACGACGGTGAACCGGCGCGCCAGAGCGGGCGCCATTTCGTGCCACAGAACATGGGTTTGCGGATAGCCGTGGAGGAGGAGCAAGGGCGGCCCGTCGCCGGCGCGCCGAAAGTTGATCACCGCCCCCCGGGTTGTGATCTTATGTTGGCTGAAGCTTGCGAACATCCCGCCTTCCGCCCCTCCCCCCAAACCAGAGTGGTACATGCCGCAAGATACCCTGCTGACGACCGCCGATACAGCGCTCCCCCGCGCCGTCCCGCTTCCGATGGAGGACACCGGACCGAAGCTTCTGTCCCTGGCCACGGCGGTACCGTCCATCGTCCTGCACCAGGCCGATGTCATGGCGCGGGCGACCAACCTGTTCCGCGGCCGGAAATCGGATATCGAGCGCCTGCTGCCGGCATTCACGAACGCCGGCATTGCGACCCGTTATTCCTGCGTGCCGCCGGATTGGTACGAGCGTGATCACGGCTGGGCGGAACGCAGCCAGCTCTATGTCGAGAACGCCCTCGATCTCCTGGAGCGCGCGACACGCGACTGCCTGGCGCGCGCCGGCCTCGCCGCCGGCGACGTCGATGCGATCGTCACCGTATCCACCACCGGCATCGCGACCCCGAGCCTGGACGCGCAGCTGATGGAGCGGCTGGCGTTCCGCCGCGACATCGTCCGGCTGCCGATCTTCGGCCTCGGTTGCGCCGGCGGCGTGCTCGGCCTCGCGCGCGCCGCCAGCCTGGCGCGGGTCATGCCGGGGGCTCGCGTCCTGTTTCTGGTCGTCGAGCTCTGCGCCTTGACCTTTCGCAAAGGCGATCTGTCGAAGAGCAACATCATCGCCGCGGCGCTGTTCGGCGACGGCGCCGCCGCCGCGCTGGTCGGACCGGAGGCCAGCGCCGGAACAGCCGCAGGAGAGATGCCGACAATCGGCGCCGCCGGCGAATACACCTGGCCGGATTCCCTCGACGTGATGGGATGGCGCGTCGAGGACGATGGCCTGGGCGTGCTGTTCTCGCGCGACATCCCGACACTCGTCCGCACGCAGTACCGGCCGGCACTGGACCGCTTCCTCGCCGCCCACGGTCTCACGGTGGGCGATTTCGACGGCTTCGTATGTCATCCCGGCGGCACGAAGGTCGTCGCGGCCTTGGAGGAGGCATTCTCGATCCCGCCGGGATCGCTGGATGCCGCGCGCGCGGTTCTGTCCGAGTACGGCAACATGTCGGCGGCAACGGTCCTGTTCGTCCTCGAGCGCATGCTGCGCGCCGGCCGAGGCCGCGACCGCCAGGCGCGCCGGCTGCTGATGTCGGCGCTCGGGCCCGGCTTCACCGCCGCCTTCCTCACCCTCCACCAGGCATGATCTTCGACAGCGAGATCACGCTCGCCCAGATCATCCTGGCGGCCGTCCTGTTCGAACGGCTGGCCGAGCTGTGGATCGCCAAGCGCAACACGGCGCGTCTGCTGGCCGACGGTGCGGTCGAGCACGGCATCGAGCACTATCCGTACCTGGTCCTGCTCCACGGCGGGTGGCTGGCCGCACTGGTCTATTTCACGCCACCGGGAACGCCGGTGAACTATGTCTGGCTCGCGGTGTATCTGCTGCTGCAGATCGGGCGGGTGTGGATCATGACGTCGCTGGGCCGGCTCTGGACGACCCGGATCATCACCCCGGCCGATCAACCGCTGGTCACCCGCGGCCCATACCGCTATCTCCGCCACCCGAACTATGTCCTGGTCGCCGGCGAGATCGCGGTGCTGCCCCTCGTCTTCGGCCATTGGCAGATCGCGGCGATCTTTTCGCTGCTGAACGGCCTGGTGCTGCGCGAGCGCATCCACACGGAAAACGAAGCGCTGGCCCGGCGGCGGAGCGTCGACTAGTCTCTTCCCTCGATGATCAACAAGATCGTGTCCTCGCTCCCGGCCGCGGTTGCCGGGATCCGCGACGGCGCCGTGGTGCTGGTCGGCGGCTTCGGTGCGTCCGGAATTCCGCTCGAGCTGATCGACGCGCTGATCGAGCAGGGCGCCAAGGACCTGACCGTCGTCACCAACAACGCCGGTGCCGGCCGCACCGACGTGGCCAAGCTTCTGGCGACCGGTCGGGTGCGCAAGATCGTCTGCTCGTATCCGCGTTCGGCGGGCTCGGTGGTGTTCGAGGAGCTGTGGGGTGCCGGGAAGATCGAACTCGAGCTCGTCCCGCAAGGCACGCTGTCGGAGCGCATGCGCGCCGCCGGGGCGGGGATCGGCGGGTTCTACACGCCGACGGCGGTGGGCACCAAGCTCGCCGACGGCAAGGAGACCCGGACCCTCGACGGCCGCGACTACGTGCTGGAAAAGCCGCTCAAAGGCGACGTCGCCCTGATCAAGGCGGAGCTGGCCGACCGTTGGGGCAACCTCACCTATCGCCTCGCGGCGCGCAATTTCAGCCCGACCATGGCGATGGCGGCCGAGCTCACGGTCGTCCAGGCGCGGCGTATTGTCGAACTTGGGGCGATTCCACCGGAGCAAGTCGTGACACCCGGCATCTTCGTCGACCGCGTGGTCGAGATCGCCCATCCCCAACCGCCAGGACAGGCTTGAGACATGCCCGCCAAACCGCTGTCGCGTGACGAGATTGCCCGCCGCGTCGGGCGCGATATCCCCGACGGCGCCTACGTGAATCTCGGCATCGGCCTGCCGACGCTCGCGGCCAACTACGTGCCGCGCGACCGCGAGGTGGTCTATCACAGCGAGAACGGCATTCTCGGCGTCGGGCCGGCCCCGAAGCCGGGCGAGGAAGATTTCGATCTCATCAACGCCGGCAAGCAGCCGATCACGCTCCTGCCGGGCGCCTCTATCTTCCATCACACCGACGCGTTCGCGATGATCCGCGGCGGCCACATAGATCTGGCGCTGCTGGGTGCCATGCAGGTGGCTGCCAACGGCGACCTCGCCAACTGGGCGACCGGCGACGAGAAATTTCCGCCGGCGGTCGGCGGTGCGATGGATCTCGGCGCCGGCGCCGCCAGCGTGTGGGTGCTGATGGAGCACACGACCAAGGACGGTGCGCCGAAGATCCTCGAGCGCTGCACCTATCCGCTCACCGCCGCCGGCGTCGTCGACCGCATCTACACCAATCTTGCCGTTATCGACGTGACCGACGAGGGATTGGTCGTCCGCGAGATGGTCGAGGGCCTCGATTTCGCGGAGCTGCAAAAGAAGACGGGCGCCAAGCTGCGCCTGGCCAATGACTGGCGAACGCTGGCGAGTTAGGCCGGCCGGGGCGCCCCAGAATCGCGCGCAAGAGTGCAATGGTTTCGCAAGCAGTTGAGCGGGCGGGCTTTTCAGACCCGAAACTATTGCGCCCGCATCTGCAACAGTTGCCAGCATCTGCAAATCTCCCGCTCCTGACGCGGACGGCGCGCGAAGCATGACGCCGCCTGTCATGACCGGCGGGCGCCGGCGAGCGAGGCCGGCGGGGCCCCGCTGAATCGCGCGCAAGAGTGCAATAGTTTCGCAAGCAGTTGAGCATACTCGCGCTTTTGCCGCCGAACCTTTGCACCAGGGAATGCAACAGTTCGCCGCATCTGCAAGTCTCCCGCTCTTCACGCACCGTCCGCAAAGCATGACAACGGAACAACGACCGAGAGGCGGGTCCGGTTGCGCCCAACCACGGAGGGTGACGGCGTGGGTCGGTCAACAATCGCCGCATCCTATCCGGTCGTCGTTCCCGTACCGGTGTTTGCGAAGCAAAGCACCTGAGCTGGAATCCGGAATTTCAACGATTTCCTACTCTGACCCCGATTTACCCTCAGAGGGCGGCACAGATGCGCAACGGGCGCAGGTAGAGAGTGATCTGCGAGAGATATTTGGTACGCCGCGTGGAGCACAAATGCTCACTCGCCTCGAAGCGAGAGCGAGCGACTTCATGATCGACTTACGAGTCTCGAATATCGATCGCCTATGTAGGGGGAGAATGTATGAGGCGAATAGTTGTAGTTCTCTTACTTTGGTCTAGCGGGCATACGTGTTTGGCCGGTGTATTGCCGTATGTATGCGAGACCTATGTCGGCTCCGAATCGCACCTTCCAAATTACGTGAAGGAAATACAGACCCTTGCACCTAACGCAGCGGTAAAGACCTGCACCACTTCCGGAGACTCTGGCACGACGTATTCCGTCCTGCGCAAGGTTGAGAGTATGCCGGGAGTTTGTGACTACGCGGAGGGACAGGTATTTCGGGATGTCTCACATTGGACATTGACGCCGCCTCCAGGAAAGTACAATGGGCCCCCGGTGCATTTAATGCTCGTCCACGACAGCGGGTGTCCGTCGCCTGAAGACCCCCGTTACGTTCGGGTGGTCAACGTTTCCGAGGACATATTTCTGAACTTTGAACGATTTTGGAAACGAGTGGCATCATCGCAGACTGCGTTTGATGCCTCTCTCCGACAAATACCCGCCAGAACAAAGCAAACAGACTTCTTTAGAAAACTCGAGACCGCCATCAGCGGCACGGACGATCAGTCTGGAGTTAAGATTGAATCGCTAGCTTTCTTCGAAGCTTTAGGCAAGGAACCCGCACATTACGAATCCAGAATTGCAACGCGAGATCACCGTTGGAAGCTAGACCTCGACCTTGTTGGAAATGAGTTTCAGATTACAAATCTCTACGGTTTAATAGAGTAACTAGCATTTAGTCGCTCAACGAAACGTGCGGACGACAGGCGCGCGAAATAGAACTTCAACAGCCTGTGATCGCTGCTCCGGGCAGGTCGACACATTTGCGGCTCGACGAGGCTTGAGCCGCCCGCTCTGCCCGGGGTTCCGAACACATTTTGTACACCGAACCGTCGAAGCCACTTGGCAGCGCATCGGTCAGATCCTTGGCGTCTTCACTTCAACCGAATGCGCCAACTATCTCAGAAACTCAGGCTATGCTTCCACCTAACCCAATCACGCTCTAGGAGGTTGGGGCGCCTCAGAACTGGCAGTCAGAGGCCGATGGCACGGCGCGCATCGGCGATAGTGATCATGAGAGTCATGGTGTCGGCCGGTGAACTGTACAACCCGAAGCTCTCATAGAAGGCTTTCGCCTCGTCCGACTTCGCGTGAACGAGAATGGCGCGGATTCCAGCCAGCTCGGCGGCCTGAAGGGTTCGCAGAATTGCATCGCGCAGCAAGGCACGACCGAGCCCCTTGCTTTGCCAAGTCCGGTCGATGGCAAGGCGGCCGATCACCATGACCGGTATCGGCTCGGGCATGTTGCGACGGATTTTGCCCGTCGCCTGAGCGTGTGTGATTGCGCCATTGGCAAGACAGTAATAGCCAACGACGGTCTGACCCACGCTCACGATGTAAGTCCTCGACGCGCCGCTCTCCTGATTTCTGAGCGCTCGTTGCCGCAACCAATCGTTCAGTTCTGCCGTCCCGCAGTCGAACGCCGATAGATCGTGGGACGGAGTGAGAGGCTGCGGCGCGCTTGGGCTGTTGGGCGGACTTGCAGTCACCTGTCCCACGGTGCCGGCGACTGCAACAATTTGCGGAGCCGAGGATTGTCGGCCGGCGGCCGGTCCAGCAGATTGATGAAGCGTCGATACGCCGCTTCATCAAGCGCGAAGAGTCGCCGGTCCAGCAACACGGCCTCTGCCTCCCGACACGCCGTGTCCAGGATGAACTCCGAGCGGCTTTTGCCGAGTGCCTGTGCCGCCCGATCGATGACGTCGCGCTGCTCCGGTCTAACCCGAATGTTCACGGTGTCGTTGCGAAGGCGGCCCAAGGTCGTGCGAGGCATGTTCTTTCCATCAACGTTCAGCTGGAGGGATGTCCCCTCAAGAGAGTGAGGCATTGTATATACAACGTCAATACATCTCTGAAAAGAGAGCATCAACATTTAGCGGCACGGCAGGCTCAACACCGCTAGCCCTTGACATCCGACTCGGCCAAGCATAGCATTCATGCTTCGTTCCTGCGAGGTTCAAATGTCGAATGTCAAGAGACCCGGTGAGGTCGCCTATCGGTCCGGCGAGTACGAAATCATCGGGCCGAGGGGCGGGCACACTGGAAAAGAGCGCACGGTGGTCAAGGGCGAGCGCCTTCCACCGACGCCCGGTCCTGGTCAAGGGTACAAAATCAGTCGCCCCGCGCACAATAACAGCGGCCGGGCACCTCGGCGCTAACCACCTACCGTGTCGGCCTCCGAACGCCGGCCAGGGGCGATACCCCTCCTGCCGACCAAGCAAGACCGCGATCGCCCGCTAACATTCCGGTGGGCCGCTCGTGATCGAGATTGGAGTGACGCACTTGGCCTCCCTGCCGCTCGTCGCCGAAATCTCGCAGCTGCGCGGTCCGCCGTCCTCCTCAGCGCGATTAAGGCCGCCGCTGCCGGTGCAAAATACATCTCTTATAGCCGCAACCATAATTTCTACGACGACGCGCATCGCCGCTATCAAGGGCCGACATTTACGCACGCGAACATCACGGGCGCAGTCGATCAGCTTGCGGGTGCTGGCCTCCTCGAGAGCCAAGTCTCTAAACGGGGCGAATTGGGTAGACAGTCGCGATTTCGGGCAACAGCGAAGCTGATCGATATCGCCCCCGACGTACCAGCCGTGTGCATGCCTCATGAACTCATTCGCCTGAAAGACACCAGTGGGCGACTCATCGACTATCTGGACACCGAAGAAACATGTCGAATGCGCCGCGAAATTGCGGCAATCAATGAAGCCCTCGCGGACATCACCGTGGAACTACTCCATGGAGGAGCGGTGCGCCAAGGTCCAGTCATCAGGCTGGAAGACGCGATTCTCTATCCGGAAATGATGTCGCTCTGGCGCGTATTCGGTCGGGGCACATTTGCTCGGCATGGCCGAATGTACGGCGGGTGGTGGCAGAACGTTCCTAAGGATGCCCGGCAGTCTCTCAGAATCGAAGGAGAGGCTGTCAGCGAGCCCGACTATCGGGCGCATCATTGCCGAATCTGCTACGTGCTAGCGGGCCTGCCAGAGCCGAACGGAGACCCTCACCTGATATCCGGGTGGGATACCCCGGCAGGTCGGGAACTCTGCAAATCGGCGTTTAACATACTGATCAATGCAGTGACCCCCCAGAAAGCACTGGCTGCACTCGCGAAAAAGATTGAAGGGTGCAAGTACGTACGCGCGGCATCCCGGGAAATGGCCACTGCCGCTATCGACGCCGTACGACAGCGCCACGAGCCGATTGCGAGCTTCTTCGCCAACGATAGCGCGATGACGCTGATGCGCTTCGATTCGGAAATCGCGGTGCAGGTGGTCCGGAAGCTTCTCAGGCGCGGTATTGTCGCCTTGCCAATTCACGATAGCTTCATCGTCCAGCAGCGCCATGGGGGCGAATTGCGGGCTGCAATGGACGACGCGTGGGCCACCTTCCGTTCCGGGCAAATCGCAACTGCTCATCAAGGATATAACGGGAAAGCATCTTACAGATGGGTGCCCTCTCTCGCGCCCACCTGTCCTCCCGGCCGTCCCCCGTACACTGTCCCGGGTCGGGCTGCCTGGCGGCCCGTCTCAGCCTCGATTTTTCAACGGCGCAGTTCGCGAAAAAAATTTGTTACACCGGCGTCAGCAGCGGCTTGCCGTCGAGATGCGCCTTGAGGTTGGCGATCGCGAGATTGCCCATGTCGATGCGGGTCTCGGTCGTGGCGCTGCCGAGATGCGGCGCCAGCACCACGTTGTCGAGGGCCGCCAGCTCGGCCGGCCGGCATGGCTCCTTCTCGAAGACATCCAGCGCCGCACCGCCGAGCGCCTTCTCCTGCAGCACCTTCACCAGGGCCGCCTCGTCGACCACCGAGCCGCGGGCGACGTTGATCAGGATCCCCTTCGGTCCCAGGGCGCGCAGGACTTTCTCATTCACCAGGTGCCGGGTCGCGGGACCACCGGGGCAGATCACGACCAGATAGTCGACATTCGCCGCCATCTCGGCGAGGTCGGAGAAGTAGCGGAACGGCACGTCGTCCTGTTTGTGGCGGCCGTAATAGGCGATCTCCATGTCGAAGGCCGACGCGCGCTTGGCGATCGCCTTGCCGATCTTGCCGAGGCCGAGGATGCCCAGCCGCTTGCGCGCCACGCGGCGGCCGAGCGGCATGATGCCCTTGTCGACCCACGTTCCCCGCCGCACCCACTGATCGCCGCCCGCCAGGCCGCGCGCCGCCGAGATCATGAGCCCGATGGCAAGGTCGGCGACGCAGTCGTTCAGCACGTTGGGCGTGTTGGTGACCTTGATGCCCTTCGATTTGGCATACGGCACGTCGATCGAGTCCACCCCGACGCCGACACAGGCGATGATCTCGAGCTTCGGCAGCGCGTCGATCATCGCCTTGTCGAGGCCCGACGTCCCGGTCGCCTGCGCGAAGCGCACCTTGTCGGCGAGCGATTTCAGGAATGCCGGCCGCTCGGCGGGCGGCGGCAGATAGTGAACCGTGAAGGTGCTCTCCAATTCCGCGAAATGCGGCGGCAGGAACATCGACTTGCTGACGGAGATGAGATCTGGCTTCACGGTCCACCTCAGCTTTTGAATGTCTTGGCGAGACCGTCGGCCCCGCGCGTCAGCACGCCCACGTCGGAGCCGACGGCCACGAAGGTATAGCCCCAGGCTATATAGCGCCGGGCCTCGTCTTCGTTCGGGGTCAGGATGCCGGCGGGCTTGCCGACCGCCTTCAGCCGCTTGACGGCCTCCTCGATCGCCTTCTGCACCGTCGGATGCTGCATGTCGCCGATATGGCCGAGCGAGGCCGCGAGATCGGACGGGCCGATGAACACGCCGTCGATGCCGTCGACCTTGGCAATCGCCTCGATCTGGTCGAGCGCCTGGCGGGTCTCGACCTGGACCAGCAGGCAAATCTCCTCATTGGCCTTTTTCAGGTAGTCCTTCACCCGCCCATAACGGCTGGCGCGCGAGCTGCCGGCGGTGCCGCGAATACCGGACGGCGGATAACGCGTGGCCGCGACGGCGCGCCGCGCCTCCTCCGGGTTCTGCACAAACGGCACCAGAAGGCTCTGCGCGCCGATATCGAGGATGCGCTTGAACAGCACCGCATCGTTCCACGCCGCCCGCACGATGGGTGTGGCCGTGCCGCGCTGCACCGCCTGAAGCTGCGACAGCAGATCCGGGATTTCGTTCGGCGAATGCTCGGTGTCGAGGAGGATCCAGTCGAAGCCGCTGTCCGAAACGATCTCCGCCGCCTGGTTGCTGGCGAGGCTGCTCCACAGGCCGATCTGGAGCCGACCTTGGGCCAGAGCGTGCTTGAAGGCGTTACGGTTGAGTTCCATCGGGGCTCCTCGTGTCCGCGGACAAGGCTAGAGCGATCGCGGCATGTTTGGCTCTCTCGTCATGCGGCGGAAGCCGGCATCCAGGGCCCCCGGCGCGCTGTGTGACTCCTGGGCCCCGGCTTTCGCCGGGGCGACGAGCTAGTTCACTTAAACGCATCGTGTGCTACGCGGCAAGCCGTGTCGCCACTTCGGCGGCAATCGCCGGCGACGCGGTCAACCCCGGCGATTCGATGCCGAAGAGGTTGACCAGGCCGGGAACCCCGTGCGCCTCCGGCCCCTGGATCACGAAATCGGTCCCGACGGCGCCGGACGGTCCGATCTTCGGCCGCACGCCAGCATAGCCCGGGACGAGCGCGCCGTCCGGCAGCTCGGGCCAGTATTTGCGGATCTCGGCGTAAAACCCCTGACAACGCCGGGGGTCGACGTCGTAGTTGATCTGGTCGATCCATTCGACATCCGGCCCGAACCGCGCCTGCCCGCCGAGGTCGAGCGTGATATGCACGCCGAGACCGGCCTTTTCGGGGACCGGATAGACGAGCCGGCCGAACGGCGCCTTGCCCAGCAACTGGAAATAGTTGCCCTTGGCGTAATAGGTCGGCGGCACGAAGTCCGGCTTCAGGCCCGCAAGATGGCGGGCCAATTCCTGGGCATGCAACCCGGCCGAGTTGACGACGCTCCGGCAGCTGAGCCGCATCGGCTCGGCGTCGGGCTCCACGGTCGAGCCAACCTCGAGCTCGATCCCGTCCTCCCCGACCCTGCCGCTGCGCACCGCGCTGTTGAACGCGATCACCGCCCCCCTGGCTTCGGCGTCGCCCTGATAGGCGAGCATCAGACTGTGGCTGTCGATGATTCCCGTCGACGGCGACAGCAGGGCCGCGTGACAGCGCAGGTTGGGCTCCATGGTCCGCGCCACGTTCCCGCCGATCGGCTGCAGGTCGCTGACGCCGTTCGCCTGGGCCTGGTCGTGGATCTTTTTCAGGTAGGGCAGCTGGTCTTCGCTGGTCGCCACGATGAGCTTGCCGCACCGCTTGTGCTCGATGCCCCGTTCCGCCGCGAAGCGGTAAAGGAAGTCCCGTCCGGCGACGCAGAGCTTCGCCTTCAGCGTCCCGGTCGGATAGTAAATCCCGGCGTGAATCACCTCGCTGTTGCGCGAGCTGGTCTCGGTGCCGATCGCGTCGGCGGCCTCCAGCACGATGACCTCGCGGCCGGCCAGCGCCAAGGCCCGGGCCACCGCCAGCCCGACCACGCCGGCCCCGATCACCGCACAATCCACCGTTTCGGTCATTCGTGAAAACGCCTATGCCGCAAGCACTTGGGCCACCTCTG
Organism: Alphaproteobacteria bacterium; assembly: GCA_036394195.1. Classification (GTDB taxonomy): domain Bacteria; phylum Pseudomonadota; class Alphaproteobacteria; order CACIAM-22H2; family CACIAM-22H2; genus DATJPD01. The sequence continues at coordinate 14,257 of DASWFO010000317.1, read as the reverse complement.
TGACCCTAAACGATTTTGTTCCCAGAGGGGGGCCGCCAAGGTAAAACAGGGGGGTGCGGGATGCGAAGCAAAAAGCGCGGTGGCGGCGAGCCACCCTCGTTGGCACGGTGGCGGCGATGCTCGTGGCCGGCGGTTGCGCGAACGACGTGGGGCCACATCCCGAGTTGCCACGGCTGGGCATAAGCGCGGCGTTCACGTCGCACAACCTGTGCGGCCTGGGGGTGTCGCCGGAGATCCGCCTCATCAAGCCGCCCTCGGCCGCCGCGACCTATCAGATGAAGATGACGCTGGTGAGCGCTCTATCCGCTCCGTCGTGGGAATTCACCCTGCCGGCTCCCACCGAGACACGCGAGCGCGGCATAGTGTATCCGGAAGGCGCAATTCCGGACTTCCCGGCTCCCTGCGTGCCGGAAACCGAAGTGCCGCAATATTTCTATTATCGCCTCGAGCTCATGGCGCGGGCGAACGACGGTCGACCGATCGCCTATGGCTGGTCCTTCGCCGTGGCGTATTCGCTGACGCGCCAGCTGGGCCTCGAGCGGGTCCAGACGGTGGTCCGCCAGCGCGAGCGCGCGGCCGCGGCGGCGCGCGGACAGACGCTGCCGGACGATCAGGCCACCACCACACCGGCCCCGCGGCGTGGACCCGCGGGGATGCTGGCGGCCCCTGTCGAGCAGTCTCCGACCGCGGCCCAAGAGCGGCCCGCGGGTCAGGCGCCGGATGCGGCCGCCTCGGCTTCCGGTGCGTCGACACAAGCGCCCTCGGGCGCGGCCGCGCCTTCTGCGTCGCAATCTTCCGCATCGCAGCGCACCGCCGCGTCGCCAGCGCCGCCGTCCGTTCCGCCGGGCCCGCGCATCGTGCCGTATCAGCCTTACCCGTCTGAAACCTCCGCCTATTTCTTTATCTATTAGCCATGGCCCGCCGCACGACCCCCCGTCCTCCGAAGGAAGCGCTGGCGATCTCGCGCGCGCTGCGCAAGCGGTTCATTTCGCCCGAGGCCGAGGCGACCGCGAAGCGGCTGCTGGAGGAGCAGGCGGAAGAATCGGGCGACAAGCCGTTCACGGATTCCGAGCGGCGCCGGGCGGCCGAGATTCTCGCTCACATTCGAAAAAAATATCCGCCGCGCCATTAAGTCGCCGTGGCCACCGCTGCTCCAGTCGTCGTCGTGGGTGCAGGCCCGGTTGGCCTGGTGACCGCGCTCATCCTCGCCCGGGCGGACGTCCCGGTGACCGTGCTGGAAGCCGAGAGCGACCTGACCCGCGACTTGCGCGCAGGGTCCTACCATCCGCCGACCCTCGAGATGCTCGCCGAGCTCGGCGTCGTGGAGGCGATGCACGCAACCGGCATCATTGCCCGCCACTGGCAGGTCCGCGAGCGCGGCGGCCGGGTCATCGCCGACTTCGACCTCGGACTGATCGCCAGCGAAACGCCGTTCCCGTACCGTCTGCATTTCGAGCAGTTCAAGCTGACGCCGCTGTTGCTGACCCAGCTCCAGTCCATTCCCGGGGCGCGCGTGCGGTTCGGGGTTCGTGTCGAATCGGTGTCGGAGGATGACAGCGGCGTCACCGTCCATGCGACGTCCGAAGGCGGCGAAGAGACGTTCCGCGCCGCCTGGGTGGTCGGCGCCGACGGCGGGCGGAGCACGGTGCGCAAGGCCGCCAGCATTCCGTTCGAGGGCTTCACCTGGCCGGAGCGGTTTCTGGTCGCCAGCACGACCTACGATTTCGAGCCGGCCGGGTTTCGCTACGCGTCCTACGTCGCCGATCCGGAGCTATGGGCGGCCGTTTTCAAGGTGCCCCACGAGGGCCCGCCCGGCCTGTGGCGCATCGCCTATCCGACCGATCCGAACGTTCCCGAGGAGCAGGTGCTGGCGGACGACGCGATCGAGGACAACCTGCAGAAGCTCCACCCCATCCCGGGCCGCTGGCCGCTTCAATATCGAAGCACCTATCGGGTGCATCAGCGCGTCGCCGAGACCTTCCGCAAAGGACGCATCCTGCTTGCCGGCGACGCCGCCCACATCAACAACCCGTTGGGCGGGTTCGGCCTCAATGGCGGCATTCACGATGCGGTGAGTCTCGGCCACAAGCTGGCGCAGGTCTGCCGGGCGGACGCCGATCCGTTGGTCCTCAATCTGTACGACCGGCAGCGCCGGCCGACCAATGTCGAATTCGTTCAGGCCATGAGCATCCAGAACAAGCGGATGATCGAGGAACGCGACCCGGCCGTGCGGGCGCGCCGGCGGGCCGAGCTGGCGGAGACCGCGGCCGATCCGGTCAAGGCCAAGGCCTTCCTGATGAACAGCTCGATGATTACATCAGTGCGGAACGCGGCGTCGATCCTTTAGCCGCCGGACCAGCCGGCCGCGGCGGTCCTTACTTTCCGCAAGATCGCTAGATTCCCGCAAGATTTCACGGAGACCTCATGTGCTCACGGTCGCGCTTCTGATCTGCTCGAACGTCTTCATGACGTTCGCCTGGTACGGTCACCTCAAATACACGAGCGTGCCGCTGTGGCAGGTGGTTCTTGCCAGCTGGGGGATCGCGTTCTTCGAATACTGCTTCCAGGTGCCGGCCAACCGCTACGGCTATCAGGAATTCAGCGCCGTGCAGCTGAAGACGATCCAGGAAATCATCACCTTGTTGGTGTTCGCCGGCTTTGCCACCGTGTATCTCGGGGCCAGCCTCAAATGGAACCACCTCGTGAGCTTCGGCCTGCTCGTCGCGGCGGCTTACTTCATGTTCAGGGATTAGGACGCTGATCTGTCATTGCGAGGAGCGAAGCGACGAAGCAATCCAGCGGACAGCGGGCTTGGATCGGACGGCCTGGATTGCTTCGCTTCGCTCGCAATGACGCCTGTCTAGCGCCGCCGAAGCTATCGGCAGCGGAGCGTCCACACGAGATAGACCTTGGAGCCGTCTTCGCGGGTCTCCTGGCGCCGGATCTCGTAGCCGCGCGGGCAGGCTTGGTCGGCCGAATTCGGGTCCAGATAAGGCAGGCCGACCAGGCGCGTGCCGTCGCGATAGGGCTGCTCGATCCGCGGTTGATCGGCGAAGGTCGGGGTCGCGGGAAGCGGCCCGTAGCGGTCCTCGGTGAGAGCGCCGCTGGCGGCGAACGCGGCCAAGGCCAAGGGCACGGGTGCAAACATAGTCTTAACCTTTCCCTATCAGAGTCGAGACGATAGCCTGGGGATCGCGTCACAATCAATATTCGTGCCCGGCCACAGATGCGGTAAGCTGGAGGTCCGATGCCTGCCCAACCCGACAAGGCCATGATGATCCTCGCCAACGCCGTTGCCGAGGTGGTTGGCGCCAATAGCCGGGCTTTTCAACAAATCCTCGTGGCCGCCGGCAGCGACGAACGCCGCGACTTCATCCAGGCGCGGAGCACCTTCGACGGATTGCCGGGATCGCAGCGGCGCGCGGTCAAGGGAAAGGCCGAAAGCACCGCAACCGCCATGCGTCAGCAGGCCGTGCTCCGCCGGGTGCTGCGCAACCTGCCGAGCTGGCGCCCCGACAACGTCGAATGGGTGTGGCCGCGGGTCGGGCCGGATACGGCCGCCAACCGCAAATAAGCCGATAAAAAAAGGGGCTCTACGGCCCCTTTTTCACGTCAAATGTTCGATCAACCGAGGGCGGCGGCGTCACGCCGTGGTGTCGGTCGTGCGGCCGCGGCCGGAGTCCGCGGACGGAGGCGGCGATTGAGTCGCCGGTGGCTGCGGAGGTGCCGCGTCCGGCTGCTGGGGCGACGGGAAGCTCGGTGTGGGGGGCGGCGAAGCGCCGACGCCGGCGGTTTCCATGGGATTCTCCCGAACAGTGGTTGCGACGAAATGTTATCGTGCCCACCGTACAGGGGCCGGTTTAAGGCTTCACTAAGCATGGAAACTTTGCGTCTTATGTTTTTGTAAAATCCAGACTTTTTGCGGTTAAGGGAGGGCGTGATGCTGAAGGGGAAAGCGGCGGTTGTCACCGGCTCGACGAGCGGGATTGGCCTTGGGATCGCGCGCGCCCTGGCCAAGGAAGGCGCCGACCTCCTGTTGAACGGCTTCGCCGATGAGGCCGAGATCAATCGGCTCAAGGCCAGCCTCGCCGGGGAATTCGGCGTGAAGGTGTTTTACTCGCCGGCCGACATGTCGAAGCCGAACGACATCGCGCTGATGATCCAATACGCGACGACCGCCCTCGGCCGGGTGGACATCCTGGTCAACAACGCCGGCATCCAGCACACCGCCCCGATCGAGAGCTTCCCGCCGGAGAAATGGGACGCGATCATCGCCATCAACCTGTCGGCGGCGTTTCACGCCATCCGCGCCGCCATGCCGCAGCTGAAGGCGCGCAATTGGGGCCGCATCATCAACATCGCGTCGGCCCACGGCCTCGTCGCCTCCGAGCACAAGGTCGCCTATGTCGCGGCCAAGCACGGCATCGTCGGGCTGACCAAGGTGGTGGCGCTCGAGACGGCGACCACCGGCATCACCTGCAACGCGATCTGCCCGGGCTGGGTGCTGACGCCGCTGGTGCAGAAGCAGGTCGACGACTGGGCGAAGCGGGACAATATCTCGAACGAGGACGCCAAGATCCGGCTGCTGTCGGAAAAGCAGCCGTCGCGGCAGTTCGTGACCCCGGAACAGATCGGCGGGTTGGCCACGTTCCTGTGCTCCGACGCCGCGGCCCAGATCCGCGGTGCCGCCTACACCATCGACGGGGGCTGGACCGCGCAATAGCGGATCGACGCCAACAGATGAGTCCCGATCCTTTTTCCCTCGTCACCCCGGACGAGCGAAGCGAGATCCGGGGTCCATCTCGCCCGTGGCAGCATGGACCCCGGCTCACGCGGCTGCGCCGCTTGGCCGGGGTGACGACTGAGGATGTTCTGCACTGGTATCATCTGTCAGAGTCGCGCCAATAGCGCGTCTTCAGAACACCGGCGGCTTGCGTTCGGCAGTCTTTGCCTCCAGCTTGAGAGCCCCATGAACGTCCTGATTCTCGGTGCGGGCAGCGTCGGGATGACGATCGCCCAGATGCTCCAGGGCAGCGGCGACTACGACGTGGCGGTCGGCGATCACGACGCCCAGACCCTGGCGCGGCTTCCGGCGGCGCTGCCGAAGGTTCAGATCGACGCGGCGGACGAGGCGGCCGTGGGCCAGGCCCTCGCCGGCCGCCAGGTGGTCATCAACGCGCTGCCGTTCTCGTTCGTCCCGCCGGTCGCCAACGCCGCCAAGGCCGCGGGCGTGCATTATTTCGATCTCACCGAGGACGTCGCCTGCACTCGCCACGTGAAAGCGCTGGCGGCCGAGGCGAACACCGCCTTCGTCCCGCAATCCGGGCTGGCGCCCGGCTTCATCGCGATCGCGGCGCACGACCTGGCGCAGCGTTTCGAGCGCGCGACCGACCTGCATATGCGCGTCGGCGCCCTCCCCGTCTTTCCGACCAACGCGCTGAAATACAATCTCACCTGGTGCACGGAAAGCCTGATCAACGAGTACTGCAATCCGTGCGAGGTGATCCTCGACGGGATCCGGCGCGAGGTCCTGCCGCTGGAAGGCCACGAGATGTTCTCGCTCGACGGCACCACCTATGAGGCCTTCAACACCTCGGGCGGCCTGGGCACGTTGTGCGAGACCCTCGACGGCGCGATCGCGAATGTCGATTACAAAACCGTCCGCTATCCCGGCCACCGCGACATCATCAAGCTCCTGATCCATGACCTCGGGCTCGGACGGCGGCGCGAGCTGCTGAAAGAGGTCTTCGAGGCGGCGGTGCCGGTCACGGTGCAGGACGTGGTGCTGATCTTCGTGACCGCGACCGGGCTGCGCGAGGGCCGGCTGACCCAGGAATCGCTGGCCAAGAAGATCTACAGCCAGGACGTTGGCGGTGTGCGGCGCAGCGCGATCCAGGTCACCACCGCGGCCGGCCTGTGCGCGATGGTCGATTTGCTGCGCGCCGGCGTGCTGCCGCAGCGCGGGTTCGTCCGCCAGGAGAGCGTGGCGCTCTCGACGTTCCTCGATAACCGCTTCGGCAAGTACTACGCGTAAAGCGTTTTCCGACCGGGCGGGACAAATTTCCATCTCGTCATGCCCGCGGAAGCGGGCATCCAGAAAATTCAACCACGGAGGCACGGAGATTACGGAGAGTGCGTCTCCTCTCCGCGATCTCCGTGCCTCCGTGGTGAAAAAGATTCTGGATTCCCGCGTGCGCGGGAGCGACGCGGAATGGATGGCCGGGTCTCGGCAGGGGCTTGCGCCCCTGTTCGCCCGGCCATGACGGAGACGTGAAGGCGTACCGCCTTCACCGTTTTTGCAATTACTGCGAATTCCCGCGCAACGACGCCGGCTGTCCTGGGAGCTTCAGCGATCCGACGCGCTTCAGCCTGTCGCCCCCGACCTCGAGAATCGTCATGTCGCGATCCATGTAGTTGCCGACATAGAGGTACTTCCCGTCCGGGCTGAACGCAGCACCCTCCGCAAGGTTGCCGACCTGCGCAGTCGCCACGCGATGCACCCGGTTGTGCCCCTCGATCTTCAACAGCGCGATGTAGGACTTTCCGTGCGGGAACGGCGCATCCTTGGCGGCGTTGCTGCCGTTCAGGATCACCGACGCGACATAGGTGCCGGCCGGGCTCACCGCCAGCCCTTCCGGCCCGTCGCCGACCACCACGTGGTCGACGACGCGCGGCATCGGCTTGGCGTCGAGATCGATGACCGCGACCGTATCCATATTGCCGTCCGACGCCCCGTTGTTCCCGTTGTTGTTGGCGAAAGCGAGCTTGCCGTCGGCCGAGATCTTCACGTTGTACGGCCACAGCCCGGTGTTCATGTCGTATTTGGTGTAGGTCACCTTCTGGCCGTCGATGTCGAGCACCCCGACCTTGTGCGCGGCGAACTTCGAGACCAGGCCGCGCTTCCCGTCGGGGGTGATCGCGACGGACGAGACGTTGTCGGCCGGCGTGCCGACACTCACCGTATCGACGACCTTCACGTCCTTGCCCTTGATCGACAGCACGCTCACCGTGCCGTCGGCGCGGTTGGCGACCAGCGCCAGGTCGCCGGCCTTGCTGATGGCGAGACCCGACGGCTGTTTGCCCAGCTCGACGGTCGCGATCTGTTTCGCGGGCGACGCCTTCAGGTCGATGACGAACAGCTTGTTATCGGGCTGGGGCTTCCAATTTCCGCCGTCCTGCACCAGCTCGATCGAGTTCGCCACCAGCGCCAGGCTGTGATCGGGCGTGATGCCGAGGTTGGTCGGCGGACCGATCACCGTATTCATCATCGGGATGCTGGCGACGATGCGCGGCTTGGTGCGGTTGCCGATGTCGATGATCGACACCGTGTCCTTGCCCGGCGGCATGAAGACCGGCTTGCCGGCCTGATCCCAGGTCTGTTTCTCATCGTTGGCGGTAATCAGGAGCTGCGCCCGGGCAGTGCCGCCCAGGGTGCCGAGCACGGCCGCGAGGGCCGCGATTTTGAACCACGTCGCCATATTGTCCTCTCCTTGGGTTCTATTTCTTGACCAGCGGGCAGACCGGGTCGGGCGGCGGAAACGCCTGATCGCCCGGGATGGTCGCCAGGACCTTGTAGTAGTCCCAGGCAAATTTGGATTCTTCCGGCGTCTTCACCTGCACGAGATACACGTCGTGCACCATCTTTCCGTCTTCGCGCAGCCGGCCATGGCGCGAGAAGAAGTCCTCGACCGGGGTCTCGCGCATCTTGGCCGCGACCTTGAGCGGCGCGTCGGTGCCCGCGGCCCTGACCGCCTTCAGGTAATGGATGACGGACGAATAGACGCCCGCCTGCCACATCGTCGGCGCCTTGTTCATCCGGGCCATGTAGCGCTTCGACCACGTGCGGGTCTGATCGTCCATGTCCCAGTAGAAGGACGTGGTCAGCAGCAGGCCCTGCGCGGTCTTCAGCCCCATGGCGTGGACGTCGGTGATGAGGACCAGGAGGCCGGCCATCTGCTGGCCGCCCTTGAAAATCCCGAACTCGCCGCCGAGCTTGATCGCGTTGACGTTGTCCGGCGGGCCGCTGGCGATGCCGATGATCCTGGCCTTCGACGCCTGGGCCTGCAGCACGAAGGACGTCAGGTCGGGCGACTGGAACGGATGGCGCACCGAGCCCAGCACCTTGCCGCCCATCTGCTTGACCACCTCGCCGGCGTCCTTCTCCAGGGAATAGCCGAACGCGTAATCGGCGGTGAGGAAGAACCAGCTGTCGCCGCCGCGCTTGGTCACCTCGCGGGCGGTGCCGGTCGCCAGCGCATGGGTGTCGAACACCCATTGCATGCCGTAGGGCGAGCAGGCCTTGCCGGTGAAGTCGGTCGTCCCGGTGCTGTGGGTGATGAACAGCCGCTGCTTCTGGCGGGCGACTTCCTGGACGGCGAGGCCGACCGCGGACACCGGCACGTCGACGATCAGGTCGACCTTGTCGACGTCGTACCATTGGCGGGCGATTCCGGCGCCGATGTCGGGCTTCAGCTGATGGTTGGCGGAGATGACCTGGATCGGCTTGCCGGCGACGGTGCCGCCGAAATCGGCGACCGCCATTTCGGCGGCGGCGACCGAGCCCTGCCCGGTCGGGTCGGAGGCCGGGCCGCTCAGATCGGTCAGCACGCCGATCTTGACGGCGTCCTCGGAGATCTGCGCGGCGGCCCCGGCGGGAGCCAGAAGCGCGCTCGCGAGCGCCGCGCCCACGGCCAGACGGCTCAACATGGATGGCGACATCGGTCCCTCCCCTGGGCGTCGCGTTGACGTTCTTATAGGGCGACGCGTTGCTGGCGATGACCCCCCGATCTTAGAACGGAGCTCGTGTAGGTGGAATGGGGTGAATTTTGCCTGCAACCCCAATGCGTCATGCCCGCGAAAGCGGGCATCCAGTCTGTCATAATCCCCGAATGCGGCGGCCCTGCGTTTACATTCTGGCGAGCAAACGCAACGGAACGCTGTATATCGGCGTCACCAATGACTTGGTGCGCCGGGTAGCCGAGCACAGGTCAGGACAGGCGGACGGGTTCACGAAGACATATCGGGTGCACATGCTGGTCTATGCCGAATTTCATGAAACCATGCCCCTGGCAATCGTGCGGGAGACCCAAATGAAGAAGTGGCGCCGTGACTGGAAGCTCGAATTGATCGAGAGAGCTAATCCTGAATGGCGCGACCTCTATGACGAACTGCTGGTGTGAAGACTGGATGCCCGCTTTCGCGGGCATGACGAGAGGTGGGTGGGAACCCAGAGGGTCAAGCCCGCCAATGACGGAAAAAGAAAACGGCCCTGTGTCCTCCGTTTCGGTCAGCTTTTAATTTTCGGCATCCGTCGCAGGCGAAGCGCCAGTCTCTTTTGCTCGTCACCCCGGCGAAAGCCGGGGTCCAGTCCTGAAAGCCACTGGATGCCGGCTTTCGCCGGCATGACGAATCAGAACCGGTGACAACGCTTCGTCAGCCCTTCATCTTCGGCATCACGTCGCGGGCGAAGAGGTTGAGGGTGCGCAGCGCGTGGTCCAGCGCCATGTTGCCGAAGAAGCAGCTGAACATCATGTAGTTGAGGCCGAGCTCCCGGGTCTGGCGCTCGATCTCGGCGCGCACCGTGTCGGGTGTGCCGACCAGGACCGAGCCCTTCGCCATGCCCTCCTCGACGCTGCCCTGCATGCTGCGCCCCACCCGTCCGGCGGCCCCGGCGTTCTCGCGCTCGAGCAAGGTCAGGCTGCGATGCCAATAATCGAACGCCGGCTTGGCGGTCTTCATCGCCTCGTCGTGGCTTTCGGCGAGCACCATGTGCCGCATGATGCCGATCGCCGTACCGCTGGGGAAATCCGGGTTGGCGACGGCCGGCCCGCCGCGCTTGGCCAAGGTCTCGGTGAAGACGCGGATGTCGCCCTTGGCGCGCTCGGTGGTCCCCAGCGTGCAGAAATTCACGCCGCGCTCGCCGGCCCAGCGCGAGCCGATCTCGTTCGACGACGCGTACCAGATCCGCGGGTACGGCGTCTGCAGCGGCTTCAGCGGCATCGGCACGTTGGTGTAGGTGAAATATTTGCCGGCATGCGTCAGCCGGTCGTGGGTCAGGCCGTGCATCACCGCATCGAAGCTGTCGATGAACACCTCACGCGAGGTCTCCGGATCAACCTTGGCGTAGTTGAGCTCGTACGGCGACACGCCGCGCCCGACCCCGAGGTCGAGCCGGCCGTTCGAGAGGTGATCCAGCATGCAGATCTCCTCGATCAGGCGCAGCGGCGTGTAGAGCGGCAGGAGATACACGAGCGGCCCGAGGCGCAGGCGCCTGGTCGCGCGGGCGACGGCGGCGAGGAACACGCCCGGGACCGGGACCATGTTGAGCGGCGTCGCGTGATGCTCGGCCACGTGATAGCAGTAGAAGCCGGCCGCATCGGCCGCGGCGGCATAGTCGAGCCGCTCGTCGAATTGCCTGGCCAGCGGCCGGTCGTCCGACCGGTCGACGTGATCGAAAAGACCGAATTTCACCGAACTCCTCCCGGGCGTATGCGCCGACGATTACACGAGGCCGCGCAATTTAGCCTGAAAGTACGCCGAGATCGTAAATGAATCCGTGACCTCGTTGTCGCGCAGCATGCGCTCGAATTCGGCCACCGTCGGCTGCTCGATGCTGATGATCCCTTCGCTGAGCTGCGGCGCGCCGATCCGGCTCAGCCGGGCGAAATAAAGATAAACGCCGTTGTAATAGATGTTGGTCGACCCATGGACGAAGCCCAGCGGGACCAGCTCGGTGATTTCCCCGCCGATCTCCTCGCGGACTTCGGCGATGGCGGTCTCGTCCGGCGTCTTGTCGATCTCGATGCCGCCACGCGGAATCTCGAGCGACCAGCGCCGGATCGCATGCCGGAACTGCCGCGTCAGCATCACACGATCTTCGAAGAGCGGCAGGACCGCGGAGCCGTGACCGGTGCGGTTGATGAAACGGGCATAGGCCCGCCGCGCCCCGTCGGGGAATTCAACCGCGTCGCGGATCAGCCAGAACCACGGATCCTTGGCGATGATCCCGATCTCGGCCCCGGTTTCGGACAGGCCGCGGCGGCGAAGATCGATTGTCACGTCGTCCTCGACCTGCTCGATCTCGGCCGAATCGAGGAGAATGCGAATGCCGCCCTCGCCCACGTCGAACAGATCGGGGCGCTGGCGGGCGAAGGCGAGGTATTCCTGAAGCCGAAGATCGCGCGGCCGTGGTGACCGGGGCGGGGACGCCATGGGACTCCATCTCTTCCGGGGCGGACGAGTCGCGGCTGACTCTGCTGAAACCCCGGCCAAACGGCAACCTTATTGCGGGCTTTTCAAGAGGTTGTCCGCGGCGAGCCGGACCCATCTATTGACTTGCCGGACCGCGCCGAGCGGCTAAACTCCGGCCTCGGACGCACAGCCGGGGGTACCGCGCGGCGTCCGCCAGCGAAAAAGTCAGGGTTACTCGACAGAAATGCCTGATCAGAGACAAAACGTGCTGGGGCACAACCCCCCGCCGCCGGACGAGGTTTCCGTGTGCTCGCGCGAGGAGCTCGCCAAAGAGCGGCGGATCAATCACTGGGTCGAAGCCTGGCGGGACGAAGTCGTGGTGTTCGACCGGGCCCCTCACCCGCTGGTCATCTCCGGGGTCTGCCCGCATTTCGGCGGCGAGCTCGATTTCGTCCCGCAGTCGCAGAAGCTGCGCTGCCGCTGGCATGCGTGGGAGTTCGACGCCGAGGACGGGCGCTGCCTCACCTATCCGATGAAGGGCTGCGTGAAGTTCTTCAAGAGCGAATGGCGCGACGGCAAGCTGGTCGTGTTCCGCAATGCGAATCCTTGATTTCGAATTCCGCCGCGAGCTCGCGAACTGCTCGATCGCGGCCGGCATGTGGAACTACTGGGACGCCGAGCATGTCGGCGTCGTCCACGGCGCCGGCTACGACGACGACAAGATCCTGTTCGACGACGAGCGGATGCGCGTCGACCTGCTGGTCGTTCGCCCGCCGGTCTTCCGCTTCCTGAAGACCTTCAGCTGGGCGATCCACCAGAAGCACGCCGAGAACACGTTCTCGAACTACACGACCATGTTCGGCGTGCCCGTGCTGACCACGCTGGCGATCACCGAGCCAGCGCCGGACATGATCGTGTCGCGCAGCCGCTATGTCTTCTTCCTGTCCAGCTGGCGGGTGATGCTGGCGCCGGTGCTGCGCTGGCTGGTGCCGATCTGGGCGAACAAGATCTGGAGCGAGGACCTGCCGCTGAAGCTGCGCCGCCACCGGGCGCTGAAAAGCGGTTTCAAGGACTTCAACGGCCTGCCGGAGAGCATCGCCGAGCGCCACGCCAGCGGCCCGCTGAAAGTGCCCACGCGGGTGCCCCGCCTGCCCGGCTGCCCGATCGACGACAAGCCGGTCGAGTACGGCTTCAAAACCTCGGGCGAGATGAATGGGACGCCGCTCGAGACCGTCTACAGCGAGCGCGTGATCAAGCCGCGCTCCAACCGCCGGCCGGGGCCGGTGCGCCTGCAGGCCGAACCGGGCGAGTAACCGAAGCGCCGATCCGTGTTAGCGTGGCGGCATGGATTTGCGCCCGTACAGGTTGTCCGCCGCCGACGTCGAGCGGGCCAAAGCGCTGCTCGAGTACCAGCCGTTCATCGTGGCGGACACCGTCTGCACGGGCGTTGCGTATGACTGGCTGTACTCGCCCGATCCGGAAGCGCATCCGCGGCGCGAAGTCTACGACCTGTCCGCGGACGGCCCGGAGATGTTCCAGCGGGCGTTGGACGCGAACACGCGGCTGCTCCGCACCTACGAGGCGTTCGCGCGCGCGATGTGCGCCGCGTTCCCGGGCGAAACCTATCTGGACGTGTCCTGCAACTCCGGTCTGTTGCCGATTTTCATGTCCTTGAATGGGATGGGCGACTGCTTCGGGCTGGACCTTCCCCGGCACGCCAACGCCTTTTCATTTCTGACCGGGCTGACTGGCTCGCCCGCCCGGTTCATGCCGGGCGCCTATGTCAATGAGCCGCAGCCCGCCATCGCCACGGGCAACCCCGACGACAGCGGCCGCGAGTTCGACGTCGTGTCGAGCATGGCCTTCCTGTGCCATGTCGGCGATCCCCTGCACGTCCTGCAGGTGTTGGCCGGGATCGCCAAAAAGGCGGTTTTCGTGTGGAGCGGATTCATCGAGTCGGACGAAAACCTGATCCGGCTCGGCGAGCCGCGGCCGGCCTCACAGCCTGGCCTGACGGGCGTGTGGTCGCGGTACTCTTACGGCACGGCGCTGTCGACGCGGCTTCTCTTCTCGACGATGAACCTGCTTGGGTTCCCGTTTCGGCTGGAGGTCGCGTATCCGCCGGACGGATTGGCCCCGGATTGGCACCAGGCGAATATGAAGCAATACGGGGCGTTTCGCGCTTTCCTGTTCGTCCGCGAGAGTTACATGGACGACGTCAGCCGCCGCTTGAAACCGGCCGGCGGGTGAACCGGCCGAAGCGGCTTGCCTGGGATTGCGCTCCAAAAGGCGCGCAAGGGCGCAAGGGTTTCGGGAAGCTGCTGACGACGCTTTGCAAATTCGCGCGCAAAACTTTTGCGCATAGCCGCGGTGGCGCGCAACGCGATCCCGGCTGACACGGCCATGGCGGTCGGCACCGTTGATCATACCAATGGGTGAGGTCGCGTGCTTCGGGAACGGGAGTAAAGTGGCGACGGCTGTGTTGTCCTTCGTATCTGATCGTCTCCAACGCAGGAGAACGCCATGGACAAAATCAGACTCAGTCTCGCGGCGATGCTCGTCATGACAAGCCTGCCGGCGTTTGCGCAGCCGGCGGACCGGCCGCAGGAGGATTACAAAATTCCCGAAACGCCGCCGCCGAGCCAGCAGCGGCAGATGATGCAGGTGCCACCGCAAGCGCAGCCGGGGTACTCGACAACCCAGCCCGGAACCCGGGCGCTGCCGCCGTCCGCCGGGGCGAGTCCGCAGAATCCCAACCGCGACCCGGTCACCAAGGATCCGATGAACCCAAACATGAACCCGGATAACGTCACCCCGGGTCGGTAGGCGTGTCCGTCACGCCCGCGAGGCCTGAAATTCGTTTTGGCGGGTGCACGACGGGTGCACCCGCTCTCTGTCACGATTGTTCGACTGCTCTAGTTCAGATTATTGGTGAGCCCGGTGGGGTTCGAACCCACGACCCTCTGATTAAAAGTCAGATGCTCTACCGCTGAGCTACGGGCTCTTCGCTTGGTCTCGCAGGTTCTAAGGCCGCGGGCGGGCGCTGTCTACCTCGGCGGCGGGTCGG
>DASWFO010000316.1:0-2145 GCA_036394195.1 Alphaproteobacteria bacterium | reverse complement strand
AGCGGCACCGGCGTCATGCCGCTGACATACCTGACAGACTTCGGCGGCGCGATGGCACGCTCGGTTCCGGATCTGGCCGACATCCTCAATGTCGTCGTGGCGGTCGATCCCGCGGATCCGGAAACCTCGGCACCCGGCCGGCATACTCCCGCGGACTGGCGTTCCGTGCTGGACCCGCACGCGCTCAAGGGCAAGCGGATCGGCTTCATCGCGTCGACATGGGTCGACCCGTTCGGGACGACGAACACCGTCAACGCCGAAATGGCAGCGCTCCAGTATTTCGTGGACGCCGGCGCAACCATCGTCCCGATGGGCGTGACGGTCGGCGGCACCGACACGCCGCCGGCGCCGACCGCGCCGACCACCGACAGAGTCTCTGAGGGCTGGTGGCTGTACATCGGCAGTCATCCCGAGCTGGCGACAGAGGGCTTCTCGATCCTCACGCCGGTCGACGTGAACTGCTCCCAGAAGAAGGTCGCGTATGTCCGGGCCGACGCGAGCACCTGCTCGGCCGCGCCCTCTGCGCCGTTGACCGCCGCCCAGATCCAAGAGTGGCGAGACTATCTAAGGGGGCGCCAGGCAACGGCGAAGACGTGGATGGATACGGCGGGCGCCGACGGAAAGGGCGTTGACGCCGTCGTCTATCCCGGTCTCCTGAGCGACATCAGCCTCAACGACGGCGGCGGCAGCCTGGCGAGCTTTGGCCGCAGGGACACGCCGAGCGCGTCAAACGGCATTCCGACCGTCGTCTTCCCGGTGGGCTACAACGACGACGGACAGCCGATCAACATCCAGCTGTTGGGACGTGCCTGGGACGATGACAAGCTCGTGGGCATGGCGTACGCGTTCGAGGAAATCGCCAACGCGGCGGGACATGGCCATGTCGAGGCGACCACCGCGCCGCCGCTGCAGCACGACGAACACGACCCCGGCGAGTCGGCGCAACTCCTCGAGGAGCTCCTTGAGGTTCCATCCCGTCGGATTCGGTAAGGCATGCCCGGCGTGGGGCCGCATCAGCTCCATCCGTCGGATGGAGCTGATGGCTTCAGGGCGTCGGCCCCGCCAGCCGGCGGTCCGGGTCAACCCGGTAACTCCGGACTATCGCCGCCCGAGGAGGGCGGCAATCCGCTGACATCTGCTTCAAGGAACGAGGCAACCGAGTCTCAAGCCATCAACTTACTTAGCAGCCGCGCCGACATTTCCAACAACCATGGCTCATCGGCGGCGGCGATCGAGCGCTTCTCGGCCGCGCTGCGAGACAAGACGGTAGCGCCGCGAGACCGGCTCGAAGCGCTGTGCGCCAAGCACATTTCCATGACGCAGCAGCACACTATCGGACGCGGCCGGACTGGCTGTCAGGCGAATAGGTCCTCCGCCGTGCAACCTTCTTGTCCCGCGCGCTCCAGCTGTTAAGCTTGCGCCGCCGCGACGCCGCTGTGCCGTTTCGGCGTCATTCGAGGGAGATGTGACCGACGGGCAAAAGGCCTCGCGCGCGGAACTGCCGGTGCCCATGGCGTCGATGCCGACTGCATCTCGACGACGTGATGGGTGCGCCAATGACCACGCTTGCGGCCTCGAGCGCATGACCAAGCCGCGCTCTGGCGCGGTCTCCGCGATCGAATACCGTTCGCGCGACGACGGCGCCCCGGGTTGAAGCGGCCGGCGATCTTGTCGGCGCGCCCCCGCGATCTCGTCGCCGCCAGCGGTCGCGTGCTGCTGTGCGCCGCCGCCGGCGCCATCGCCTTCGCCATGTTGCCCGACACGATGCGGCTGTCGATCCGCCTCGCTTCCGGCTGGGTGGTCGGCGTGGTCCTGTTCCTGGGCATCACTGCGTACATCATTGCGGGGGCGTCGCCCCAGCGCGTGCGGCAGCGGGCGAGACTGGTCGATCCGCGCCGGTGGGTCGTTCTCGCGATCATCGTTGCCGCGGCCGCGGCAAGCTTGGTCGCGCTGGGTTTCGCTTTGCAGCGGGAGGGCCATGAGACCGCGGCGGCTCTTGGTGCACGCCTCACTCTCGCCGGCTTGACCGTGGTCGCGTCCTGGACAGTGACCCACACAGTGTTCGCGTTGCACTATGCCCATCACTATTACGGCGACGGACCTGCTCCAGGAGATGACGACCAGGGTGGTCTCGCCTTTCCCGGC
>DASWFO010000315.1:0-1502 GCA_036394195.1 Alphaproteobacteria bacterium | reverse complement strand
GAGATTGAGGCTTGGGGCATGGAGTGACGATCAATGCCGTGCCGCCGGCCCGCCGTCAAACCCCAGGCCTGGGATGGCGCCTGTCGTCATCATGGCACCGCCGCCTGGCCCCACCCCTAGCCTGGGGGCAGAAAAAAGGGCGCCATACGTCGTGGCGCCCAGTTCGAGAGATTGCTAGGGAGGAGATCGCAAATCTCTCCTCTTTCGTCGCTGCAGCCCCGCCGATGGTTCAATGGGCGCCGATCCGCCATGGACTGGCGTCGGCGCAGGCTCGTCCGGCGACGCCAGAGTTTCGGAGAGCGGAAATGGTGCCGGAGTACTACGACGCGCTTGAAATATCCGATCCGGAGGCGCGCGAGCGCGCGCACTTTGCCCGCGTGGTCGAAACCGTGCGGCTCGCCAAGACGGCGCCCGGGTGGGCGCGTCAGCTTGGTAGGCTCGAGCCCACTGCGGCAGCCAGTCGCGCCGGTCTGGCCCAGCTGCCGTTGCTGCGCAAGTCAGAGTTGCCGGCGCTGCAGCAGGCCGATCCGCCGTTCGGCGGCTTCAACGTGACGCCGCCCGGCAAAGCGCGCCGCCTCATGATGTCGCCCGGCCCGATCTTCGAGCCCGAATGCGAAACGCCTGACAGCTATGACGCCGCACGGGCGCTATTCGCCTGCGGGTTCCGCCGCGGCGACATCGTCCATAATGCGTTCTCGTACCATCTCACGCCGGGCGCGTTCATTTTCGAATCCGGCCTCCATGCGCTCGGCTGCGCCGTGATCCCGGGCGGGGTCGGCAACACCGACCAGCAGATCGACGCCATCGCGCATTTCAAGCCTTCCGGGTATGCCGGCACGCCGGATTTCCTGAAACTTCTGCTCGACGGTGCGGAAAGGTCAGGCAAGAACCCGTCCTCGCTCAAACGGGCGCTCGTGTCCGGCGCCGCGCTCCCCGCCACATTGCGCCAGGAGCTTGCCGCACGAGGCGTCGACGTACTGCAGTGCTACGCCATTGCGGAGGTCGGCGTCATCGCGTACGAGACGGCGGCGCGCGACGGCATGGTGGTGAACGAGCACGTCGTCGTCGAGATTGTTCGCCCCGGCACCGGCGATCCGGTGCCAGACGGCGATGTCGGCGAAGTCGTGGTCACCTCGTTCAACCCCGACTACCCGATGATCCGCCTCGCCACCGGCGATCTTTCGGCGGTGCTCGCCGGGCGGTCGCCATGCGGGCGAACCAATATGCGGATCAAGGGCTGGATGGGCCGCGCCGACCAGACGACAAAGATCAAGGGGATGTTCGTGCACCCCGCCCAGGTCGCCGAGATCGGCCGGCGGCACCGGGAACTCGGCAGGCTTCGTCTGGTCGTGACCCGCCCTGGCGAGCAGGACGTCATGACCTTGATGGCGGAATGCCCCGCGGCGCCGGACGGCCTCGCGGCGGCGGTTGCCACGACGCTTGCGGCCGTGACAAGGCTGCGCGGCGAGGTCTCCCTGGTGGCGGCCGGAGCCCTGCCAAAC
>DASWFO010000314.1:0-3925 GCA_036394195.1 Alphaproteobacteria bacterium | reverse complement strand
GGTCTCCGCCATCTTGGTCTTGATGATCGAATGGCCGGTGCGCCACATCAGCGGCTTGCCGCCCAGGCGCGCGACCTCGTCGAACAGCCCCTGGCTGGCCTTCACGTCGGCGATGATCGTCGCCCCCGGCCGCTCGGCCAGCACGTCGCGCGCGAGCAGGGCCAGGATCTGGTCGCCCCAGAGGATCCGCCCCCGCCCATCGACGACGCCGATGCGGTCCGCATCGCCGTCGAAGGCGATGCCGACGTCGGCGCCGTGCTCGCGGACCGCCTGGCGCAGCTGCTCGAGGTTTTCCGGAACGGTCGGGTCGGGATGGTGGGCGGGAAAGCGCCCGTCGATCTCGTCGTTCAACAGGACATGGCGTCCCGGCAGCTGCCTGGTGAGCGCCCGCATGATCGGGCCGGCCGCGCCATTGCCGGCGTCCCACGCCACCGTGAGCGGGCGCCCGGGCTTGTAGTCGCGGAGGATCCGGACGACGTACTTGTCCTCGACGCGATCGGGCACCACGGCCCCTTTGCCCGCCGCGTAATCGCCGGCGGCGGCTCGGCGGCCGAGCGCCTGGATATCCTTGCCCCAGAAGCTCGCCCTGCCGAGCATCATCTTGAAGCCGTTGTACTCGGCCGGATTGTGCGAGCCGGTCACCATGACGCCGCCGTCGCGACCGAACTCGCAGACGGCAAAATAGAGCATCGGGGTCGGGCCGACGCCGATCGCGATCACCTCGAGGCCGCAGGCGGCGAGGCCGTCTGCGACCGCGTCGGCGAGCTCGGGCGACGACAGCCGGCCGTCGCGGCCGAGCGCCACGCGGCGCCCGCCGGCGCGCACGACCTCCGAGCCGAAGGCGCGTCCCACCGCGCGCGCGTCGGCGGCCGACAGGGTCTTGCCGACGATGCCGCGGATGTCGTATTCGCGGAGAATCGTCGGGTCGAAGCGGTGGGCCTCAGTCATTGCCGGCGGGCCCGGCGGTCACCGGCCGGCCGACGCAGGAGTAGCGGAACCCCGCGGCGATCATTTCGCTGGGCGCGTAGATGTTGCGCAGGTCGACGACGACCGGCGCGCGCAGCAGCGATTTCATGCGCTCGAGATCGAGTGCCCGGAACTCGTTCCACTCCGTGACGATGGCCACCGCGTCCGAATCCTTCATCGCCGCATAGGCGTCGTCGCACATCGTCACGTCCGGGAGATGCTGGCGCGCCTCGTCCATTCCCTCGGGGTCGAACGCCTTGACCCGGGCCCCGGCCTCCTGGAGCACGGGAATGATCGCGAGGCTCGGCGCCTCGCGCATGTCGTCGGTGTTCGGCTTGAAGGTCAGGCCGAGGATGCCGATGGTCTTGCCCTTCACGCTGCCGCCGCAGGCCGCGATGATCCGCTTGGCCATGTGCTTCTTGCGGTCGTTGTTCACGGCGACGACCGATTCGATGATCTTCAGCGGCGCTCCGACCTCCTGTGCCGTGCGCACCAGGGCCAGCGTGTCCTTCGGAAAGCACGACCCGCCGTAGCCGGGCCCCGGATGCAGGAACTTGCGGCCGATGCGGCCGTCGAGACCGATGCCGCGCGCCACGTCGTGCACGTCGGCGCCGACCTTCTCGCACAGATCGGCGATCTCGTTGATGAACGTGATCTTGGCCGCCAGGAACGTGTTGGCGGCGTATTTGATCAGCTCCGACGTCTCGATCGCGGTGAACACGATCGGCGTCTCGATCAGGTACAGCGGCCGATAGAGGCTGCGCATGACCTCGCGCGCGCGGTCGCTGTCGGCGCCGATGACGACGCGGTCGGGCCGCATGAAATCGTTGATCGCGGAGCCCTCGCGCAGGAATTCCGGATTGGAGATCACGTCGAAATCGGCATCGGCGCGCGCGCCCCGGATGCGCTTGGCCACTTCGCGGCCGGTGCCGACCGGCACCGTCGACTTGGTGACGACGACCGTGTAGCCGGTCATGGCACGGCCGATCTCCTCGGCCGCCGCCCACACATAAGAGAGATCGGCGTGACCGTCGCCACGCCGCGAGGGTGTGCCGACGGCGATGAACACCGCCTTGGCGTTGCGGACCGCGGCGGCGAGGTCGGTGGTGAACGACAGGCGGCCGGCCTTGACGTTGCCAGCCACCAGAGCGTCCAGCCCCGGCTCGTAGATCGGGATCTCGCCGCGCTTCAGGCGCGCGATCTTCGCTTCATCCTTGTCGACGCAGACGACTTCGACGCCGAACTCGGAAAAACAGGCGCCGGACACGAGCCCGACATAGCCGGTGCCGATCATCGCGATGTTCATCGAAACCCTCTTGCTTTGACACGCCGCCGCGGATCCGGGTCCCGCGGATCCCCCGCCATAACGGACGGCCGCTAGACGTAATTCCGCAGGATCTTCTGCACGTCGGCGCCGATATCGTCGCGGGCCAGGGCAAAGGCGACATTGGCCTCGAAAAAGCCGACTTTGTCGCCGCAATCGAACCGGCGGCCGTCGAACCGGTAGCCGTGGAAGGGGCTGCGGCCGATCATCGGGATCAGCGAATCGGTGAGCTGCACCTCGCCGCCGGCCCCCTTGGTCTTGCGGCCGAGATAGTCGAAGACCATCGGCTCCAGGATGTAGCGGCCGATCACCGCGATCGTCGACGGCGCCTTCTCCGGCGCCGGCTTCTCGATCAGGCCCTTGATCTGGACCAGGCGCCCGTCGCTGCGGCCGGCCTCGACCACGCCATAGCGCTCGGTGTGCTCGCGCGGCACGTCCATCACGGCGATCAGATTGCCGCGCACCTCGGGATAGGCGTCGACCATCTGCTTGAGACACGACGTCTTGGCCAGAATCAGGTCGTCGGCGAGAAGCACGGCGAATGGCTCGTCACCGACCAGGTGACGCGCACACCATACGGCGTGGCCGAGGCCGAGCGGCTCCTGCTGGCGGGTGTAGGCGATGTCGCCGGCCTTCGGCATCCAGGCGCGCAGCGCCGCAAGCTCGACCTTCTTGCCGCGCTCGTCGAGCGTCCGTTCAAGCTCGAAGGACCGGTCGAAATGGTCCTCGATCGCCTCTTTGCCGCGGCCGGTGACGAAGATGAATTCCTCGATGCCGGCGGCCTGGGCCTCCTCGACGGCGTACTGGATCAACGGCTTATCGACGACCGGCAGCATTTCCTTCGGCATCGCCTTGGTCGCGGGAAGGAAGCGCGTGCCCAACCCGCCCACCGGGAAAATCGCCTTGCGGACTCGTGCGGCCATGACGTGACTCGTCTCCACCCGGGAGCGGGCGGGGCTTTGTGCCATAAGCGCTCCGCGTCAAGCAAGCGCGGGCTGCCCGGAGCCGGCCTGCGGTGTTGCGATAAATTCTTAATACGTCAGGGGCTTAAGCTCGGGGGCTTGGCGGCGATTGGGGTCACTGGCCGGGCAGCACCAGCACCACCGGGGCGGCCGGGGTCGGCAGGGTCGCCGAACTCAGCATCACGTCGGGCTGCTCGCTCATCTGGACGCGATACGCGGTCTCGGCCTGCAGGCGCTCGAGGAAGCGCTGCAGCCGGGCCGGGCCGAAGACGTGCATCGGGATCAGCAGCGGCGCCTTCAGCTGCTGGATGGTCTCGATCATGTCGAACTGGCCCATCGTGAACACGCCGTCGACCGGCACCAGGACGACATCGAGCTTGCCCAGTGCCGCCAGGTGCGCGTCGGTGAGGCTGTGATGGAGATGGCCGAGATGCGCGATGCAGAGCCCCGCACTTTCGAAGACGAAGATCGAATTGCCGTTGAGCCGCGTGCCGCCGCCCCAATCGCGCACATTGGTCTGCACGTTGTGGACGTGCAGGTCGAGATAGCTGACGTTGTAGTAGACCGGCTGCTCCGCCGTCCCCCAGCCGCGCAGCACGTACTTGATCTGCGGCTCGACGAATTCGGTGAAGTGCGTGGAGTGCGCGTTGTTCATGGTGACGAGGTCGGGCAG